>DAOTTX010000066.1:0-3419 GCA_034437515.1 Anaerolineae bacterium
GGGCCGATCTGTGGCATGATCTGGTGCGTGCGGATTGCAAAGTTGCTGACAAGGCACCGCGCTTCAGCATCGCCGTCATCCATGATCCACGCTTTGCTCAGCCGTGGGTGCCGTCATTAGGGCCAGCTGTGTCTGCGTCTGCGGGCAGTAGTAGGGTTACACGCGCTAAGCAGGTGGTTTCCTCCCCGACGGCGTTCCGATAGTCTGCACGGATGCGTAGCCGGGGCGTGTTGGATAGAAAGTCCCGTAGCCCGTCTTCGTCGAGTGGCTGGCCGTTGAAGGTCCATCCGGCCTGGGGTGTTAGCGGGACCTCAATCCGCTCAAAGTTGGTGGCGGATGGGTTGGTCGGGTGATCGTAGGTGATCATAGCGTTTTCGCCCAGTAGGTACACGTCAACATCCTCGTAGGCGGTGTCGTCCGGGTCGCTGCGGATCTCATAGACCAACGTGCCGCCGTACAGCGGGGACCAGTCCCGCTGCCAGCCGGGCGGAGCCTGGAAAGCATAGACACCGTTGCCGGTGTCCGTCGAGCAGATAGCCCTCTCTCTATCGATCAGTTGTTGGGTCGGTCCCGTGCCGCCGTTGACGACCGTCCAGCTCTCGTCGCCCGTCTCGAACGTACTCTCGAAGACGATGGTGCCGCCAGCATCGCCCAGACCACTGCCATCTACCGGGATACCACGGGCCAGCGACACATTGTCAATGAACGCGCCCTCGTTATCGCCGGGGGTGAGGGTGTGGTCGAACGTGATCTGCACCTCAGCAGGGGCGGTTACTGTGAAGGTATAGGTATAAAGCTGCATCGGCTGTTCAGTGGATACCGTGATCGTTTCATCGACAAAACCGTCTACCACCGCCCGGAAAGTATTATCGCCATCACCGCCACGGCTGGACGACGCTTCAAAGCTGAAGGTGTAGTCACTGGGTTGTAGGGAGAACGTTTCTTTGGTGGTGATAACCCCGCTGGATCGGTTGGAGCCGTCTAGGTCTACCATCACCCCGTAGTTATCGTCAACATTACGGGCGCGGGTCGCGTTGATGGCATCCACCGTTCCGGCAACCACATCCCAGTTTTCCCAGGCGCTGTAGGTTCGTTGTAGGTCACTCACATCGGCGGCTTCAAAGTCATCAAAGAAGATTACATCGGCTGGCTGGGTGGTATCATTTTCGGATTGTGCCTCGGATGTTTCCGGCGCGACGTAATTGCCGTTCGCATCTTGGGCGATAGCGACAGGCGTCACCTGCCCGCCCGTTATGCTCACGGTCATTAGGTAGCTGCGAGCTGTCCCGCCCAAACTAACATCCACCTCACCCGGCACGGTATAAAAGAAGGTGTTTGCGGTAGTATCGGGGGAGCGCCACCAGATTATATCATTCAGGTTGGTAGGGATGATAAACGGATTGCGCCCGGTGGGGTATGGCTCACCACTCGGCGCGACCGCCTGCACTCGTCCGATTCCCGGCGGTTGTGCGCCAGCCGTGCGGAACGTCAGTCCATCGTAGACGGTGAGCGTCTGCACATCCTGCGTCAGCGCGTTGATGTCTAGGTTGTTGACGGTGTGCGGGCGGAAGATTTCGCCGTTCGTGGTGACGGTCAGGCAAAGGCGCTGGCTGCCGCCGGTGGTACGGAAACGCATCGCCTCCCCGGTGAAGGTGGCGAAGGGATCCCCGATGCAATACTGCCCAGACAGGCTGATTTGTGCGTTTGGTAGCAGGTTCCCGGCACCGTTCGCCACCTGGAAGGTGACCGGCTCGCCAAAGTAGTTATCGACGTTGATAAATAGCTCCTCGGCGGGGCCGACTTGCGTCAGGCCGGTATCTTGTAGGTTGATACTTTGCGTTACGCCGTCCGCGAGTGGGACGCGCACCCGGCCCCGGTATTCCCCGGCGGGGACCGTAGCCCGACCGTTACCGGTAAAGTCGTCCAGTGTGGCGACGTTCTCAACCTCAATGGTCACTTGATTCAGCACGTTACCGTTACTATCTACCGCAACATACGCGCCGCCCGGTGCTTCCGTCGGGGTGGCGGTTGGTGGCGGTGACGATGGGGTGGGGGGGGCGCTGGCTTCCTGGAGCGCGACACTGAGTTCGTCAGCGTCGGCGGCGTCAAAATATTGCCCGTTTGTGACGCGGGCGATACATTGGAGTTGCTCGCGGGTGGTAGCATCCACATCAAAGCCAATGGTGTTGACTACCAGTTCAATGTTGCTGTTGTGGAGGGCTTCGGCCACAGCGCAGGGGTCGCCGTCGCAGGTTTCTTCTCCATCCGAGATCACGATAATCGAATTGTCGGACGCGGGCGGCAGCGTGTTGGCGGCCTGCTCGATGGTACTGGTGAGCGGAGTCCAGCCACGGGCCGTTACACTACTGGCGGCGGACTGAAACTGCTGTGCATTTGCCGGGCCAAGCGGGACCAACTGCTCAATGTCTTGGCAGGACTGCGGGCGCTCGGCTTCGCTGTTGCCCACCCGATGCCCGAACGTCCACAGGCTGGCATTGACATTCGCCGGAAGCTGCGTACTAAGTTGGCGTAGCGCGTCTTGGGCGGCGGTAATGCGGCGCTCGCCGTTGGGGAGTTGGGCTTGCATCGAGCCGGACGCATCCAGAATAAACGCAACGTTAGCCTGCCCTTCCTGGCCCTGCCCGCCGTCTGTATTCCCTGGTTGGGCCGGATTACCGCCCGTGTTCCCTGGTTGAACCGGATTGCCAATGGCGATTAGGAAACGGCTAGCGATGTTCCCGGCGGGCGTCCATCCCTCTAAACTCCCAGCCTGCACATACCACCAAGTGAACCCATCCACGCAGGTGGGGCCGTCCAGCACGGAAAATGTTGTGCTAGCGTCGATTTGACCGACTTCTGTACCGTCTATGGCGGGTTGGGCGCGTACGCTATTCGTAAGGCCGGGTAATACGGCTCCCTGTCCGCCAACTTGCAACTGCGGTGTGAAACCGACGCACGGCCCGATAGTTTCTTGTGCCTGAAGCTGTATCCAGCCAAAGAATAAGAACAGCACACTAATTACTACCGGAAGCAGAGTCAACTTGGGATAACGGCGCTGTAAAGTCATATTTGGGGAAAATCCTCCGAATTAATGGGTAAACCCCTCCCTCCCTCCCGCCGCCAAATGGCGATAGTGGGGCGCGTAGACACTGCCCTACGGGGAGGGGTGGCGCTTTAGCGCCGGGGTGGGGGGGGGAAAGCTGAGTCGTTACCACATTGTCACTCTACGGACGTTGCACTGTCTGCGGAGACAGTGTTGACCGCGCTCGGAATCGGGTTGCTATTCGACTGCCAACTGATGCTATCCACCAGCACATTTTCGCCTAGTTCGATGAGAGGTACGGGGGAACCGTCTGTATCCGGCAAGAGGTAGATGATGTTCCTGTTAGCGTAGGTCAGCAGACCATTAACTGGGCCGG
>DAOTTX010000067.1:0-3453 GCA_034437515.1 Anaerolineae bacterium
GGTCGGCACAGTCACTGGCACGCTGTACATCGACGAGGACGGCGATGGCGTCTACGACCCCGCGATTGACACGCCGATACCCAACGTGGATGTCGTCATCACCGATACGAATGGCGTCACCTACACCGTCACAACGGATGCCAGCGGCGCGTATACCGTCACAGGCGTGACCTCTGGCACGGCCACGGTGGATGTGGACGATGATGATCCTGACTTCCCTGCCGGCGCGACGTTGACCACCGGTAGCACGGACCCGACGACGGTGACGGTCCCGGCGGGCGGCTCGGTCGCGGATGACACAGGCTACGTGCAGGTCGGCACAGTCACCGGCACGCTCTACATCGACGAGGATGGCGACGGCGTCTACGACCCCGCGATTGACACGCCGCTGCCCAACGTGGATGTCGTCATCACCGATACCAACGGCGTCACCTACACCGTCACCACGGGCGCCAATGGCCAGTACACCGCTACGGTCCCGGCCGGCGATGTGGTCATCGACGTAGACGATGACGATCTACCGGAAGACGCTGCGCTGACCACGGGCAGCACCGATCCGACGACGGTGACAGTCCCGGCGGGTGGCACGGTCACCAAGGACACGGGGTATGTGCTCCTGACGCCTCTCCTGCAAGCATCCAAACAGGATACGTTGGTTGTGGATGCCGATAGTAATGGCCAAGTCAGCCCAGGGGACACGCTTTCCTACACGGTGATGATCACCAACACGGGCGGGATTTCGGCCACGGGCGTCATCTTTAACGACCGGCCCGACCCGAACACAAGCTTAGTGGTTGGATCGGTGCAGACAAGCCAGGGATCTGTTGTACAAGGCAACACGGCGGGTGATGTCGAAGTAGAGGTGGACATCGGCGCGTTGGCCGGCAACGGAACGAACGTGGTGATTACGTTCCAGGTCACCGTCAATGATCCGCTGCCCTCTGGCGTGACCCAAATCATCAACCAGGGGACGGTCAGCAGCAACGAGCTGCCGAACGAGCCGACGGATGATCCCGACACGCCGGTTGAGGATGACCCCACAGAGACCGAACTGACCGCAGTGCCGGATATTGTCGCGCTCAAGAACGATGTCCTGGCCGTTGATGCGGATGGCGATGGAGCGTTCAGCCCCGGCGACACCCTGCTCTATGAAGTCACCCTGATCAACTATGGGAACATTGCCGCGACCGGCGTTGTATTCCAGGACACGCCCGATGCGTACACCACGCTGGTGACGGGCACGGTGCAGGTAGACACGCCGCCGGTTACGATCACTCAGGGCAACGGGGTGGGCGATACCAGCGTCGCCGTGGACATTGGCACGCTGCCTGGAAATGGTGGTCAGGTGATCATCAGCTTCCGTGTCGTTATCGACGATGTCCTGCCGGTTGGCGTCCAGCAAATCGCCAATCAGGGATGGGTCAGCAGCAATGAACTGCCAGACGTCCCGACCGACGATCCTGACACGCCAGAAGGTGGGGATGAGACAAAGACGGGCATCAAGGCGGCGCCCGTTATCCAAGCCTATAAGCGGGATACGCTGCTGGTGGATGCGGATGGCGATGGCGTGCCCTCGCCAGGTGATACCCTATTATATGAGGTGAACATCATCAATACGGGGAATCAGCCCGGATTAGCCACCTACTTGACCGACTTTGTCGATATCAACACGACGTTGATCACGGGCACAGTGAGAACCAGTCAGGGCGATGTGACGCGCGGCAACGCGGCCGGCGATGTCAGCGTGGCCGTCGATATCGGCGAGATTCCCGGCAACGGCGGCGAAGTCAAGGTCAGCTTCCATGTGCGGATTAATGATCCGCTGCCGGATGATGTGACGATGGTCAGCAACCAGGGCTTGATCGGCGGCGAGAACTTCCCCATCGTCCGCACGGACGATCCCGATACATCGGATCAAGGGGATCGCACCGACACCCAGGTGGTGGCCGCGCCGGAGTTGGAAGCCACCAAGCGGGACGTGCTCTACGAAGATGCCGATGGCGATGATCTGCCCTCACCGGGTGACACGTTGCGCTATCAGATCACCTTGCTCAATCAAGGGAACCAGGCGGCGACCAACGTTGTCTTCAGCGACACGCTAGATCCCAACACCACGTTAGTGGTCGGATCGGTGCAGTCCAGTCGCGGCACGGTGATGCATGGCAACACGGCGGGGGATGAGCAGGTTGTGATAGAGATTGGCCGCCTGCCCGCTAATGGGCGCGCGGAGATCACCTTCCGGGTGCAGATCGACGATCCGTTGCCTGCGGGCGTCTCCCGTGTGGCCAACCAGGGCATCGTGAGCAGCGACGAGACGCCCGACACGCCGACCGACGATCCTGATACGCCGGAGGACGGCGACGAGACGGAGACGCCGATCGGAGCTGAGCCGATCATCGATGCGTCGAAGACGGATTCCCTCTTGGTGGACGCTGATGGGGATGGTCGTGTCTCGCTGGGCGATACCTTAGCCTACGAGGTCATCTTGGTTAACCGGGGTAACGAGGCGGCGCTGGACGTGCGCTTCACTGATCTCTTGACGGATGTCAGCTTAAGTCTGGTGGTCGGCTCCGTTCAGACAGATTTGGGTGTGGTCATCACCGGGAACAATTCAGGAGATACCACCGTTGTAGTGGACATTGGCGAGTTGCCCGGCGATGGTGGTTTGGCTAAGATCACCTTCCAAGTCCAGATCGCCGATGCATTGCCCTTCGGGATCGCCCAGGTAGCGAATCAGGGCGTGATCTCCGGCCAGAACTTCGACGATGAACCTACGGACGATCCTGATACGCCGGATGAGGAGGATGATGACACCGAGACCCCGGTCGATACCAAACTCTGCATCACGCCCGCCGACGATTACGAGCCGGATGACTTCTATGATCGGGCGACGGACATCGCCGCCGATGGCACGGTCATCTCGCGCACCTTCCACATCGTAGCGGATAAGGACTGGGCGAGATTCTACGGCTGGGCCGGGCGCGTGTACACCATCACCACGCTGAATCTCTCCGCCGATGTGGACACCGTCGTGCAGCTCTACGCGGGCGACGACGCCACGCTGCTATGGGAAAACGATGACTATCAGGCCGGAAGCGCCGCCTCACAAATCGTGTGGGAGGCGACGGAGGATGGCTGGTACTACGTCCGCGTCACCCACTTCGACCGCACGTATGATCCGACGGCCTCGCTCATCTGCGGCAACGCTTACCAGTTGATGGTGGAAACGGCGCCATGTGTGATCGATGTCGATACGTACGAGCCGGATGACCACTTCACGGCGGCGGTCTTGCGCCCCGTCGATGGGCAGCCCATCACCCGCAGCTTCGAGACACTGGCGGATAAGGACTGGATCAGCTTCGACGCGGTGGCCGGGCGCACCTACACCATCACCACCTCGCGTTTGGGCGGCGCGGTCGATACCGTGCTCCAACTCTACGATACCGACGGCAA
>DAOTTX010000068.1:0-8972 GCA_034437515.1 Anaerolineae bacterium
CGAAATGACGATTTTGGCGACAAATAGGCCTTCTGGGAGCAGTTTTCAAGGAAAATCGCTGTTTCACAGTTCAAAGTTTAATGGCGATGCTCAAGACAAATGACCCACTAGCTAGCAGATCCCAGATTCCGACGGAGCGCGAGGGATGATGTTCAGTCCATGGGAATAGGAGGCGACAGGATGATCTGGATAAAAAGGAGGTGACCGACGGGCGAAGCAGACTGAAGTAGGCTTGGGATCTAAGGGAGGGAAGGAGTCATACCATCCAGGAGTCAATCTCACCTACCCTAGAGTGGGTACGCACACGAGGGTTTGGGGTAGAGATAACCATACAGATAGGAGGAAATATGTTGCGCGTGAGCAAATTGAAGCGGTTCCTTCACGTGGGGAGGTTGTTTGTCCTCGCCACTTTACTAGTATCCTGTGGGCCGACATATATCAAAGAGCCGACTGATGAACCGATCGTCTTCGGCATGGGAGCCCCCATGACAGGAGATGCCGCTGATTACGGCAACCAGCTGGAGACCGGGGTCCGCATGGCCATTGAGGAAATTAATGCCGCTGGCGGCATCGACGGGCGACCTGTGGAGCTCAAGATCTGCGACGCCATGTGTGACCCCTATGAGGGTTCAATGTGTGCTCAGCGCATGACCAACGACGAAGGGATCTTCGCCGTCATTGGTCACGTCTGCAGCAGCTCCACCCTGGCAGGGGGGCCGATCTACGAAGAGGCGGGCCTGACGGTCATGACCGTCAGCTCCACCAACCCGGAGATCACCCAGAAGGGCTGGGAACATATGTTCCGCACTATCGCCCACGACGGGCTCCAGGGGCCTCTCATGGCCCAGTTCGCCATTGAGGAGTTGGGCGCCACGAAGCTGGCCATCATGTACGCCAACCACGACTACGGCAAGGGGCTCCTCGACGCCACCCTCCCCGCCGTCCCTGACCTCGGCGGTGAGGTCATCGCTGTCGAGACCTACGCTCCTGGCGTCGACAAGGACTTCAGCGCTCAGCTGACCAAGATCGCCAGAGCCGAACCCGATGCCCTGCTCCTGCTCACCGACTACGCCGAGGGCGGCATGATCACCAATCAGCGCCTCCACGCCGGCCTTGAAGACGTCCCTGTCATCGCATCAGCCGGCAACCAGCACCAGCAGTTCATTGACCTCGGTGGCGAGGGTGCCGAAGGCACCTATGTTACCGCTTACTTCGACCCGGAAAGGCCAGACCCCCAGATCCAGGAGTTCGTGGCGAAGTACAGAGAGAAGTACGACCATCTGCCCTCTGAGCAGGCAGGCTACGGTTATGAAGCCCCTTACATCCTCAAGCAAGCTATCGAGATGGGCGCAACCAAGGAGACCCTCCACGAGGTCCTACACCAGGTCGAGTACGACGGCCTGACCGGTCTCACCAAATTCGACGAGAATGGCGATGTCTCTGGCAAGGGGCAGCACATCCTCATCGTCAGGGACGGCGAGTTCACCAGCTACACACCTTAGGACATTGCTCGTGAATCGTATCGTCTGTGGAGGGTGAAAGCCCTCCACAAACATCCTTCGGCCGGTCCTGCCGGTTCCAGCAAGCATCTGTCGTATGAGGGGATGGTTATGGCAACAGAAATCGTTATGCCCAAGTTAAGCTTCGTGGTTACGGAGGGCACCATTCTCGAGTGGCTCAAAGAGCCGGGTGACGAGGTCGAGAAGGGCGAGCCGCTGCTCGTAATCGAGTCGGAGAAAGCCAATATCGATGTAGAGTCACCGGCCACGGGCATTCTCGGCTCTGAGCTCGCGCCCGTAGGCACGACTGTACCAGTGACGACTACCATCGGCTACATACTGGAGCCGGGCGAGAAGACACCGTCGTTGCAGCTGAGAGGCAAAGAGGAGGTGTCGGATGGAGTCGAGGAGTCGCCGGACTCGGATCAAGCGGTCGGCGATCTGACCTCGGCGACACATAAGGAGACTGGGCGTGGGTGTCGAGTCAAAGCCTCCCCCTCCGCCAAGCGGGTAGCGCGAGAGAAGAACGTGGATCTGGGTGCCATCAAGGGGAGCGGTCCCGGCGGCCGCATCGTCAAGGAAGATGTCCTATCTTATGCGGAGGCCAGGGCTGAGCGAGCGAAGATGGCCGAGAAGACCAGGATCACCCCCGTGGCGCGCAATCTGGCGTTCCACCTGGGCGTCGACGTAACCCGGGTGGAGGGTAGCGGGCCCGATGGAAAAATAACCTTGGGAGACATACGGCGCGTCGCTCAGGCAGCCTCACCCATTCTGGATCGCCGCCAGCAGGGAGATGAGGAAGAGCTTTTAGGCTCGATTCAGCGTGTCGCTGCAGAGCGGATGACATTCAGCTTCCGAGAGGCCCCCCACTTCTACCTGAGCGTACAAGTGGATATGACGCAATCAATGAGTATGCGGGAGCAGCTGATGTCCCCGATTGAGTCACAAATGGGTCTTCGCCTCTCCTTTAGTGACATCCTCATTCTCGCACTCTCTAGAGCACTGAGCCAGAATCCGAGAATGAATACTTCCTATGACGAGGGGAAACTTATCAAGCACCAGGCGGTGAACGTGGGGCTTGCTGTGGATACTCCGCGGGGGCTAACTGTCCCCGTGATCCATAACACCGACAAACTGAGCCTGGAGGAGATTGTGCGTGAGCGAGAAGCGGCTGTAAACAAGGCACGAAAAAATCGGTTGTCACCCGATGATCTGGCCGGCGGCACGTTCACGCTCTCTAACCTGGGTATGCTCGGCGTGGATATGTTTGGCGCAATTATCAATCCTCCGGAGGCAGCGATCCTCGCCGTAGGCAGCATTAAGAAGCGCCCTTTGGTTGTTGACGCTGAACTGACGATCAGACCAACGATGTGGCTGACCCTCTCGGTGGACCATCGCGTCACCGACGGTGCCAACGCTGCTCGTTTTCTTCAGATATTGGCCTCCTATCTTGAGGCCCCGTATCAATTGATCATCTAGACAAAATCGTCTCGGCATCGTATCGAGAGCAGGATGAAGAACGACAATACTAGGAGGTACTACGTGATCCCACGAGAGAAACACGCCGAATTCTACAGGACGATGGTCCGCATTCGACAGTTTGAGGAGAAGGCGATAGACGTCTTCCATCGAGGTAAGATTCCAGGTTTCATCCATTCCTACATCGGTGAAGAAGCCATTGCGACTGGTGTCTGTGCCGCGCTCGATCCGACTGATTACATCACGGGCACCCACCGTGGGCACGGTCACTGCCTGGCAAAAGGGATGCGCATGGACCGGATGATGGCTGAGCTCTACGGCAAGCGGGGTGGGTACAATAAAGGCAAAGCCGGATCGATGCATATCACCGATTTCAGCTGTGGTGTATTGGGCTGTAACGGCATCGTAGCTGGAGGGATCGGATTGGCCACGGGGGCTGCGTGGGGCAGTCAGTTCAAGAAGGATGGACGCATTGTCGTTTGCTTCTTCGGAGATGGCGCGATGAACCGGGGCTCGTTCCACGAAGCAGTGAACATGGCTTCTATCTGGTCGCTTCCCGTCCTCTACGTTGTAGAGGCCAATGGGTGGGCGATTTCGCTCTCCACCTCAGACGCCATCAATCTGGGCGATCTCACGGAACGAGCAAAGGCATACGGAATCCCCAGTGTTGGCATTGACGGCTATGACGTGCTTGCTGTCTACGAGGCAACGGAGGCAGCGGCTGCGAGAGCACGATGTGGTGAAGGGCCGACGATTCTGGTCTGCTACGCCCCCCGCATGAGAGGGCATGAGGAAGGTGATCCTCAGACCTACCGACCAGAACAGGACGTGGCAGAGGCAAAGAAGAACGATCCGCTCCCCGGCTATCGCTCGTATCTTGTAGAGAACTCGCTGCTGGACGAGGAGGATCTGGCGGAGATCGAGGACGAGGTAGTAGCCGAGGTGGAGGAAGCTGTCCGGTTCGCCGATGACAGCCCTTATCCCGAGCCAGAAGAGACATTCGAAGACCTGTTTATCGAGGAGGTATCGTGATGCGAGAAATCACGTATTCTGAGGCCATCAACGAGGCAATGAAGGAGGAGATGCGTCGGGATCCTATGATCGTGACCTATGGCGAGGACATTGCTGCCATAGGCGGCAACTTCGGCGTGACAAAGGGACTCCTTGACGAATTTGGGGCCGAGCGCGTCAAGGACACGCCAATCTCGGAGGACGCCATTGTTGGGATGGGCCTGGGCGCGGCGATGGTCGGGGTCCGACCAGTAGCAGAGATCATGTTCTCCTCGTTTCTGGGTTGCTGTATGGAACAGATCCTCAATCAGGTCTCTGCCATACGCTATATGAGTGGCGGACAGGTCGAAGTGCCTCTGGTGGTACGAACGGTCAACAGCTTGGGGCGTTCTGGTGCAGCCCAGCATTCGGGGCGCACCGAGGCCTGGATTATGCACACACCAGGCATCCGAGTCGCCGTGCCCTGCACGCCCTACGATGCGAAGGGACTGCTGAAGACTGCTATACGGAGCAATGATCCGGTGATGTTCTTCGAGCACGCTATCCTCTACTATCAGGTGAAGGGCGAAGTGCCGGAGGAGGAGTACACGATTCCGTTCGGGGTCGCCGATGTGAAACGGGAGGGCACGGATCTCACCATTGTGGCCTATCACATGATGGTCCACAAAGCCTTGGAAGCCGCTGACATCCTGGCTGAAGACGGCATTGACGTAGAGGTCGTGGATCCTCGCACGCTGGTGCCGCTAGACGTTGACACGATCGTGAAGTCAGTCAAGAAGACCAATCGGGTCATCGTCGCGTCTGAGGAATGCGAGCGGGCTGGGGTGTGCGGCGAGATCGCGTTCCGCATTATCGAGGAAGCGTTCGACTATCTGGATGCACCCATTGAGCGTGTGGCAGCGGCCAACGTGCCTGTCCCGTTCAGTCCTGCCCTTGAGGAGGAGATGATGCCCCAAGTGGACGATCTCGTCAAGGCTGCTCGGCGAATGGTCTATTGATGGACTCGGCTATGATGGTCGTCGGAAGGAGCGTGCAATGAAGATCTTCTGGAATGAGGCGACATCGGGGAGTTCTGAGCTAGTACCACTCTGGAACACCCTGCGCGAGTATTTCCCTCAAGTGGCGCACGCCGATACCGACGTCCACTTGAGACACCTCCCCTTGTCAGGCGGCTACGTACGCACGCTGTACACGGAGCTGCTGAACAACCGGGCGGTCGTGGAGAACACCATCGGGGCCCAAGAGGAAGGGTTTGATGCCGTCGTTCTGGGTTGCTGGGCAGACCCTCTCTGGGAGGCCCGCGAGGTAGTCGACATCCCTGTGGTGGGGATAGGCGAGGCCTCTATGCTTCTGGCCACGACGCTGGGCCACAAGTTCGCTGTAATTACTGTGGCACCGGGCGTGGTGCCCACCATTGAGATCGACTTGCGGCTGTACGGTATGGAGGATCGCTTCATCCACCTACCGGTCAGGGCACTTGATCCTCCATCCGATGCCGACCTACTCTTGGAGAGCATTGAGGATCCCTATCGGCGACTTATCCCTACCTTCGAGCGCGTAGCGCACGGCTGTATTGAGGACGGGGCGGAGGTGATAGTGGTGGGGTGTGGTTACTACGGTCCAATCCTCTCCCTTCACGGGTACAGGGAGATACCGGGTACCGGGGTGCCTGTGGTGGACTGCAGTGCTGCGGGCCTGAAGATGGCCGAGATGCTGGTTGGGCTCCGCGAGAGCATCGGGCTCCAGAAGAGCACCGCCGGCTATTTTCGGTCAGCGCCAGAGGGGATGCTGGACCAGGTGCGACGGGCGCACGGATTAGCATAGTATGTACTGGTGGATCGGCGGAGACGCTACCAGTATCGTACGATCCAAAGAACCCGGCTCCCGTCTTATCGGAGCGGCGGATAACGGGGGCCGTACGCGGAGTGACGAGAGTAGCGGGGAGGCGTGCCATTGAGGAGGTCATGCAATGCCAGGGACAACGACTGAGATAGCCATTGTGGGAGCCGGCGCTGCTGGTCTCACAGCCGCCATCGAGGCCAGACGCGCCGGTGCGCAGGTGACGGTCATCGACGAAAACCGGAGGCCGGGTGGACAGCTGTTCAAGCAGCTCCACAAGTTCTTCGGTTCGGCAAGTCATCGCGCTGGCACGCGTGGCTTTGACATCGGGGAGGAGTTGCTGGGCGATAGCGAAAATCTCGGCGTGAGCGTGCAATTGGATACCGTCTGCTGGGGGCTCTTTGAGAGGAACCGGTTGGCTCTGGAGCACGATGGGAAAGGCGATTTGCTCCACTTCAAGAAGCTGGTGCTGGCTACAGGAGCCTCGGAGAAGCCACTGGCTTTTCCTGGGTGCACGCTGCCGGGAGTGATGGGCGCTGGGGCCGCGCAGACATTGGTTAACGTGCACCGTGTGCTACCGGGGCGGCGGGTCCTGATGGTCGGAGCTGGGAATGTCGGCCTCATCGTGTCCTATCAACTTCTACAGGCGGGTGCGGACGTCGTTGCGGTCATTGAGGGTCTACCCGAGATTGGCGGATACGGTGTGCATGCGTGCAAGATCCGGCGCGCTGGGGTCCCGATCCATATCTCACACACGATTCTGCGGGCTGACGGTGAGGAGTCGGTTATGTCCGCGACGATAGCGCAGGTTGACGAGACATGGCAGCCGATCGAAGGCACAAGCCAGAGCCTGGATGTGGATACCGTGTGTATGGCCGTCGGCCTCTCTCCTATGTCAGAGCTCGCGTGGTTAGCTGGATGTAAGTTCAGGTACGTCCCAGCTCTGGGCGGACACATTCCGATCCACAACCAGGATATGCAGACGACCGTTCCCGACGTCTACGTGGCGGGTGACATCGCTGGCATCGAAGAGGCCAGCACCGCGATGGAAGAGGGACGGTTGGCGGGGTTGGCGGCCGCGGAAGTGCTTGGCTACTGCTCGGAGGAAACCGAGCAGCGGAAGCTTGACGCTCATCTCGCACTTAGGGATCTGCGCGCCGGTCCGTTTGGAGATGAACGTCACCAGGCGAAACTGCGTATCCAAGAGGCGTACACGCAACACTTGGAGCGGCAGGCAGATAAGAGCGCGCCGTGAGAGGTAGTGTCGGCATCATCGCCAATCCCTTGGCAGGGTCCGACATCCGTCGTCTGGTTGCGCTGGGCAGCGTGACGGGAACTCAGGAGAAGATCAACATCGTCCAGCGGGTTCTGTCCGCGCTCCAAGCCCTCGATGTGGTCAATGTGTATCTGATGCCGGACATCTTTGGCATCGCGCACCGCGCCTTGGAGAAGTTGCCGTGTCGACTGGAGAGAGTCCGGAAGAGGAGCCAGGTCATCGGCATACCGGTGGACAACACCGCTGCCGATTCGACCCATGCAGCACGCGAAATGCGGCACCGCGGAGCGGGGTGCATCGTTGTCCTAGGGGGAGACGGCACGGTGCGAGCTGTGGCCGAAGGGTGCCAGGATGTCCCCATCCTCCCCGTCTCTACCGGGACAAACAACGTGATCTCCGATCCAGTGGAGGGCACAGTAGCCGGGCTGGCGGCTGGTTTCGTAGCCCTTCACCCCGAGTTTACGGACCAAGCTGTGTACAGAAGCAAGCGGTTGGAGGTACAGCGGGAAGGGGACGCTCCATCATCAGCGCTGGTGGACGTAGCTCTAGTCATAGGAGATGCTCTAGGCTCCCGCGCAGTGTGGGATCCAAGCCTTGTGTGCATGGTGATCGTCACCCGTGGCGAGCCCGGCGCTGTGGGGATGTCTAGTGTGGCTGGGCTCTTGTCACCGGTACGGCGCACGGACCCATGGGGTCTGTGCTTCTCGCTGGGAAGGCCCGACGCAGGCCGGGTGACCGTTCCCCTGGCACCAGGATTGGTGACTTCGCTCGACATCCAGGAGTGGCATCAAGTGCCGATAGATCAGTCGATCATCGTCCAGGGAGGCGGCAGATTACTAGCTTTGGATGGCGAACGAGAGGTCGTCCTTCGCGAGGGGCAGCACGCCTCCATTACCTTGCGGCGTGACGGCCCCCTGGTGGTAGACGCGCTACGCGCGCTTCGCGTTGCCACGGAGCAGGGTTTCTTCCGTGCGCTGACTATCTCAACAGCCGAGCAGGCGCTGGAGGAGCACGTTGAGAGAGACACATGTTGAGAGAATACCGGAGTTGGCCGCCCTCTGGGAGGACCAAGGCAAGATCTGGTATTTCCACATGCTTACGCCGGACTGCGCCTTGAACCAGCAAGATGTGAAATACGCGCTGGTCATGGGGAATAGCACGGATAGTGACACATGGGTGGTCTACTCGAACCAAGAATTGGTCAAGCTCGGGCAAGCATTGGTCAGGATGCTTCATGGTGACGCCGCCATCAATGTGGAGGCAGCGGCTAGCTCGCCAGCCCGACTCGGTCTGGCCTCAATCTTGAAGCAACTCGACAGATTGAACGCCACTGGACAGCGCTGGCATCACCACTTGCTCTTCTCAGATTGTGTTTTCAACAACCATCCAGGCATATGGACGATTCTCATTGAGCAGGTGGATGAAGACGGGATGATGAACATTAATCTCCTTTCTGAGGAAGAGCCTGTCGATGATCTGCCCCAGATTGAAGTCAGCTACTACGGGCAGGCTGATCCGGACTTCTGACGCGCCGAGCCTGCAAGACTCTGGAGATCTATACTTTTGCGGTTTTTATTTTAAGCATTAAACTTTGATAGATAGTACAATTATAGCAATCATAAAAGCTCTTCTGCTAATTTAGTTGTATAATATTGCCAAATAACAATAAGCCTGTGCAGGCAGTGGAAATAATGTGCTGGTGAAATAATCTTCGGCAATAGTTTATGCCTTTACGCAATATAAAACACTAATTTCAACAAAATAATCAATATTGACTAATAAATTGGCAACCTGTGTTGCATAAAACAATCATATACACAGTTTGACGTTGACAAATTGGTCTTGATCAAAAAGTGCAAAAGTATAGT
>DAOTTX010000069.1:0-2064 GCA_034437515.1 Anaerolineae bacterium
ACGTTGCCATTATTGGGGGCGGCCCTGCGGGATTGCAAACAGCACTGATACTGGCACGCACCCGCAAACGAATTGTTGTCTTTGATGCGCCGGAACCGCCACGAAACGCGGCATCGCATGGGGTGCATAACTTTGTCGGGTTGGATGGGCTACTGCCATCTGCAATTCGCGAACAGGCGTGGGAACAGATCGCGGTGTACAACAGCGCTGAACTGCGGACGGAACGCATCGTGGATGTGCAAGCCCATGAAGCGGGTTTCGCCCTGATTGGCGAAGCCGGTACATCTGTATCCGCGAGACATGTCGTGCTGGCGCTCGGCTATCGTGATGTGTACCCGGATGTCCCCGGCTTTATGGACTGCTGGGGCGATACCATCATTGCTTGCCCGTTCTGTGACGGGTACGAGAATCGGGATCGCGTGTGGGGATTGGTCGCCTCATCACCGATGGCGCTCGAACATATGCCCCACCTTTATCACCACTGGACACCCGAAGCGCGCGTTATCGTCTCACCAAATTTGACGATCAGCGACGAACAACGCGCTGCTCTGGACGGACAGCATATCCCCGTACACAGTGGTGAGATTGTTGAAATCCACCATGATAACGGCAAGATTGAGGCGGTAACGCTTAGTACGGGTGAGCGCGTTGTGTTAAGTACGCTGTGGTGGCGACCGGACGAAGTACCGCAACCGCTCACGGAGAGAATCATCGCCAATTTTGATCTTGAACTGGACGACACTGGAACCGTCAAGACCGATGCTCAGTACCAGACAACAATCCGGGATCTGTGGGCGGTGGGCGATGTGAAAGGCTGGGCAACGGCACTTGGCGCGGCTTATCAAGCCAGTCAAGCGGCCTATGCTATCACCATGACATGGAACACTGAGACGAGTATGGAGAAATAGAGATGCAGAAACTTCCGGTCACTGTACTGTCCGGTTTTCTTGGAGCCGGGAAAACAACCTTGCTCAATCACATCCTGAACAATCGTGAAGGGCTGCGCGTGGCGGTCATCGTCAACGACATGAGCGAGGTCAACATTGACGCGAGTCTGGTGCGTGATGGCGGGGCTGCACTCAGCCGCACCGAGGAAAAGCTGGTCGAGATGACCAATGGCTGCATCTGCTGCACGCTACGCGAAGACCTGCTGCAAGAGGTCGCGCGACTCGCAGGTGAAGGTCGCTTCGACTATCTGCTGATCGAATCGACCGGCATTTCCGAACCGCTGCCGGTGGCTGAAACATTCACGTTTCCCCTCGAAGATGGCGCAAGCCTGAGCGCGGTTGCCCGGCTCGATACGATGGTCACCGTGGTTGACGCGAAAAACATACTGCGCGAGCTGGACACCCTCGATACCCTGGCGGATCGTGACATGAGTATTGACGAGGAGGATGAACGCACCATCGTCGATCTGCTGGTTGACCAGATCGAGTTCGCCGATGTGATCCTTCTCAACAAGACGGATCTGGTGGATGCGGATGAGATCAATCACATCACCGCTTTGCTGCGACGCATGAACCCGCGTGCAAAGCTGATTCAGACTCAGTACGGACGGATACCCTCCGTTGAAATTTTGAATACCGGACGCTTTGACTTCGACGCGGCGGCAGGATTTGACGAGTGGTTGTCGGAAGAAGTTCACATGCCGGAGACGGAAGAATACGGTATCCGCAGTTTTGTTTACCGGCAGCGGCGGCCTTTTCATCCAGCACGACTATATCAAGCGATCACCGAAGACGACGTACTCGACGGCGTTATCCGCTCCAAAGGTATCTGTTGGCTGGCAACCCGGCATGAGTTGGCGGGCATGTGGTCGCAGGCCGGTCAGCTGATCAGTCTGGAACCGGCGGGAACCTGGTGGGCGGATGCTCCCGACGATGAGATTCCAGACGAGATGCGCGAGAGCGTCACGGCACTGATGGATGGTGAATATGGAGACCGTCGGCAGGAACTGGTATTTATCGGCGTTGAGCTGGATGAGTCCGCGCTCCGCGCTAAGTTGGATGCCTGCTTGCTTACAGATGCGGAAATGGCACATGCGGTCTCTATCTGGGCAATGTA
>DAOTTX010000070.1:0-2463 GCA_034437515.1 Anaerolineae bacterium
ATGCCGATCACTGCACCGTCGTCATCTGTGACCGGATAATAGACAAATTCGGAATAGAGTAGGTCGCCATCAGCGGTTGGGAACGATTTCTCCAGTTTGATAATCTCACCACGTAACGCTCGCTGGAAGTTCTGTGTAAAGCTCTCATGATCGCGGGGCAACACAAAATCATAGATCGATTCGCCCGCTTCCAGTCGTTTACCGAAGATGCGTTCGGCACTGCGTTTGCCCTGTTCATCAGCATCGACAACCCGCTGTTCACGGTCAATCAGCACAAACGATTGGGTGTTGCTGTTCAACATGGCACGGACGTTCGCCTCGGAGTGGCGCAGGCGTTCTTCCATCTGTTGGCGTTCGGTAATATCACGGGCTACCGATAGGATGCTGGTTACTCTACCTTGTTCGTCAAATTCAGGGATAAGGCGCAGATAATAGGTTACTGATTGACCGGCAACGGAGTAGCTTACGTCCAGTGTTTGCTCCTGACCCGTTTTATAGATATAGCCGCGTATTTTGTCAAATTTTTCTGTGATTTCGGGCGGCACCTGTAAATCGCTGTTGGTTTTTCCGATAACCTCATTCGGCGTCATGCCGATGACGTTCAAAAGCGCGGGGTTAGCGTAGATGTGCGTACTATCTTCCAGCAGCCGTGCAATCAGATCGGGACTGTTCTCTACCAATGCACGAAACTGTTCTTCACTCGCCTGAATACGTTCTTCCATCTGTTGGCGTTCGGTGATGTCGCGTGAGTTAACAACCACCCCGGCTATCTCACCTTGTTTATCCCGATACGGGAAGTAAGTCACCTGCACGTAGCACCTGCCAAGGGTCGGGAATTCAAACCACTCGGCATAGCTCACGGTCTCGCCCGCCATACTGCGATCTAGATAAGGTTTGATGACATCTTGAAAGACCTCCTCGCCCATAACATCGGTAATGGGTTGACCTTCAATGGCTTCGCGGGGTAGGCTGATGCGTTCCAGGTAAGAGTCATTGACGACGACATAGCGGTAATCGAGATCGACCAATGAGATGCCATCTTCTGTGCTAGAGATGATATTTTCATAGTATTGCAAATATGTTGCGTTTTGCTTATAGGCGGTAATATCAGTCAGGATACCCATGTAATAGATGACTTGCCCGTTCGCGTCACGAATCGGGGCTAACTGTAGCTCATTCCAGAAGGATGAGTTATCTTTGCGAAAGCTGAGTAACTCGACCTGGCATTCATGTCCCGCCGCAATAGCCTGCTTTACGATCCCCAGTGCTGATTGGTCGGGGGCATGTCTGTTCATAAAGCCTGGATTGCGCCCGATAATCTCCTCACGGGTGTAGCCGGTGGTCTGCTCAAATGCTGCATTGACATAGGCAATGGACATCTCAGGCTTCTGGACATCCACTAACATGATGCTGAGAGGATTTGCATCAATCATTTGCTGGCTTATTCCAGCGATAACTGGCTCCGATGGGTTGTTGCTTGTCTCCGCGTTCCGTGATTTGTCGCTCATGACAATGCCTTATCGACTAAAACAGGTTCTGTAATACGGTCAAGGCTCGCGCACGCTGCAAAATCGTGAAGATTGTTACAGGTCTTGGCTATTTTTATTGTAACTCAAATTGAACCTTAACCGGCACAAATATCACTTTCTCTCTCGTATCCATGAAAATGACTGGGAATAAAAAAGCGGCGCTCATCACGCCACTTTCCGTTGAACACCATGCGTTTTAGAGCCGCAAGTTTGTCGGTTCACGACGATGGATACACTGTGACTGTACATGTCACATTTACGGCGATATACGACACAAGCAGGCAGCCATCGACCTGGACAAGAATCCGAAGACCTTTCCGAAGTACATGAAGCTTGCTGCCCGGCTACTGGCATCAGCCTATGCATGATGATCGTCGTGGCTGGTGGACGTGTATGACACGTTCGCCGGTTATTTTTTTGCTCCGGTAATACCCAGTTATACCGACTGGTTTTATCTAGTATTACGTCGAGTGCTGGATCCGCCCAGCGGGTGTCATACATCTTAATTGCGCAGTGTGATGACCTGCGTCTTGCGTCATACAGAGAGACGTCATACGTCCTGCGCTGCCTCGCAGCAGCGCCGTTTCGCGCTTGCACCCGTGCGGCGGTGTCAGGGTGCCGCCGCACCGTTCAGCGTGGTTTGCCACGCCGACTGACCGCACACCTACGCAATTTTGCGGTATGCGGTGCTGCTGCCCATCCGGGCAGCGTCAGACGGCTTTTCGCCGCTGACCCAAAAGCAAATGACAAATACAGGAGACGCAATTTGTATCACCGGGATGTGATCGCAGAAGTAGCACGACGACTACCGCACCAGACGCGGCGTGATGTGAGCGAAGTGATTGAGGTATTGACCAAAGTTTGGTTCGAGGAACTCACTAATTGCATTGACGTGGTTCTGCCCGACATCGGACGGCTGAGTATCGAAGTGCAG
>DAOTTX010000071.1:0-8100 GCA_034437515.1 Anaerolineae bacterium
CCGACAACAGGCGCACCAAAAACGGCATGGTTCCTTACACCCAAGTGTCATTCCGGAAGAACGCTTGTTCGGTGTCGCCGCATGAGTTCAAAACGCAAAGTAGCCACACCCCAATCATCGTTGAGCGAGACCGCACGCAAATCGAGCATGTACTGTGCACTCTCCTTTGACCAGCGCATGCCTGTCTGCTCGAAGCCATCCTTGACCAGATGCCGACAGGCCTGCTCGTCATCAATATCAGGTGTAACCAGCACCAACCAGCGCATCACATCACGCCATAGCTGGTAAGGCGCACCGCCCTCTATTGTGGCTTGCCCTCGCACAACCAGCACACCATCGATGAGTGCTTGTGTGCGTAGCTCAGCGAGCAGGCGAGATTTTCCCACACCACTTTCCCCGGCAATAAGCCATGCACTGCCCTGACCCATGAGCGTATCTTCCACACCGGCTTCTAGCTGCGCGAGTTCGGCCTTTCGACCGATAAAAGCAGCCGCCTGTAGATAACTTTCACGGATCTCCTGACTTTCATCTTGCCGGGGGATACCAGCAGCATTCAATAATGCGGCGATGGCAGCTTCCGCACTTTCATGTCGGTCTTCCGGGTCTTTTGCGATGAGCATCGCAACCACATCATCAATACCGTTTTTCAATACGGATAGATCCGGCATTTTGATCAGAACGTCCTGGATGAGCTGTGTTACATCATCCATCGCAAACGGATAGAACTCGGCGAATATCTGATAAGCGATCAAGCCGGCAGCATACAAATCAGACTTTACGGATGGTGGTACGCTAGAGAGTATCTCCGGAGCCATGTAGGCCAATGTTCCAGCGACCTCGTGTGCTTCTCGCTCGTCTGTGCTTTGTTCAGTCGAGTATGACAGCCCAAAATCAAGCAAATGCAGCCGATCTTCACGATCAACAAGCACGTTTGCCGGTTTTAGATCCCGATGGATGATGCCACGCCGATGTAAATAAGCCAGCGCCTGCAACATGGCGATTATGGTATCAATCTTCTGCTGGAACGCTAACCCTTGCGTCGCCTCATCAATATGATGCAGTGCCTCCAGCAGTTCCATGGTGAAGAAAGGCTGTTCGTCTTCCGTAAATCCGTAGTCAAGCACGCTGATGATGTTGGGATGTCTTAACGAAGCAAGAGTCTTAAATTCTTTTGACAGTGCCAGACGGAAATCGAAGGTTTTATCGGAAAGAGAGCGGGTTGCTTCAAGAGAAAAATTTACGGCATGGGCAGTGACAAGTTTCAAGGCGACATCCCGACCGAGAAGTCGGTCATGTGCATGATAGACGATCCCCATGCCGCCCTCACCGATCTCATTGATGAGCCGGTATCGTCTGCCACAATACCTTCGCCAATTTTGAAACTTGGGTGAAATTTGCTAGAAAACATCAAAATTGGCGCGAAAATAGAGTTTATAAAAGGTCATAAAGTGTCAAATTTTGCCAAAATCACGGTTTTTCCAGTCTTCTGAATTTTGGCGAAGGTATTGCTGCCAATATCACGGGTTTGTGTGGATTTTATCATCGTATCTGCTCGGCTTCGCTGGCGTCACATCTCCAGTATAGTCATTTTGCAAAACAAGCGCCGTAAAGAAATGACAGCAAGGTGCGATCAGACACCCACCTCCGCCAACGGCACCCGGAACAAAACCTGTGTTCCAGACCCTAGCTCGGTTTCCAGCGTCAGTGTCGCACCGATCTCGTCTGCACGTTCTCGCATGATTTGCAGTCCATAGCCGTTGGTGTGCGCCGACGGATCAAACCCCTGTCCATCGTCACGAATAGATAGGTGGAGCATCTGTTGCTCGAAATATAAGTCAATGTCAATATGGCTGGCCTTGGCATATTTGGCAATGTTATTCAATGCCTCCTGCGTGATCCTAAAGATCGTATGCTTGACCACGCCACGCAGCATGACTGGCAGATCTTCGACAGATAGATCAATAGTCGCTGTTTTCTTTCCTCGAAAACCCGTCACGAGTTGCTGCAACAGGTAATCAATCTCAATCTCCTCCATATTCATCGGGCGGAGTTCGAGCAAGAGCAAGCGCATTTCCGCCTGCGCACTGGACGCCAATGTGCGGATCATCTCCGCCCGTTGGCGTAAATCGTTGGAAGCCAAATCACTATCCTCTGCTAGCGTTTCCGCGAGGATGTTCATCGAAAACAACAATTGACTGACCGCATCATGCAGGTCACGAGCGAGCCGCTGCCGTTCTTCGAGCACTGCCGCCTGTTGAGCGTTTTGATGTAAGCTCGCATTGCGGATGGCAATTGCCGCTTGTTGCGCGAATGCTTCCAGTCGCTGCACATGTTGTGCGTTGAAGAAACCCGGCTCGAACTTGTCCACATTGATAAAGCCGAGAATTTCATCCTCGGCGAAAATTGGAATCCCCATGTAGGATCGTACCGGCACAGTGTTGATCGTCTTTATCCAACCGGGAGCCTTTTTCACATCACCGAGCAAGATGGGGCGCTTTGTTTCGATCATTTGTTGATAGAGCGGATAATCAATGATGTCGAGTTTAATCAAGCTGGTCTGATAAAAAGGCTCAGGGTAGTTTCCACGTGATTTGATAATCTCGCCGACATCCCCCTGCAGCAAAACGATATTCGCCCCGTCGTAAGGAATCACATGCTCAAGCCCGACGAGCACCTGGTCAAGCACCTGGTCGAGGTCGAGCGAACGGTTTAGCCAGCGCACGATGTCCAGCATTACTTCGCCAAACAAACGCTGCTCATGTTCATTCTGTTCGCTCTTACGCAATTCGACAGTACGCTCCTCAACGAGACCTTCAAGGGTGTTAGCATGTTGTTGTACGCGTTCATACAGCCGGGTCTGCTTTACAGAGACACCGAGTTGGATCGCCACCTCATGCAAAATTTCGATCATCCATTGCTCGAAGTCCTCCGAACCTGGCAGGTTAATCTCGACAATGCCTAACTGACTATCACCCTGATAGACGGGTACGACCAGGCGCATACCCTGCTCGGCAACATCCGCGGGCTTTGTCAGAATTCGGTACTCACCATGATCCAGAAAATAGTGCTTCATTTCATCATCTGATGTGACCGGCGATTCAACAATCGAGTCCGACTGGTTTGGCTCGTACTCGAATTTTGTTACCGGGCATCGTTCGTCGTCGAAAATCAGGATGCGAACATAGCGGCTGTTGGTGACTGCGGATAAATGCCGAAGCGCAATGTTTACAATCTCACGTGTGGAAGTTGCTTTTGAGATTGCACGATCTAATCTGCGCAGACCTTTCAGACGGTTTTCATAGATAGTACGCTCGGTCACATCAAGAATAGCCACTCGTGCTCGATGGTCGTCAGTGTCTTGCGGGTTGATGAGCACGCTCTCCACACGACCGTAGAATTGTTTACTATCATGGTAGTTAAACAGCAGTGTGCTGACCTGGGGTTGCCTTGAACGAACCAGACGACGGTAGTGTAGATAGTATTCGTCGCGTATGGCAGGGACAAGCATCTCCGACAACGACTTCCCCACAAGCGCCCCCGGCTTAACACCGAACTTATCAGCAGCGGTGAGGTTAGCACGCGCGGTATTGCCATCGTTATCGAGGATGAGATACATGACAGGTGCAAAGTCAAAGAAATCTTGAAACTCTTCGCGTGAAATGACCAAGTCTTGCTTCATAGTCCGAAGTTGTTCACTCTGCAATTCTAGTTCGACCTGATGCGTGTATAAATCGTAAGTTAGCGTTTTGAGGCCGCCTTCTGAGTGATCCCCGGCTAAGACCGGGTGATCCTTCAGAATACTTTCGACGAGTTTACGAAGCTGATCGAACTTTTGCTCAGACGTTGGGTCACTGCTTGTCAAGGCGTTATCCTAACTGGGTAAAAGATTTCAACACCGGTTATGGATGAAAAGAATATACTGATAATATCATTATCTCACAACAAGCTAAACAGACGATGCAACTTTTGGCCCGTATCCATCGTATAATAGATGTATTTCTGCCTTAGACGGCGCGAAAGGTAACGTTCAGTTTCATGACCAGTCGTATGTCAAAGAGCCAGCGAACAGACGAACGCTGGTTTATTCTCGCACTTTTGTGCGTACCTGTTTTCCTCGGCTCGCTCGACCTGACCGTCGTTTCAGCCTTCCTCCCCAATTTGTTGAGCGAGTTGGGATTGAGTCTCAGCCCGGACGGTCTGGGAGATGTCTCCTGGGTGTTGACCAGCTATCTCCTGGCATATTCGATCTCCCTTTTCGTCATGGGGCGCATCTCGGATTATTTTGGGCGCAAAGAGACACTCATCGCCTGCATCATCATCTATCTGGCGGGGTCGGGCTTGCTCGTCGGTTACGATGTAATTGTCGCTAGCCTGCGTGATGTCCTGGCGACCTTCGAGATTTACCCGGCATCCAGCACCTTAAACGTCGGTGTCATCGTCTTCGCTCGGATGGTCGCCGCACTGGGCGCTGGGGCGATCACCTCAATCGCCATCGCACTGATGAGCGACATCTTCCAACCGGATGAACGCACCTTACCACTTGGTATCATCATGGCGATGGATACGGTCGGCTGGTTATTAGGGGCAGCCTGGGGCGGCCTTCTCATCCAGTTGATGCCCTGGCAGGGGATTTTCCTGGTGAATATGCCGGTTATCATAATCGTCCTGGTCGTGTTGGCGCGTGCGTTGGATGTTCCTCGCCAGGGACACCAGCGACAGCGCAACCAACACTTTGATTTTCTCGGCCTTATCGCGCTGATCGGCACACTGACCAGCTTAAATATCGCCCTGGTGAACCTGACCAATCAGGACACACTTATCGTATGGGGTGCGTTGACGGTTATTTGCGCGATTGCGTTTGTTTTCTCACAATTGCGTACCCACCAGCCCTTGATCGACCTACGTTTGATGCGGCAGAAAAGCACAGCGGTCGCAACGTTCTTAAACTTTGTCATCGGTTATTGTATCTTTATCTCGTTGGTCAGCGTGCCGCTACTGGTCAATGTGCGCAACCTGGACGAAATCGGCTTTGCGGCGGCGTTCACCTCTATCAGGAACACAGCCCTGCAAGATGCCTCCCTACAGACGGGTGTGTTAATGGCGGCCTTCACCGTGCCGTTGGCGCTGGCCTCGGTCATCGGCGGGAGCCTGAGCAATCGCCTCGGCCTTGCGAGAACGACGCTATTAGGTTTGTTGATGGCGCTCACGGGGTTTGGTGCGATTTGGAACCAGCTTTCACTCCAACTCCCGGATATACAGCTTGCCCTACTCATGGCGCTGGCGGGGACGGGCATTGGTTTGACCTTCGCGCCGGTCATCGCGGCAACGCTGGAAAACGTCTCCGACCAACGGCGCGGTATGGCGTCATCGCTCGTACTTGGTGTGCGTATGGTCGGCATGACCATCGCCACCAGCACGCTCAGTGTATTCAGCGCAGAGCGCATTATCGATCTCGTCATCGCCACAGAGGGCGGACGCTTCCCATTGGAGATCGTTGATCCCGATGATTACGCGACGATTTTCTCAACCACCTATATTACCGCCGCCGTGCAAGCCGTCTCCGAAATGGCGATGATCGGTTTCTTCTTGACCGCGCTCATTCTGCTACCCGCGCTGTTCTTACCTGGAAAGGCGACAAAGTGAACTATCTAAACAGTCTACTGCTATTCCTGTTGCTCACAATGACGCCCGTTGCCAGCGCACAAACCGACCCGCAACCGCGCTCCTGTGCGCATACAATGGCACAGCATCTACCGCAGACCGACGTCTTTATCGCGACTCGCACCGATGCCACCTACCTCGACCAGCTTGACCGACTCTTTGCACAGATTACGTCTGCACTGCCGGAGGCGACGACACAAACCATCACCCTACGCCAACTCATTAATGACCTCGTCGCTCCTGAGATCGGCCTTGATGTGACCGCAATCGTCGATACCTGGCTGGGGAACTGTATCGCCATTGGCATCAAACAAGTCGAGTATTTGCTGGATGACGACCCCGCCAACGACGCAGAAACGACCTTTTACCTCGCCGCCGAGATCGAGAACCAATCACTAGCGACCTTATCATTAAGTGCCTTAGGTCTCGTCAATGAAGCCATGAGCGAGGAACGCGAATCGTTTACTATATACACCAACCCAGCCGAACAGACCACAATCACCCTGAGCGACGAAATGGCATTGGTCAGCATCGGCGAAACCGATCCTCTGCTAAACGTCGAAGCACCTCTCGGTGAACGGTCCACGTTCATTGATGCACTGGCGGAACTGCCGGTTAACCCATACGATCTCATCGTCTATGATACGACCTCGTCGTTTTTACGCTGGTTCGGTGCAGACCCAGCCATCGAAGAAATTTTGACCGCTGTTGTCCTGAACCCGGAGACGCTGGTTTCCGGCGCGATTGGCGTTCGCTTCACTGATACGGATACCCTCGTCGCCGATTTCGCGCAGTTGCGCACCATCGAAACCATGACAAGCGACCCGGCAATTGACCCGACCTTTACCCGTTATTTCCCGGCGGATGCCTCCGCGACCGTGCAAGCGACCAATATACAAACGCTGCTTAACACCGCTGCGGGGTTGATTGCCTCTATCAGCGCGTCAGACACACCGGAGGACATACTGGCACAATTTGAGACGCTATCATCGCTCATCCTCGGCCTGGATTTGCAAAATGACATCCTCTCACTGGCACAGGGAGATTACGGCGCGTTTGTCTACGCCCCCGTCATCCCCGAAGATGGCAATCTGGAAAATCTCCCGTTGGAATATGGATTACTCTTTGAGATCACCAGCCGGGAACGTGGTCAGGCTTTGGTAGATAACGTCACCAACTCGATTGTAGAAGTCTTTGACGAGACGCACACATACAAAGAGACGTTCACCGGAGCGCGTTATACCGTCGAAGCATCAGTTTTGCAGATCGAAGCTAATTCGTTTTATTTCGGAGTCACAGATCAATTTCTGTTTTTGGCGACGGAACCCGCCTTACAACGGCTTGTCGAGGAAACAACCGGCCTGAGCCAAACCATGTTCTACCAGCAAGCGAACGAGAATTTCCTCACAGAGCCGAATGTCGCCGTTGTGCTCAACGGTGCAGAACTCACCGACGAAGCGATCAACATCGCCAGCATTAGTCTTTCAGATTCGGCGAACAACAGTTTATTGATCCGCCTGGTGATCGAATTGGCAGCACAGACCGGATGAAAAAATGAAGAAATGAGGGACACAGCCCGAAAGCCATGCCCCACTGATGGGTTCGTTAACTCTCGACCTCTGGCTCACCATCGTTGACGCGGTTGGCGAGGAAATCAATCCGCAGTATCACATCTTCATCGACGCTAGCGACGTTCGGCACCGATGGAATCGTGAGGTCGAAATCCGGATATAAGATGGTCGTCTCCGCACTGCCGCTGATCTGGTCTTCATCAGCATAGCTTGCGGTCACATCGAATGTCACCTCACGGGTGACACCTCTGATAGTCAAATCACCGACGATCTGAAATTCCAGTTCGTCACCAACCGCGACCGCTTCAGCGATATTCGTGATCTCAGTCGGCATAAACTCGATAAACTCATACTCGTCTTGTGAGGATTGCAGGATAAATCGTCCAATTGCTCCGTCACGACGACTGTTATCTGTACGCAAAGTCCGTGCATTGATGCGAATTTGCCCGACCTCCGAGAGCGCCGGGTCACTCAGGTTAACAAGGATGTCTCCGGCGACCTCATCTGTGCGACCGATGACGGTCGTATCCTGCCCGCCCAACACTTCCTCGATGGTAAATGACACTTCGGACTCTTCCTGTGAGATTCGGAAAACGTTCACCTCATCAGCAGAATCTTCATCCACACTGAGTTGTTGTGTATTTTCCTGTACATCCTCACTGGCGTCTTCCAATGGGCGGGTAATATATACAAACGCACCCGCCGCAACCAGGGCGAAAAGTACCCCCACAGCGAGACCGATCTTTATAGTTCGAGACATAGCTACTCCTGTAAATGTTCAACGACAATCAATACAAACACCGGGATTTTATGTCTCAAATCTGTAGAAATGATGAGAGAACAGACAACAGACTTTTAGATTTCACTC
>DAOTTX010000072.1:0-14768 GCA_034437515.1 Anaerolineae bacterium
AAAACATCAGAATTAGCGTGAAAAGTTGGCTTATAAGAGGTCATAAAGTGTCAAATTTTCGCTAAAATCGCCATTTTTCGACCATCTTGAATTTTGGCGAAGGTATTGATACGCCCCCCCCATAAGTGACAATCCTGCGTTGAGTGTAGCACGAATGCATCAGCACGTAGGCCAAGCGGAGGGAAGGCGTTCCAAAGTTTTCACCGCTCGGCTGCACATGCTTTCTCTCGGCGTCAATTCCAGACGCCCTGCGTGATACAATCAATGCGTATTTACGTGCTTACAAAAGGAATAAAAAGTGTCATGCGTTTAGTCAATTTTTCCCGTAAAGCCCTGCCCAAGCCGCAACCCGGCGCACTCGATGACGAGGATCGCGTTAATGAGATTTACATCGCCCGGTCGATGATCGGCCTGCTAAACAAAGAGGCATCGATGGTGCCGGACGAACCGGAGTCGGTCATCACGCATGGGTTGGATGAAGTCAATCTGCACGCGCCGCTGGTGCAGCCGTCGTCCATCCGCGATTTTTACGCCTTCGAGCAACACGTCAAGACGGCGAATCAAAATCGTGGGCGGGATGTGCCCCCGGTGTGGTACGAAATCCCGGTGTTTTACTACACCAACCACACCGCGATCTACGGCCCGGAAGACACCATCCCCTACCCGAAGGGCAGTGACGCGCTTGACTACGAACTCGAAGTGGCCTGTGTGATCGGCGAGGAATGCCGCGACCTCCGCGCCGAGGATGCCGAGCCATACATTTTCGGTTACATGATCTATAACGACTGGTCGGCGCGGGACGTCCAAAAGCAGGAGATGAGCGTCGGCCTCGGCCCGGCGAAGGGCAAGGACTTCGCGCAGTCGTTCGGGCCGTATCTGGTCACGCCGGAAGACCTGAGCGACCGCCGCACCAATCGCCCCGGTGTGTATGATCTGGAGATGATCGCACGGGTCAACGGCGAGGAACGCTCACGCGGTAACTGGCAAGACCTGCACTGGTCGTTCGGGCAGATGATCGAACGGGCATCGGCGAGCACGACACTCTACCCCGGCGATGTGATCGGCTCCGGCACGGTGGGCACCGGCTGCCTGCTGGAACTCACCAAAGGCGCGGGGCCGTGGCTGCAACCCGGCGACGTGGTCGAGTTGGAGATCGAGCGATTAGGTGTGCTACGAAACACGGTCGGGGAGCGTCCCGAATAACGGGATCGTCTCGAATAACAAGTGCGTCTCGAATAACAAGTGCGTCTCGAATAACGAATGTGTCCCGAATAACAAGTACGTCCCGAATAACGATGATATTACGAAGTTTTTCGAGAACCTTATACCTTGCTCCGTTTGAGTGGTGCTACAATAAAGTTATCCTTATTGTAGAAAGTCGTTGATATTCCGTTCATTTTATACGCGGAAGTAGGAGCAAACATCTTATGTCCACCACCAATGCACGCGCTAATGCCGAATCTTTCAAAGCCACCATTGAAGCTAAGATTCAGGACATCGTCAAAGAATTTGCCGAGGGTCAAATCAGCCGCGAGCAATTCCAACTGCTTTACGAGCGTTACAGCAGTCGGCTTGCCATCGCCAACGAAGCCTTGATGACCAACAACCCGGACGCGGTCGAGATCGCGCAGGGTGGCCCGCCGACCATCGCCGTGCGCAGTGCCTCAATGGGTAAGGCGCTGGGCATGATGATCCACCACAACAGCAGCAGCCTCACGGTAGAGACGTTGGGCGAGTTCAACGTGCCGGTGGTCAAAATTTCCCCGACGCTGAACGAGTTCTCGATGTACATGGAAGTCGATCAACTGGTGGAACCGCGCAGCGAGCAACTCGGCGACCGTCAGTGGTTGCTGTTCACACCGGGGAAGTACACCACCGTCATAACATTGTTCCGCAACCAGCCCTCACAGGCGCAAATCCTGGAAATTCGCCGGTTGCACCATGATTTCGAGAACGCCAATGCCGACGCACTCAAGAAGAACACATTCCAGGCGAAGAAATTGGCGTATCCGTTCATGGTCTTCATCCAGCAGAAGTTCCGCGGGAAGTAGCGAAAGCGCGCAACATCGAGCAGCGGCAAACCAGCGGCCTGCTCTTCTGGTGACTATTTTTCTGCCTCTTTGCGTCTCTGAAGCTCTGCGTTGGGCATTGTCCAAAAGTGCAACACAGAGCAGGGGAGGCGCAGCGCACCAGAGGTTTGCTCTTCTAACTACGTGCCAGGCCCCGCTCTACTGCAAGAACACACGCCAGTCACGCACGTTGAGCGTGACGCCGCCGTTGCTCACGAAGATCGCCGGACGTACCGGCGCATCCGGTGAGAGGAACGACAGTGTTTCCCCGACCTGCAAGTCATCGACGAACAGGCGCACATCGCCGTTGATGGCGTCACGATCAATGCGGACGCGGGGATTGGGCGCACCCACGCTGATCTGCCGGACGAACGTAACCGCGTCGCCTTCCCGCACATAGAGGTTAAGGGCTTGCAAGTTCGCCAACTGAATATAGACGCCGACCTGTTCCGCCGGGTCAGCGGCGTCTTGCAGCATCAAGCCAAACGCGACATCATCCGCTTCCAACGTGGAGGCGTTATACGTCAGCAGGTCGAATACCACCTGCGTCCGCCGGATGCGCCGGGGGGCGTCCGCGCCGAAGTATAGATCGAGCGTCTCGGCAGGCATGGCGACCACGACCTCGGTGCCGTCGTCCACCGTCGCCGGGCCGGTTTCGAGTCTCCAGGTGCTCGCGTCCGTGCCGGGGCTGAAAACGTCTTGCGACCAGGTACGCTCTGCTTCGGGGATGCGAGCGAAGACTTGTAACAGGCTTTGCGTCCCGGTGAGGCCGTCGGGCGGCAGGGTCGGCGTGAGTGTGAGGGTCGGCGTGGGTGTCTCCGTCGGGATCGGGGTTTCGGTCGGGACGGGTGTCTCCGTTGGGATGTCGGTTTCGGTCGGCGGGGCAGGCGTAGTGATTTCGGCAGTCGGCATGGGTGTGCTGGATGGACGGAAAATCGCCGTGCGTGTAATCAGAATCAGTGTCGGCGTGATGAGTTCATCCGGGTCGAGGGTGGGCAGTGCTGTCTCGGTCGTTTCCTCGGTGGACTCAGCGGCGACCGCACCAGCAGCCTCGACGGTCTGGGTGGCCTCGGCGGTGACCAACACCGCCAGTGGATTATCGTCACCGCCATCATCACTGCCGCCGAGCAGCAGCACTCCCGCCCCAGCCACCGCGATCAACGCCAGCAGACCGATCAGGATCAACCATAGCGGCGGGCGGCGGCGGCGCGAGGGACGTGCATCGTCATCCGCCGTGTAACGTGAGCGTGTGAACGGCTCGATGGTGTCGCTGTCAGCATCGCCGAGGATTTCACTGTCTTCTACGGTGTTGTCTTCTGCATCATCGAGGCGTGGAGTCGGGTCGCTGGTCGGCGGCGCGGGGAACTCCGGCGAGTCCTCGGTGACGTCGTACCAGAAGCGATACAACGGGTAGGCCGGGTGCCGGTCGATAAACATGGCCTTGAATAGTTCGTTCATGCGCTCCAAACGGGCGCTGCGGCGCACGCTCAGATCGGTATACGCGGCGAGGAAGTCCTCGTAGGTGTCATACCACAGACGCATCTGGGCGCTGTAATCCGTGCCGAGCAGTTCGGTGGTGCGCTGTGCGAGGACGCGGTGCGCCTCCCGCACCTGTGGGTCGGGGTCGGCAGGACGGCGCTCGATGGTCTGGCGCATTTGCCGGGCGATGTTATACAGTTCGGCGGCCTGCGCGTTGAGCGATTCGATCCACGCTTGCCACGCCGGTACCTGAATCTGGGCAGTTTTCTGCACTTCGTCGATGGACTTGAGCACATTTTCCAGCTTTAGCCCCGCCGGACGGAACTCACCATCTGTCCACTCACGCAGCGCCCCCTCCAACTCACGGATGCCATGAATGGCGGCGGCAAGCGTGCGGTTTTCGGGGTTGTCCTCGATTTCGCGGCGAACCTTTTCCAGCGATTCAAGTGCGTGCTTGCCATCAAGTGTGTTGAGCAGTTGCTCTGCTATATCGATGTTGCGCCGCCGTCCGATGAAGTCCTCAAGTGTGCCGGTCGCCGGGTGGCTCGTGCCGAACGAACCGACCGCCTTTACCCCGACATCTCGCCAGAACTCGGCGTCGGTCATGCTGCTGTCGTGCGCTTCCAACGCGCCGGAGAGAATGCAATGGATGAAATACAGACGTAACGCGCTGGTGCTCTGCCGCAAATAAACCTGAATCAGCCCCTTGTTCATCGCCCGGAGGTAAGTCTCACTGCTGGGCATCTGTGAGGCGAAGTCCTCGCGCTGTTTGCGTTCTTCCTCGGTGAATAACCCCTCGATCTTATCCAGCGCGGTGTGGGTGCGTTTACGGTCAACGATGCCGTTGCGCTCCACCCATTCACGCACGGTGCCCGCCAACACTGCCAGACGCTCGGCGGCGGCATTTTCAGCCTCGCCGCGTGCGATGTTCTGCGCCTGCTGCGCCAGTCGTTCGGCATCGGCGAGGCGGCCCCGGTCGAACGCTTCCCAACCATCGGCGAGGGCACGCCCCAACCCACCAAAGACCGCGTGCCGCTCGACGTAATTTGCCCCTTCGACTACTGAGCGTAGCTGATTCAACCAGTTCGCCAGCGTTGGGCTGATGGTGCTCACGGAGCTGGTCGCCTGGGTGAGCGCGTCAATCGCACCGGCGCGGTTGCCGGAGATGGTCGCTCTGTTGTAGTCATGCCAGGCTTCTAAGGCCGTTTCCAGGCCGCGAGTCATGCGCAGGAGCAGTTCATCGAACAGCCGCTCGACAAACGGGTCAAGCGCGTCGTGGGCGGTCTTGAGCCAGCTTTCAAGGTCGCTGCCGTCCGCACTGGGGACGTAGGTCTGGTAGGATTGCAGCAGTTCGTAGAGGCTGTCGAGCATCCGCCCGATGGCGTGCCATACCGGGTTAACCGGGTCAATCGCCCGGCTGTTTTCCAGCGCGAGACGGGCCTCACGCGGGCTGCCGGTGGCCTGCTTGCCGATGACGTGCATGTTATCCGCAAGTGCCATCGCCGCGTTCAGGGCGCGATCCAACGAACTGAGCGGTAGATGCCGGTTAGAGAGCCGCTGTTGCGCGGCGACGGTCGAAAGCAGTTTGTTCAGCGTTTGCAGGTGATCTACCACCATGCGATAGGCATCACGCAGGCTGACCATGCTGGCATCACGACTCTGCCCGTTAATGTCGTCGAGCAGTGTGTTGATCTCACCCAGTAACGCCCGTGCGTCGTTCAGGTTGACACCATCGCCGCCGACCGCGCTTAACGCCAGTTCTAGCCGGTAGAGGTTGGGGCGCAGCAGCAGCACATCGGGGATGCGCGACGAGATGCGCTCTGCCATGAGCCACTGCAACCGCCGTGCTGCGCCGTCGGGGTGGTCGGTCGTCATCAGGGTGTGGGCGGCGTTGTTGATCTGCCCTTCGTACATACGCTCCAGCGCGTCGAGCACGGCCGGCGGCACGTCTTCCAACTCGCTATCGAGGATGAGCAGGGTGCTATCTAACAAGAGTTCGACCAGACTGCTTGTTTTCGGCCCGGCTCCGTCGTGCAGTTCCTTGAGCAGATCGGCAGCGCGAGACCAATTTTCATTGCGCATGTAGATCATCACCGCGTCTAAATCCGCGGAGACGTCGAGGTCGCGCAGGCGGTCATTGATCTCATCGTAGGCGCGGCGTGCAGGCGGGAAGCCGAAATCTGTTTCCAGCGCCGGTTCCAGCGTGTCAATGAGGCTGCGCAGTTCGGTTTTGCTCAGGTCGTGGCGCAGTCGTTCGATCACCCGGTTGACGACCGCGTCACGCTCACGCTTGATGGGTTGGGCGTAACGGCTGAGCGCCCGGCGCAGTTCTTCGATGCTCCGGTAGCGTAAGCGCGGGTTGGGGTGGGCGGCCTTGCTGACCATGTTCTGCATCGCCAGCGACACATGCTCGGCGTCTTCGCCAAAATCCAGCCGGAACTCTGCGCCAGCATCACGGGGGATGTCGGCACGGCGGCCCCCACTGAGGATGAAGAACATCAACTCCCCGACCTGGAAAATATCGCTCTGCCGGCTGACGCCCTGCGGGGTGACCTCATCCCCTTCGAGGAACACGGCGTTGCCCCAGTCGATCACCTTGAGGCGATAACGTTCACGATCCCAGAACAGGTGCTTGGCGTCTACGTCGTTGTAGACGATCTCTTTGCTGTGTGCGTCTTTGAGCAGGCCGAGCAGGTTATCAAGGATGACCAGCATTTCGAGTTCGGGCAGGCGCTCCCCCTGCCGGGCAAGTTCGAGCACTTCGTCCTCGACGATGACACCCTCGGCGCGTTCCATGACGATGTATTGGTGATTGGCTCCGCCGACGAGGAACTGCCCGCTGCCGAGATATTCAGTAGCGACCGAGTTATCTTCGAGGCGCATCAACGCCTTACGTTCCGTCATGATGCTGACCTCTTGCCCGGCACGGATGGGAGGGGCATCGTTGAAAGCCGGGCGTTTAATCACAACAGGACGGTCATTTTGCTCTGTGTCCTCGGCACGAAGCGTCTCGCCACTGCGTCCGCGTGGGTAAATGTAGTCGTACCGATACCGATTGTCAAAAAGACTATCCGCCATTATGTTTGTTCTCCGCAAGTCGGCTTATAAGTGCCGGGGTCGGTCTGAAGTGCCGTTTAATTGTACGCACGAAGACGGAGGTCGCAAGGTTTCAAGTGGATTTCATTCTACTTATTTGCGTTGAGATATTCAAACCTACCCCTAGCAACTTCCAGACAACGGGTACTTCATGTTTGTGCTATGCTTAGTCATACAAACGTAGAATAACTTCTGGTCAATGCTGATGCAATCACAACCTGAACGCCAATATATCCCACCAACGTGCTGCCCGACCTGCCGCGCCCAAAAGGGCTTTACCTTTATGGGGGAGCAGCGTTGGCCGGAGCGCGTCGCCAAACAACTTGGCACCGCGTCGATTGTGATGCTGTGGCGCTGTGAGGCCTGCCAGACCACCATCACGATAGAACCGGCGACCCATTAAATCACCGATCAAAAGAAATTCATACGAATCATACGAAAGTTTATTGAATCTTTCACCCATTTTCTGTTATCCTGTCATTACCAGTAAAGAACGTCTAAGAAAGGCCATTAAAAATGACTGGTATCGTGAAATGGTTCAATGTAACAAAGGGCTACGGTTTCATCACGGTTGACGAAACTAAGCAAGATGTCTTCGTCCATTATTCTGCGATCCGTAAACAAGGGCATCGCGCTTTGAACGAAGGCGACCGGGTGCAGTTTGAAATTTTCCCCGGCGGTAAAGGTGAACAGGCCAAAGAGGTCGTTCTAATTAACCAATAATATCTATTGACGGGCGGTCTTTGATCGCCCGAATAACAACCCCGCACCGAGCAACAGCGCCCCGCCGAAAACGCCCAAGAGCAGCGGCAGTGTTTGCCCGTAGAGGTTTAGCTGGTCAATAGCGTCCTGCGCCGCCTGTGACTGTGCCTGAACAGCGGTGTCGGTGCCGGTGTAACGAAAGTCGCTGACGGTCAACGGCAGCAAGTCGTCGATCAACGCTCGGTCTTGTCCTAACCCCTCCACCGACCCCGCGAGGTGTTCTATAATTTCCTGCGGGAAGGTCGCGGCACGATGTTCATGCTTGACCGTGTTCAGCAACACGCCCGTTTCCGGCTCTACCCAATATTGCCCATCATAATCATAGTAAAACTCAAGCGGCACCCGGATGTCCTCGGTCGGCACATCAGCGGGGATGTTTTGTGTCTCCCGCACCGCATTTTCCATCAGGCGCGGCAGCGCGGTTGTCAGCAGACGCCCGATGATCGGATCATCAACGTCGAGGCTTTGCGCTAATCCGGCGACCTGCTCGATGGTGAGTTCCGGCAGCAAACCCAACACCTCGACCTGTGCCGGGTTGATGCGTTGTGGCTCGCTCGACGAGGTAAAGTAGTAGGCATCAAATCCGTTGATCTCATCCCGCCCTTCATAGACGATCACCGCTGGTTGGCGGGTATCTTCGTTCCAGCCGATGTAATCACGCGGTTCGGGGTCTACGCCCCAACCGATGACCAATCCCTCACGCGCCCACAGGCCGTCAGCATCCGCCCATTCGGGCAGCAGGTCGTCACGCTGTTCGAGTGTTTTGCGATCTACCGGATAGCGAAAGGTGACGTTTTGCAGCACTTGCGCCCCGTTGAGCAATTGTTGATCCTCGCGGATCATCACGGCGTCGCCGTCCACGTCCTCAGTGGTGATTTCACGGCGTATCATGATGTCATCCGCCTGGCCTGCCGGGACATCGGTGAAGGTCAGGGTTTCGGGGTCGAGCAGGGTGAGGTATTCCACTTCGAAATCGAGCGTGGTTGCCACATCATCAGGAAAGACTTCCATCAACGGGACGACGACCGTCGCCAGCACCGCCCCGCCGATAATGAACTTCAAACCGAGCAGCGCGAACAGACCACTTATCCAGCGCATCAGATTACTTTCTCCGTGCGCATGAGTTCTTCCAGCGCCAACGTCGCGGATTTCTGTGTGTAGACCACACGTACAAACACACTGATGTTGATGAGTTCAGCGATTGCGCCGCGTAGCTCGTTGCCCTCGTCTACGTATTGGTCAAGCAGTGCGTGCATCTGCACTTCCGGCGGGTTTTGCGGCGCGAGGAAAAGCGGGTTGCCGCGTTTGTCGCGTGCTTCGGGTTGGTCGTCCACGCCGATGAACGTCACATACACACGCTCGTTTGAAGCCGCTTTCACCGCCGCCCTGAATAAATCGGTCGCGTGCATCCGGTTGGGTGTGATGACGATGTCACCGACGGCGGGCTTGTCGCTGAAGGCGATGGTCAGCGTGTCCATCTCACGGGCTAAACCCATCATGTACTTACGCATGTTGTTGGCGTTCTTGATGAACTCTTTATAGTGTGCCTTCAGCGTACTCTCGTTACCACTCTTGAGGCCATCCGGCACAAACAGCGGGTGCCCCTTCGGGGAAAACGACGGGATGATGTCGTTCTCCGGGTCACCATCGGAGTAATAAATCACCATCGGTTCACGCCAGTGGAAGTGATCCATCGCAATTTCAAAGCTGGTGACACCGCCGAACGAGCGCGGCGATACCTCATAGAGTCTGATCTTCGCGGCGTTGCGGGCGCTGAGTTCCTGCGGATAATGCACATGATAATCGTATTCGCAGCCGTGCGTTTCCGGGTGGATTTGCGGGTCGAAGAACAGAATCTTCTGCTCGGTCAACCAGTTGTTGATCGCGTCTCGCTCTCGGTTGCGGAGCAGTTCGTTAGTGCTGCTGATGATGTTGCAGGCCCCACCGGAGAAGATCTGTGTGTCCTCGATGTTATCCGCGCCGGCAAGCAGCCACTTTCGATGTAAATGTACCATAATGTCCCTCGTATAAGTCCTAATGGCGCTAAATGAATTATAGGCGCACCTTTTTTGATAAAGCACAAACATTCACGGTGCGAAGCGATAGTCCCAACCCAAGTTGCGCGGGCGGGTGATCTCGTCGGTCTGCACGGTGAGGTTAAAGTAGGCCACCGGGTCACCGATGATGAGTGATTCAGGGAATGACCATTCGCCCTCCGCCAGTACACCGGCGTTGATCGCTGTGTTGGGGTTCACGCTGATGCAATACGTCCCCGCCGCGAGGTTGTCAAACACGTAAGCGCCGTTGGAGTCGGTCAGCGCCTGACCGAGTAACTCACTCGACGGGCAGGTCCCCGCGCTGAGATCGACGATCACTCCGGCGATCACGTTCTCGTTAGCGGTCTGGATGCGATCCGCACGCGGGCCAAGCGGTGTGGAGACACACCCCGGCGGCAAGCCGGAGCCAGCATTATCACAGGTATCGTGCCACACCCCACCACTGATGATCGTCGTCCCCCCGGCAGGCGGCGGGATGACGACCGGCTCCGCGACCGGCTCATCCACCAGTGGTTCGATGAAGTAGTCTTCGAGTGTGCCTTCTGCTACCCAACCCTGTGCGCCGTTTTCCAGCCGAATCTGCCACCAGGTAAACCCGCCCTGGCACGTCGGCCCGCCGATTACGTCGAAGGTGTCGTTGTCGTTGATCTGCCGCAGCACACGCGAGCCGGGCAGTACACGCATGTTCAACGGTGTGCCATCAATGGGAGCCACCCGCGCCGGGATGCCGACCTGAATCTGGCTCGGCGGGGTGTCGTCACAATAGACCGTGCCGACCTGCCCGGTAATGCCCCATAAGCGTAGTGTGCCGTCGAAACTGCCGGAAGCGATGCGTGATCCGTCAGGACTGGCGGCGAGTGCGGTGATCGCGCCTTCATGCCCGGTGAGTGTGGTCAAACGGAATACGTCCGGTGCGTCGGGGCGCGGCACGGTATAGACCAGCAGGTCACCCTCAGTCGTCCCGGCGACCAGTAAATCGGCGCTGATGAAGTCGATCACCTGCGCGGGCACACCTGCCACCATCGAGGACGGTTCGCCTGCGGTGCTGGTCGGGTGCAGCCAGATGGTGTTATCTGCGCCGATCGAGGCGGCGACATCCCCGGCAAGGGCGAGCGCGTACACTTCCGCGCCGCGATGCACATCGTCCGCACGTAATACGGTACCGGTCGTGCTTTCCCACAGTCGAACGAAGCCGTCCGCGCTGGCACTGACGAGTGTCGCGTCGTCGCTGGTGTAGATGATGTCGAAGACCGTATCTGTGTGCCCGTTAAGTATAGGCGCGGCGACCCCGGCCCCTTCATCCCATTGCGCCTGTACGATCTCGTTTGTGTCCCCGGCGTAGGCGACCACACCGGACAGCGTCGGGTGCAGGTCGGCGGCGTAGAGCGCGGCCTCGCTCGCTACCTCTCCGATGACCTCACCGGAAGCGGCATCCCACACACGCAGACCGTCTTCGAGGTACAGCGCGGCGACGGTCGCACCATCCGCTGACCACAGCAGGCGTGTCACGCTGCTGGTAGCGGCCTCGAACGTCAGCGGGTCGCCGGTGTCGGTTTGCGGCAGCAGCGTCACCGTACCATCGACCAGCCCCACCGCCAGATAGCGTCCGTCCGGTGACCACGCCAGACTGCGCACGGCGGCGCTCAAGGGCAGGCGTTCCACCTGCGCGAGCAGGGCGGCGTTCTGCCGGGTGACCGGTTCCGGGTCAGTCTGTGCGGTGATCGGCGTGACCGCCGCGACCAGCGCGATCAGCGCGAGCAGCAAACAGATCAGTGTCTTCAGGCGTAGGTTGTGTGTCAAAGCAGTTTCCATTTCTTCGGCAATCACATGTAGTCGCTTTATTTTACCCCCTCCGGCGTGATAGTGTCGCGCCCCCTCCCTCAATCGCGCCTGATTACATCGGTTCGCTATGGTAGAGGTACCGATGCGCCGCGCATAGGACAGCACCGTCCCCGTAGTGAAACGAATTGGGGAGGGCCGGGGTGGGGTAAATAATGGCGGGATGCTGTTTTAGGGTGATTTCCCAAGCATTCGACGTAAGAATAGCGCGCCTACCCTTCGATCAACACCAGTGTGCCAGGGTTGGGGATGAAGCCACAGGTCGAACCGTCGCGCATGGTCGGGTCGAGTTCCACCAGCGTGCGCGGGCTGGTCACCGCATCCAGGTAGATCAGGCGGCCTGTCCCACGTAGACAGACCGGCACATGTCCGTCGAAGGCCGCCAGCAGTGCCCCATCGCCGATGCGGAACACATCCACCGCGAGGATGACACCGTTATCGACCAGGCCCTGTGGGATGGTGCCGGGGTTCGCCATCCAGCCGCCGTCTTGCATCAGCACGCGGCAATAGACGCCGTCGGGCAGCGCGTACCCCGTCGCCGGGGAGTCGTCTACCACGTTGCACATGGGCGGGGGTGGCAGCAGAATTTCCACGACCTCGCCCGTAACAGGTTGCAAGGTCATCTCAATCGCGCCGATGTCGCAGCCCGCCCCCTGTGGACGCCGCATCCCACGTTGATCCACACCGGGGCACTGCACCACTGGAATCGCGTCTAGGGCGGCGCTGTCGGCGGTCAGCGGGAAGAATGCGCCGGTAAACGGTGACAGCCCCGGCGTTGTAATCAGGTCGTTCTGTGGCGTGAAGTTGGCCCCGTTCGCCGTGCTGAGCAAGTTATAACCGCCGGAGTTAAACGCCCCGCGCACATCCGCGCTGCCGTTGTTGGCGATCAAGCTACGGTCGATGGTGACACTGGTCGAGTCGGCGGTGTTGACACCTTCCGCGCTGCTCCCGGCAATGGTGCTGGTGCGGATGTCTACGCGCCCGGTCGTCCCCGGTTGCAGGGTGATGCCGCGCTCATTGAAGGCGAAGGTGCTGTTGTTGACCGCCGCAGTTCCTGCGATCAAGTTCAAGCCGACGATGTTGTTGACGAACACGCTGCCGCTGATCTGCACACGGTTGTCGTTGACGCGCACCCCGACGAAGTTACCCGTAAAGTAGGAATCCGCCAGCAGCACGAAGCCACCGCGCACGTTGACCCCGGTGTCGTTGTTGACCAACGTCACCCCGGTCAAGTTGACTCGCCCCCCTTCGGCGTTGACGGTACTCAGCGCGTTCTCGACGGTCAGGTTCGTCAGCGAAAGGTTGCCATTGTCGATGCGGAAGACTTCGTTGCCAGCAGCGTTGATGGTCGCACCGTTACCGGCGACGGTCACGGTGCCGCCGTTAATGACCGGCAGCGGCCCGCTCAGTTGAATGGTGCAGCCGGTAGGCAGGTTAATAAATCCGCGATTGTTGATACCATCGATGAGCGTGGCCTCGTCGCAAGCGGCCTGTGCCGTCACCGGGGACGACGCGACGGCGGCTATCAAAAAGAAGATAAGAAAGCTAATTTGTGCGTGCATTTCTTCCCCATAAGCAATTTAGTTATAAAAGCGTTTACTTTGAATATAACATACGTTAGCGTGCTACGCTCGGCAGAATTGTCAGGATTATCAAACCCCTAGCATTTCTTTATTTGCGATTTGCATCATATTTGGCCTTTGCTCATATTCATGCGAGTTAATGAAGACTGGCAAATAGACATCATCCGGGAGAGACCCATGTATAAATTCTTTGAAGACACGACAAAAAACACGGTCGGTTTACGACTTTCCGGTGATATAAGCGGGAAAGACCTGCGTGAAATCCTCGATGCGATTGACAAGAAAATCCGCATCCAGCAGAACATCCGCTTGCTACTGGAATTTGACGACTTCAACGGTTGGCCTCTGGAAGGGCTGTTTACGCTGACCGGCTTTTTCCTCAAGCATCGTGGTGATGTTGATCGCCTCGCGCTGGTCGGCAGCAACGAAAGCATTGAGCGCATCGAACAGGCGCTGCCGGTCGTCGCCGGTATGGAGATCGAGCATTTCGACAACACCGATGCCGCTCGCCGCTGGTTGGATGAAAACGACGATCATTGGGCGGTAGACCCCAGCAAATATGCCGCACAAACACGCTACCCCAAAGATATGCGTATCTTGATCGTCGGGGCCGGGGTCGCCGGGTTGACGCTGGCGGCGATGCTGCAACAGAAGGGCATCCAACCGGATATTGTCGAAGACGCGCCGGAATTCGGGCATCTGGGCTATGTAATCATCCTAATGCAGGCGGGCAGCCGCATCCTCAAGGGACTGGGTGTGCATCAAGACCTGTATGAACACGGTGTCGCCGTCTCGAATTACGACATCGCAGATACTGACGGTAACGTGCTGCGTTCGCACACGGTTGGCGATTCTTACGCCAGTGTATTCGGTGACTCGTTCAGCATTTATCGCCCGGCGCTGATTGACGTGATCCGGGGGGCGGTCGATGAGAGCGCGATCCAGATGGGCACCACCGTAGACCACATCGAACAGACCAACGATGAGGTCATGGTCACCCTGAGCGACGGCTCACAGAAGACCTACGATCTGGTCATCGGTGCGGACGGGGCACATTCCAAAATGCGTGATCTGGTCTTCGGTGATGTCGAGATGATCTACTCCGGTTTGCATGGTTGGGCCTGGTGGGGGGAGCAGCACGACGCCTTCACCGACCGTGTGCTGGAACACTGGGGCACGGGTGGCGCGTTCGGCCTCTACCCCACAGCAGATCGATTGTGCGTCGTCGGCGTGGTCAAGACGGAAGCCGGGCAACCGGACGACCCCGAAACGCGCAAGCAGCGCATCCGTGAGCATTACAAAGATTGGAGCAGCAAGTGGGTGCATCACGGCCTGGACGAACTGGACGACATGAAAAGCGAAGACCTGTTCCACGACGATTTCTATTATGGCGCACAACAGCACTGGTACCGGGGGCGTGTGGTGCTGGCAGGCGATTCCGTCCATGCCTTCTCGCCGATCAGTGGTTTGGGTGCGTCCATGGCGATGGAATCGGCGGCGACGTTAGCGGAAGAACTATCTTATGTCGATAGCCGCTTCATCGACCAGGCATTGCGTAAATACGAAGATCGCCATAAGCAGCGCGTGTTTCTGCTGCGCAATCAGGCGCGGACGTTCGGCGGCATCGTGACCACCGAGCAACCCGCCTTCGCCGGTCTGCGTAACCTGGCTGTGCGTTACATCGAGCAAGGCCCGGTGCATAAATTGCTGGCCCGCATCCCCTACGAACCGGTGTAGCCAATTCGGAAAATGGTATTTTCACCTTGCCCATCAGCTAATCCGGGATAGAAAGTAGTTTGTGGGCGTATTCATAGGCTTGCGTGGTGGCGCTGAAATAAACCTCATCGGCGTCGAACAGGTTATCCTCGCCGAATGCCTGGATA
>DAOTTX010000073.1:0-21952 GCA_034437515.1 Anaerolineae bacterium
CCGTAAGGCAGTTGGCATCTGTGATGGTGCTGACGGTCGAGTCGACACGGCGGGCGATGTTCGAGGTCGTGTCACCGGAGACGACGATATAGGTCGGCCAATCTGTGCGAAGGGTACAGTTGACGATGACGTCATCATCGGAACCGGCGCTGCCGCCGTCGTCATCGCCCGCGTTTTCGTCGTTGTCGTTTCCGTTATCTTCGGTTGGGACGAAGGTCGGTTCTTCTTCTTGTGTGGGGATGGCTTCTTCGGTCACGTCTTGCGTGGCTTCATCTGCCACCCGTACTGTTCCGCCGTCCTCGTTGCCACTATCCGCTGAGGACAGTGAACAGCCGACAAGGGCGAGCATGAAGAACAGCAATAGGGTCAGGTTGCGGTGCATAGTTTGTCTACTCCAAATTTGTTCTGTTATACATCTTTTGACACGGTCTGGGTGGGTGAGGTTACAGAATCAAAAAGAGAGACCGTTATGTGCGATCTCTCCGTGTTGTTTACGCCTGTTGATGGACTACTCGGCGGCGGCAGTGGGGGGCGATGACGAATGCGCGGAGGTCTCGGTTTCGTCGTCTTGTTCTTTACCATTTAACACGGCGATAGCGTCCTGCTTGCTGATGCCGCCGGGTTTAAGGTTAACCGCCTCTAGCATTTCTTGTTGGCGATGATAACGTTGCTCGGCGAGTTGCCGCATATCCGCGACCACATCGGATTCGTCGGTGATCTCCGAACCGAGCAGGGACTCGACCGCGTCTTCCATGGTGATGATGCCGGATGTGCCGCCGTATTCGTCAATCACGAGAAAGATATGCTGCTGGCGTGCCATGAATTCTTCGAGCACCTTCGCCACGTTGAGCGGTTCTGGCACAGAATGAATAGGGCGCAGAATCGACTTGAGCGTGACATCATGCTGGTCATTGGCGGCATAGCGATAAATATCGTGGCGCAGCACAAACCCGGTGATGTCGTCGATGTGTTCACGGTAAACCGGGATGCGCGAGTAGGGAATGGTACGCTTACCTTTCAATACTTCACCGATGGTCAGGTCTTCCTGAAATGCCAGCATGACCGTGCGCGGTGTCATAATGTCGTAGATCTGCACGCGGTTTAATTGGAACAGGTTATTGACGATCAGGCTTTCTTGTTTTTCGAGTGCGCCTTCTGTCGCGCCGACCTGCGCCATCATTTCGAGTTCGCCCCGTGTCACCGTCGGCAACTTCTCTTCCGGGGTGATGAGGCGGGTCATCTGGTTAAACAACCAGACTGCCGGGTAAAGTGAAAGGATCAACAGTTGAATGAAGAACGCGTTGAACGTGAAAAGTTGCTTCCAGTAGACAGCGCCGACCGTCTTGGGGATGATCTCGGAAAACACCAGGATCAAGAGGGTCAGTATGACGGTAATCAACCCTGCCCACGCGCTACCGAATACCCCGACGGCCTGTGCGCCTGCCCCCGCCGCACCAACAGTATGGGCAAAGGTGTTCAGCGTGAGAATGGCGGTGATAGGTTCTTCGACATTTTGCTTGTGGCGCTGCATCAGGCGTCCGGCGCGTCCGGCAGTCTTTGCCTGGGTTTCGATGTAAGAAGAAGGTGTCGAGAGGATGCCCGCCTCTAACATCGAGCAGAGGAAGGAAAATCCGATAGCGATTGTGATAAAGAGGATGAGTCCTCCAATCGTACCGGAAGTCTCACCACCACCAGTTGCAGCAGCAGCAAGAAGCGATATGCCGTTGTCTAATATGTCCATGATCCCGCAATATACTTAATGGTCATTATGAGCGATCAATGCTGACCGCTACTGTCCCGTAGTATATCACAAAATCGACGCTGACTTGTATGAAAATCGCAAATTTTGCGGGTTTGTGACGCCGGTGGGTCACCGCGTCAGGTGACCGTTCCATCACGCAGGAATGCCTTGACCACACGGAAATACAGATCGCGTTGGGTCGTTCCCGGTGAGTGCCCGGCACCGTGAAACGTGAAGGTTCGCGCCTTCGGGTAGAGTGCGCGGACGGCGGCGCGGGTGTCCGCGTCGAAGGTCGCGTCATCATCGGATTCAAGGATGAGCACCTCGCCGTCCCAGTCGTTCAGGTCGTCGGTGGTGAAGGTGTGGTTATCGGCGTAATCCAGCAGGGCTTCGTAAGTCGTGACCAGATCGGGCTTTTTGAGGCGCTGGCTGTAAAGCTCGTCGAGGTAAGCACGGTAAAAGTTGTGCATGTCTTCCGGCGGGGCGATGGTGTCAAACATCTGTGTTTTCGCCATGTCGAGTACATCGGTTTCTTCTGTCGCCTGCACCATGCCGAGCAGTGTGCGGTAACGGTCGGCATTTTCGGCGTTGAGCACCGCCGTTGTGGAAAGTACCAACCGCTTCACCCGCGCCGGGTGTCGCCGCACGAGCACCTGCGCCAGCATCCCGCCGAACGACCCTGCCAGCACAGACGCGCGTTCGACCCCGGCGGCATCCAGCACCCCGGCGAGGCCATCGGCGAGCGCGGTCATGGTCGGCAGGGCGGGGTAAGTCGGCGTCAGCACGCGGAACTCGTCCTCAAGCATGGGCATCGAGCGATAGGCCGCGTCCGCGACGCGCAATCCACCGACCAGCAGCAGCACGGTCTCGTCCCCGCTGCCGCCTTCGAGATATTCCCACGTCTCACCGTCCACCGTTGCGGACTGTGGCGGGTGCGACGTGCGGAACTGGGCCAGTGCGTCGCGTTGCGCTGCGGGGACTTCGGCATAAATCTCATCGAATGTTGGGGACATTCTGGTTTCTCCTCATTCTCGATTCTCGTCTCGAATAGATATTTGCTTATGGTCTCCAATCCGGGCTGGAACTCTGCATATCCGGGTCGCTGACGCGCCAATGATCGCTGCCGTCTGCGCGGATGGCATAGACGATACTGCTTGGTGTTGCACTGACTGTTTGCAGCGTGTAAGCCAACCATTCGCCATCCGGCGACCAGCGCAAATCAGTGATATAAATGTCTGACAGATTTGGTGTGATCCCGTCGAATAGGATATGGGTATCGTCAGTTGTCAGGTCAAGCAAGTTGATCCGTGCACGCCGATCTACGTAGGCGAATTGTTCGTCGTTCGGTGCGTAGACACCCAACGAACCGTTGACCAGCGCGGTCGAGTCGCCGTCGAGCGTGGCCTGCCGTAGATTATTCGTGTTGAGCGCGTAGCTGAGCGCGTCACTGCCCGGCGACCAGTCAAGATGCACGATGCGCCGGTTGTACCCCGGTGTAACTGGTTGTACCTCGCTGCCACTCGCCAGATCAATCCGGTAGACGTGATCGACGTAGCGGACGTAATGCACGAACGCGATCTGCGTGCCATCCGGTGACCAGACCGGCATAAACGCGGAGTAATCATCGGTCGTCAGGCGTGTGGCGTTGCTCGTATCCAGATTGTGCAGGTAGAGCTGCACCAGTCCGTTGGCCTCCTGCTGGGCGTAGACCACCTGTGCCCCATCGGGTGACCACGCCGGTGAGTGTTGGTCGCGTGCGGACGGTTCGGCGTTCAGGATGCGGCGGTTGGTACCGTCACCGTCAGCGATGAAGACGGTACGGGCGCGGTTGCGGTACGCCTGCCACATGATCTGCTGACCATCCGGCGACCATGTCGGGAAGAAGTCCGCGCCGGGGGATTGAATCAGCGGGATGTGCAAGCCGCGCTCAATGTCAGTCATCACGATATCGTTTTCTGTGCTTTCCCCGCGTGCAGTATAGGCGATCACCGGTGCATCTGCCGGGGAAAACAGATACGTGGCGGCGGTGAGTGCCGTGAGGATCAGACTGACAAACAAGAACAGGGACAGTGTGAAGCGTAGCATCAAGGCCTCCATGTGGGGTAATTGCGTCCGTCTTTGCCACGACTGATGACTTCGACGTCACCTGTTGTGACATCAAACGCCAGAATGCTGTAAAGTCTTTTTTGAAGGTCAGCCGTAGACAGTATGACCTGTGTGCTATCCGCTGACCAAACCGGCGGTGATAGCACCGGATAGCCGTTCGTCAGGGCGCGTAAATCTGCCCGTGTCGCGGTTCCGGCACGGGCAGCATCCATCAGGTAGAGGTTCATTGTCATGTTCGCTTCCTGGACGATCAACGCGATAGTTTCGCCATCCGGTGACCATGTCGCCAACCGCACCGCAAGTGTGGGGTCGTCGAGCAGCGGATAGGGTGTGCCACTACCATCCGCAGGGACGAGCATGATCTGCGTGCGATTGTCGATGTCGAGTGCGTAGGCGACCGCGCTGCCGTCGGCTGTCCATGTGTAGTAGATGATGCCGGTGTAGAGTGACATTGGCGTGAGCCGGCGCACGGTGACCGCATCAGCGGCGACGGTGACCGTGTCCAGATGCCCGCCGGTTTCGCCCAATGCCCAATAGACCAACTGTGCGCCATCCGGTGACCAGACCGGCCCGAACCCGGCGGCGAGGTCGTCGCCGGTGAGCATTTCCGGTGCTGCCCGTGGTCGGTAGGTGGTCGGGTCAAGGGCGATCCGGTGCAGCCGTTGGTAATTATCCAACCGGGAATACACGATCTGTCGTCCATCGGGTGACCAACTGGCGCTGTATTGCACCGCGCCCCGGTCGATGACGTAATTCGCATCACCGAGAACGTGCAGCTCCAACTGAATGTGTCCATCACGGCGGGTGGTGTAGAGCAGGGCGCGTCCGTCCGGTGACCATTCCTGTGAGGCGGCGTTTTGCAACAACGGAAACTCGTGATGGCGACTGACATCGACCAGCATCACATCCGGTTCGGTTTGCTGGTAGCGGACGTAAGCGACCTGCGCCGCACCGGCATCCGCGAGCAGATGCACACCGGCACTGAGCGCCGCCAACAGACCGACCAGTACAAACGCAACCGTCAACGTGAAGCGGGTCACGGTCGCCATGCCGGGCTGCTTTCGACCGCGTCGTCGTTGGTCAACCGGCGCAGATTGCGTCCGTCCGTGTCGATGACGTACAAATCCCACTGTCCGTCGTCCATTGTGGAGACAAACGCGATGCGGTCGCCCGCCGATGACCACGCCGGTTCGATGTGCAGGCCGCCCGCGTCGATCAACTGACGCGGATTACCGCCGTCCGCATCAGCGATGAAGATCGTCAGCGGCATCCCTAGCGTGTTGCTATAGGCCATGCGCGTTTCATCCGGGGAGAAGGTCACGTCTCGGCTTTGGCTCAGGTCGAGCAGGGGTTGCGGCTCACTGCCGTCAAGTGGTTGGGTCATCAACCGGAACTCGTAGCGTCCCTCGCCGGGGATAATCTGCGTGAAGGACAGATGATCGCTACGTGGCAACCATTGTGGGTTACGTCCGTCGATGCCGGGTTGGGTGAGACGGCGAGCGTTCGTGCCGTCGCTGTGCATCAGATGGATATTATAACCGGCGTCGTAGCGGGCGTAGGCGATGTAGTCATTGTCAGGCGACCATGCCGGGGCCGTCCCCGGTTGGTAAATGTGCAGGTCGCCACCTTCGACGTCCATTACAGCGATGTGATAGAAATCGCGCTCACCGCCGGGGACGGTAGCGAAGGCCAACCGCTCACCATCCGCTGACCACACCGGGTCGGCGCTGTGATCCGCGCTAAGGCGATGTTGCAGACCGTTGTCGTCGATCAGGTAGAGGTGTTTTTCGTCATCGCGCTCGACTGAAACCGCCAGCATATCACCGCCGAACGGCAGCAGCATCCAGATGCCCAACAAAGCGGATACCAACAGCGCCAGCAGCAAGGCCGGGAGTGCGATCAATCGGGTCATGGTCGCCACGCCGGGGAGAGCAAATGAAATTCAGGGCCGCCGATAAACAGGCGCGGGGTCGGGTCGGTTACCGTGCTGCTGAAAATGTTCAACGCCGGGCTGTTCTGTTGGGCGCGGAACAGCAATCGTTCGCCATCGGGTGACCATGCCGGCTGTCCGATGGTCTGCATACCGTTGATGAGTGTGCGGCGTTTAAGCGTCTCCCATTCGACGAGATCAAGCCGCCCGATCATGTTGGCGACCACGAAAGTGCGTCCGTTGGGGTGCCATTGTGCCGTCCAGTCGTTGGCCTGGTCGGTCACGGTGATGATCTGGCGCGTCACCGGGTTGATCGCACGGATCAGTCCTGCGCCGCTGTTCGCACCATCAACCGCGAGGATGTAATCGCCATTCGGTGACCAGGCCGGCCAACTGAAATCCAGCGGCTCATCGGTGAGTTGTAGCACGATCTCCGGTGTGTCTACCAGCATCATAAAGATGTTGACCCGCTGCGCCCGGCTGCTGGCGAAGGCCAGCCAGCGCCCATCCGGTGACCATGTCGGCTGGCGGTCGTCGGCGAGGTGCCGCGTCAGGTTGCGCAGGGTGCCGCCGTAAGCGTCGATCAGATAGATCTCGTCGTTGCCCTCACGGTTGGAGGTGAACGCGGCATAACGTCCGTCCGGTGACCATACCAGCGCATAATCCCAATAGGATGAATCGACCAGTGGGAGGGTCACATCTCGGTTGGCATCGTAAACGTGGATGTCGATGTCATTGACGTCGCGTGCGTCGAAGCTGCTGTAAGTGACGATGTCAGCATCGGGAGCCAGTCTTGACGCGCCGAGGATCATCAACACACACACGCCGACTGTCGTCAAAATTACTGCAAAGAATGGCAGGCGTAACTCAAGCATCAACGATTGGTTCACGAGTCGGGATACCGGGACGGCGCGGGTATTCGCGGGGAGTTTTGGCGATCTTCTTCACCACGACCAGATAATGCGGGTAATCCATCTCCGGCAGTTGCACTTCCTCGATGGCGTAGAGCGCCCCGCCGAGGATTTCTATCGCGTGGATCGCGTCGTCGGCTTCTTCTTTGGCGGTGCCGCCTTTCATCGCCACACATAAACCGTCGGTCGCCGTGAGTGGCAGCATGTACTCAGCCAAGGCGGGCAGCCGTGCCACCGACCGCGCCAGCACGATCTCGTAGTGTGCCCGGTGATGATTGACATGTCCGGCTTCTTCGGCGCGGGCTTTAAGCGTCTGTACGTTCTTGAGTTGCAACGTCTGCACCACATGATCGAGGAACTTGATCTTTTTGCCGGTTGAATCCAGCAGGGTAAAGCGCACCTCCGGAAAGGCAATCGCCAGTGGTAAACCGGGGAACCCCGCGCCGGTACCGATGTCGATAACGCGCATCTCCGCCTCGAAGTCCGCGACGGTCACCACCGAAAGCGAGTCGAGGAAGTGCCGCACGCGCACCTCATCCGGCTCGGTGATGGCGGTCAGGTTCATGCGGGTGTTCCATGTTGCCAGTTCCTGTGCATATGTGTCGAATGCACTGGCCTGTTCTTTGGTGAGTTCGAGTTCGAAAAGTTGCTGGGCTTGTTTGGTGAGTGTGGACATGACATTTTATATCCATCATAGCAAATCGCTGATATTGTATCACATTCCGGGGTAATCGCTGCAAATGTGCGTGACCGTCCAACGAACACCGCCGCCAAAACATCGAAACACACTCCACATATTCCCCGCACTAGCGGATTGACCGATAGGGTATGCTACAATACGAATACTTATGCAAGCGTTTATTGGAATGGCTGTATGACCTTAACCACACCCCTTGCGCTGTTGCTGCTGCTGCTCGTCCCGGTGATCGTTTACCTGGGGTGGCCGCGCAACCGCTTCCGCCGTACTCGTGACATCACCAGCCTCATTCTACGGGTGACTATCGTCACGCTGTTGGTGTTGGCACTCGCTGGCGTGCAGGTCGCACAATCTGCTGATCGGTTGGCGGTCGTCTTTCTGGTCGATGTCTCCGACAGTGTCAATTCTGATGGTGATGCGGAAGCCAACGCGGAAGAATTAATCCGCGAGGCATTGGAGGAGATGCAGCCTGATGACCTCGCCGGGGTGATTACATTCGGTGCGGATGCACAGGTCGCCCGCCCGTTGAGCAGCGCACGAGAACTTACCGAACTGCGCACCAGCCCCAACTCCGGTAACACGAATTTCGCCGCTGCCATTCGTTTGGGATTGGCACTGTTCCCCGCAGACGCGGCCCGGCGGATAGTCGTGCTGAGCGACGGACACCCGACCGTCGGTGATACACAAGGCGCGGTTCAACTGGCCCGTGCCGCTGAGGTAGAGATCAGCTATGTGCCTTTCACACGCGACGCTGCGCCGGAGTTGTTACTGCGTGATGTGCGTGTGCCGACGGTATTAGACGAAGATCAGTCTTTCGATATGGTCATCGAGATTGAATCCGAAGTGGAGACACGGGCGCGTGTGACCGTCCGCTCGGAAGGGCAGGAGATCATCCGGCAGGAGATCGACGTGCGCGAGGGGGTGAATAACTACACGCTCGGCCTGCGCAGCGGTGTGGATGCGCTGCTCGACTTCGATGTTGACCTCGAAGCGTTGGAAGATGGCACCGACAACTTCACGCAGAACAACAGCCTGGGCGCGTTCAGTCTGGTGGAGGGTGTCTCGCGGGTGCTGGTCATCAACGGGGAACCGGAGAACGACGACGAGATTCAGTTTCTGGTGCCGGCGTTACAGGAGAGTGGCATCGAAGTTGATGTCAGCACACCGACCAGCTTACCGATTGGCCTGGCCCCGCTGCTGGAATACGACAGCGTGGTATTGGTAAACGTCTCCGCCGTTGATCTTTCCACCTCACGGATGGAGACGCTGCGTAATTACGTGGCTGACCTGGGTGGCGGTCTGGTCGTGATCGGCGGGCCGCAGGCTTATGGCCCCGGCGGTTATTTCCAGACTCCGTTGGAGGAAGCGTTGCCGGTCGAGATGCGCATTCGTGACCAGCAGCGCCTGCCGCAGTTGACCATCGCTTACCTGGTGGATCGCTCCGGCAGTATGGGCGCGGTCAGCAATGATGGCATCCCCAATATTGATCTGGCGAAGGAAGCGATTATTCGTTCGATTGACTTCTTGCAGCCCAACGACCGCGCCGCCGTCATCTCGTTCGACCAGACCGCCGTGCCGATTGCGGATTTCCAGAACGTCAACGACCGGCGTGAATTGCAGCGGTTGGTGGCGACTCTGCGTCCGAGTGGTGGTACCAGCATCATGGCAGGGATGGAATACACCGCCGACGAGATCGTTCAGGAACCCTCCGAGGTGAAGCATATTATTTTGCTCACGGATGGCATCGCCAACCCCGGCGGATTGATCGACATTACCGAGGGCCTCAACGAGAACTTCGGCGTGACCACATCGGTGGTCGCTTTGAGTGATGCGACTCCCCAGATATTGCCGGATATGGCACGGGTGGGGGGTGGGAATTTCCATCAGGTCGCGGAAGCGGCGAATATCCCGCAGATCTTCGCGTTGGAGACGGTTCTGGCCTCGCGCACCTACATTCAAGAAGAGGAGTTCGTGCCGACCCTCACCGCCCGGCATCCGATCATGCAGAACTTCCAGGCGTTGCCGCCGCTGCAAGGGTACGTCGCCACCACACCCCGCGATACCGCCCAGGTGATCTTACGCGGCCCGGCTCCATTTGAAGACCCGGTGCTGGCGGCATGGCAGTTCGGCCTCGGTCGGAGTGTGGCCTTCACCAGTGATGCGACCGCACGCTGGGCGCAAGATTGGCTCACATTAGAACAGTACAGCCAGTTCTGGAGCCAGGCCGTGCGCTGGACGATCACAGAAGGCACCTCGAACAACCTGGAAACACGGGTGCTGATGGAAGACGAAGAAGCACGGGTGATCGTCAATGCGCGTGACAACTCCGGCGAGTTCTTGAACAACCTGCAACTCCAGGCAACGGTAACATCAGATATGGGTGACGGCGCGGAACAGATCAACCTCCAGCAGATCGCCCCCGGTCGCTACGAGGCGACCTTTCGCCCGGATGACCCCGGCGCGTACTTCCTGTTCGTCGCGGATCGGCGGCAGACCGATTCCGTTGATGAGGCCGGGATTGGGTTGGAATTGAACCAGACCATCGGCTGGGTGATGAGCTACTCGCCAGAATACGAGATTCGTGATGTCGATGACCGCCTTTTAGAATCCATTGCGGAGACGACCGCCGGGCGCGATATGAGCGGCGACATCGGCGCGGCCTTCGACCATAACTTAGACGCACGCACAGCCTCGGTGCCGATCTGGCCCTGGCTGCTGCTGATGGCGATGCTGCTACTGCCGCTGGACATCGCGGTGCGGCGTCTGCTGGTGACACGCACGGATATTCAACGCCTTTCCGCATGGGTGCGGGCGAAAGTACGCCCGGATGTAGACGTGGAAAGTGTTGAGCGTATGTCTACGCTGAAAGAAGCGCGAGATCGTGCCCGTAGTCGCACCCGCACGGTGACGACGAACGAGAGCGCTGCGCCACTGCAAGATCGTGAACCGGGCAGCGCCGCCAGCTCGATCAGCCAGTTGCGCCAGCGGCGCGACGGACAACAGACGATTAGCACCTCCCCGGCTCCTGAGCCGGACAAAGCGCCAAAGCCAGCCGCACCGCCAAAACCAAAGCGACCGGCACCGCAGCCGCAGTCCCCCAAGCCGCAAGAAGGCAACATCGGTTCACGGTTGTTAAAGCGCCGTCGCAATGACGATGAGAAGTAACCGATGGTCGCGCCGGAGCAGTTACTGACGGTGGAGGCGTTCTGGCGACGGTACGCCGGGATGCCCTACGAACTGGTCAGAGGAAGGGTTGTTAAAGTGAGTCCAGCCGGGGGTGAAGCGCCGGAAGTCGGGTTGATGATCGGCGCGGCGGTGTTGAATTTCGTGCTCAAGCATCGGCTGGGCAAGGTCACCAACGCTGAGGGCGGGTACTGGCTGGCAGCCGACACGCTGCGTGCACCCGATGTCGCCTTCTACAACTGGGAAAAGCACCGGCTGCACACCGACCGCGATCAATACCGTCCGTTTCCGCCGGATTTGGCGGTCGAAGTGGTCGCCCCGACGGATAAAGCCGAGGACATCCACGAGAAGGTCAAGCTGTATCTGGCGGCGGGGGTGCTGCTGATCTGGGTTGTGTACCCGCGCACTCGTGAGGTGATGGTTTACCGTCCCGACGAACAACCGGAGCGCCTGACCGCAACGGACACACTCACAGGGGGGGATGTGCTGCCCGGCTTCACATTGGCAGTCGCGGATTGCTTCCCACCATCGATACCAGAATAACCAGGAGAGCGTAACTTATGGGCAAACTTACCGATCTCGCAGCGGTAAGCACCGCGAAGACCAAATCGTTCGTCTATTTACCGCCGCCGGAAGCGTTCGAGGCGGTGCGGATACTGGTCAAACCCAATCTGGGCTATCCGGTCGGGCCGCCGGTGACGGTCAGTGCGTATGTGTTGGATAAGGTGCTGCGTGGTCTACGGCGGGCTAATCCTCATGCACGGATCGTGGTTATCGAGGGGGTCTGTTCGGATGTCGCTGTCGAGGACATTTTCGAGCAGCACGGCGTCTACGATTTGCTCGACGAAAATATGCGGGCCGGCGATGCCGAGCAGTTGATTATGACGGAATACCCCAATTTGCTCGACGCGCCGGTCAAATACGCCGCGATGACCGCGCCGGGATACATCGGTGAGTATGACTGTGTGATTAGTGTCGGTGCGTTCAAGCGGACGACGCTCAAGGGTGAGCCGTTGATCTCGGCGTCGCTCAAGAACCTGTACGGTCTGTTCCCGCGAGAGAAATACCGGGGGCGCAGCCCGAAGGCACGCGGACAGTTGCACTCGCCCAGCGTGCCGGACGTGCTCAAGGATATTTACTTCAGCGTGGGGTATCACTTTCACGGCGCGGTGGTTGACCTGACGCACAAGTTCGTCAGCAAAGATTGGCGTCCTGATGTCGGTGAGGCGGTGCCGGTCGGTCAGGTGGTGTGGGGGACGGATTTACTCGCCGTCGATGAGGTCGCCTGCCGCCTGGGTGGTGAGGCGACCGCTGATTATATCGCGCCGATCCGCGCCCTGCGTGATGAACTGCGCCGACAGGGCAAGATGGCGTGAATCACTTTCTTAGGATGAACGAGGTCGCTCGTTGAAACACCGCCTCGCGGTCGTAATCTTGCGTGAGGATGTGCCCGCTGCGCTGGAAACTGGTCACATCGAGATGCTTGCTGCCGATGTTGTCACGCAGGATTTCCAGGTTATCAAACGGGACGGTCGGGTCACCCTGAGAATACATCAACAATGCCGGTGTCGTGACTTCGGGCAGAATGTCTGTTGTGACATCCATCAACCGCTGCAACTCTACAACCGCCCGTGTCGCCCAGCGATCATAGCGTATGCGTCGGGCCGGGCTGTCGCCACGACGACGTTTTTCCGCGACGAGACGTTCGGTAAATCCTGTGCGATCCGGCAGATTCAAGATCGGTCGTATCGGTTGGATCCACCGGGCAAGACGGATGCGACGTTCGGCGGGGAGTTTGAGGGGTGCCGCCATCACGATGATGCCGTCGGTGTATTCCGAGGCACCCATGAGCAGGGCGAGTAAGCCGCCCATCGACAACCCGGCGACGTAAATATGGCGACAGTGCCGCCGCAGCAAATGATAGCCGTCTAACGCGCTGAGGTACCAATCTTGCCAGCGAATGTGACGCAGGTCATCATGGTGGGTGCCATGCCCTGTGATGCGCGGCGCGTAGACCGTCATGCCTTGCTGGTGCATGTGTTCGGCAAACCAGCGAACTTCGTCCGGGGAGGCAGTGACACCGTGCAGGCACAGAACGCCGATTTTATTGCCTGTCAGGAAGAACGGCTCGGCACCGGGCATAATCGTTGGAATATTTCTGATCGTCATGTGACGCATTGTACACGATGCGAACAGTTTGTGCGATAACCGCGAGACCGATATACTGTGCTGCATTATCCTATCGTTAAGGAAGGGGCTATGCGGAGAAAATTTTTCATCGTCTTACTGCTTTCGCTGCTCAGTTATGCAGCGGTCTCACAGGAAGACGGTTTAAACCTGCCAACGGAACTATACATTTTGTTGAATGAAGGCCGGGTTGAACGGTACGGCCTGGGTGTGGCGGGGGTAGAGGCGATCACCGATGATGATACATTCGTGATCGATTTCGCCGTCGCGCCGGATAATAACTGGCTGGCCTACCGCACCGAGGAGGGGCTGAACTTGCGTTTTACGCCCGCCGATGACGATGTGCCGGTTCTGATAGAGAGCAGCGAAACTGCGGACTTCCCGCCGGCACGCGGCGACGGGCCAACAATCGTCTGGTCACCGGATGCGAGCGCGTTGGCCTACACGACGAGTAGAGGGGTGCGGGTGGCCTTCGACGCAGCGACGGAACTCGCGTTCTCGGTGGTTGAAGTCGGTATCTTGCGCGGTCTGTACTGGTCACCGGATGGGACATACCTCGCCGCCGAAGCCGATGACGACGTCTGGTGGGTGTTCAAGCGTGAGGGACTGACGATGGTGTTGGTCGCGGCGATCCCGGCGACACGCGGTGCAGCCTGGCTCAGTGATGTGTGGCTGGTCTTTGCCCCGCCGGAAGGCGGTCTGCGACTGATGGATTTAAGCGCGGCGAACGAACAGATCATCCTACAAGACGAAAGTAACTTCTACGCTTTGCCTGCCGTAACGGTTGACGGCGACATTCGGGCGTTCACCCGTGCCGCCGATGACGCCGACACACCCGAAGGATTTTACTATCATCAACGGTTGGGCATCGACGGTAGTGCTATTTTCGTAGAGGAGACGAGCGAGGTGCCGGTACAGATCACCGGTGATGCCCGGTGGGACCCACAAGGGACACTGCTGGTCAGTGTGAATGCTGGCGGGTTATCCCTGTTGCTGCCGATGACCGGGCAAAGATTCCCGCTACCGATTGAAGATGTCGTCGCTTATGATTGGGGGCCACCGCGTCCTTCGGTTGTTACCGGCGCGACGCTGGTCAGTGATGGTTTTTTCCTGGCGCGGGATGAAAGCGGCATCATGCAGGTGTGGCGTTTGCCCCGTGATGGATCACCGCCGGTACGTGTGACGACTGCTACCGACGACGTAACTGAGTTTCGCCTGCCGGAAGTGGTCGGCGGTGAAATGGCTTACATCAGCGCCGGGCAGTTGTTCAGCCAACCGTTGACCGGAGGCGAGGCGGTCGTGCTGTACGATCTACCACCGGACGCAAGTGATGTGAGCTTCAGTACGGACGGCGGCACTATCGCCTATGCCACGCCTGATGAGGGCGAAGACTCACCCGGTGGGGTATGGTTTGCGCCGCTCAGCGGGGATGTCGAGCCACAGCGCGTGTTGATCTCCAACGGAGAAACGACCGTCTACGCGCAACCGCGTTTTGCGCCCACCAGTGATGCGTTGCTCGCACGCTTAGAGGTCGATGGTGCTGTGAGCACGGTAATGCTTGACCCGGCGACCGGTGAGGTCGTGATGCTTGGCGGGTATGGGACGGCGCAGTGGCTCGACGATGGGCGTGTGCTGGCCTATAGTGGCGAGCGCCCCGGCGAACTCTACTTGATTGACCCGGCGGTACGCCCGATTCAACCGCAGTTGGTGTTGCAAGCTGGCGCACGCATCTATGATGTCACTGTGATCGACGAGATGCGTGTGCAGGCAGTCACCGCGACGGATAGTTTATTGGGGGCGGCACCGGTGATATTGTTCGAGGCTCCGCTCACAAGCGGGGAGGGGGTACCGGTCGCTTCTGTCGGGTTCCTCACGGCACCGGTCGTGGCTCCGGGGCAGGTTGCTGGGTTAACACGGCCTGATGGTACGATTATGATTTTTGACGTGCCAACGAATGAGCATCAGATAATAGAGGGGTTAATTGAGGTTCACGGCTTTACGTGGTCAATGTTCAGGTAGTTCTAATACTGAGCATGTACCATATTCATCATTTGGGCATACTCTTAATCACAAGGATTCCAAACATATGTCAGGTGAACGTATTCTCGTCATCGAAGACGAGGCTCGAATCGCACAATTTATCGAACGCGGTCTGATTTACGAAGGGTATCGCGTCAACGTTGCACGGGACGGACAAACCGGGCTGACAATCGCCCGCGACAACCCACCCGATCTTGTCATTCTCGATTGGATGTTACCCGGCCTGGACGGGCTGGAGGTTTGTAAGCGGCTGAGAGCTGCAAGTGAAGTGCCGATTTTGATGTTGACGGCAAAAGACGATATTAACGACCGGGTCACCGGTTTGGACGCTGGCGCGGATGACTATCTTGTCAAGCCGTTTTCTGTCGATGAGTTAATGGCACGGGTGCGCTCATTGTTCCGGCGCGTCACGCCGACCTCACGCCCCGAAGTGCTACGCTTTGCCGACTTGACCCTGGATACAGGCACGCACCGCGCCCATCGGGGTGAACGTGCCATCGACTTAACAGCTAAAGAATATGAACTGCTCGAACTGTTCATGCGTAACCCACGTCAGGTACTCACACGGGATGTGATCTTTGACCGTGTGTGGGGGTATGACTTCGGTGGGGAAAGCAACATTATTGAGGTCTATGTGCGCTATCTGCGCCAGAAGACCGAGGCCGAAAAAGAAACGCGCTTAATTCATACCGTGCGTGGAGTCGGCTATGTTCTCCGTGAGGAATAATATCTAAGAGAAGATATGACCATCCGTAGACGCTTAACACTGTGGTACGCGATCCTACTAACGTTGATTATCATCATCTTTGCCGCCATCACCTTCGGGATGATGCGCTACACGATGATAAACAACATTGATACGACTTTGAAAGATACGGAAGCGATCATTCGTGGTGCCACTGAAGTGTTTGATGCTCGGATGTTCAACAACGGTGATACAGACATTGAACTGCCTGAACTGAATAATTTTCAGGCTTCCGGTGTTTATGTGCAGGCCTGGTCGGTCAGTCAAGACAGCGAGTTGATGCTACGGAGTTCGTCGGATAACGTCTCCGATTTTAGTGTGCCGCTCGATAGCTCCACGCTTGACCGGGGCGAGGCGAACATCACAACCGTCCGTTTCGAGGGGGTTGATCTTCGTGTGCTGACCCGGCCCATCATCGCCAATGAACAGATCATCGGTTACATTCAAGTCGCCGGTGATCTCTCAATGGTTAATGGCGCTATCCGGCAGTTGTTAATCGTTATGCTCGTGAGTTGTGCGTTTGCGATTGCCGGGGCCGGGGCGCTAAGTATGTGGTTCTCCCACCGCGCACTTAAGCCGATTGATGACATCACACAGGCCGCCGCCAGCATCGCGGATACCGATGACCTGAGCACACGTCTGGACTGGGCCGGCCCTGCTGACGAATTAGGCCGTTTGATCTCCGTGTTTAATCAGATGATGGCGCGGATCGAACAATTATTCAGTGTCCAACAACGGTTCGTCGCGGATGTCTCTCACGAGTTGCGTACCCCGCTCACCTCGATTCAAGGCAATCTGGAAATCGGGCGGCGCTATGGTATGGACGACGAAGCCATGGAAGCGATGGAAAGCGAGACCAAGCGTATGACACGTCTGGTCAACGAGTTGCTGATGCTGGCCCGCACCGACTCCGGTGGATTAAAAATCGACACCTACCCGCTTGATCTCGACACGATGATTATGGAGGTGTACGAGCAAGCAAAAGGTCTCGTAAACGGTCGTGACCTGACCGTCACGTTGGAACGCTTCGAGCCGGTGCGTGTAAAAGGCAATGCTGACCGCATCAAGCAGCTTTTGCTCAACCTCATCAGCAACGCGGTCAAGTTTACTGACGACGGTGGACAGATTATGATCGGCCTGGAGAACATACGAGGCTACGCCGTGATCTGGGTGAAAGATACTGGCATCGGTATCTCCGACCGGGATGTACATCGTGTGTTCGACCGGTTCTTCCAGAGCGACCTTGCCCGTACTTACCAGGGTGAGGGCTTCGGTTTGGGGCTTTCAATCGCCAAATGGATTGTCGAAGCCCACGAGGGAACCATCCGTGTGAACAGTGCGGAGGGCGAAGGGACTACTTTCACCGTGATGTTACCGGTTTACCCACCGACGCATAATACACACACACAGCCGACCTTAACGCGCATCCCTGCGCTCAAACAGGGTGACAAGGCACATCATCACAGCGGCAAACGTAAGATCACTCGTGAACTGAGTATCATCAAACAGAATCAGAACGGCAAGCACAGCGACTCGTCGTAGAATACAAAAATCCCGCGCACTGGCGGGACTTTCATTTGCTGAGGAGGTAGGATTCGAACCTACGAATGCCGGATCCAAAGTCCGGTGCCTTACCGCTTGGCGACTCCTCAATGGATATTTTTATTATAGCATATGGCATCTGTCGAGCAAGGGATGATCTACCCGAAAATCCCAAAGAATGGATGAAGTTTGCAGCACGTTAGTCCCCGCGATTATAATGATAATTGTTGACGACAATTCGTGAGTGGATATGTCAAATTATAGTCGATACAGTCATCACGCACGCCGCGCTATGACCCATGCCGGTTTACTGGTCAAACGGTTTCGGCATCCTCGGGTCGATACAGGCCACTTACTGGTTGGGGTGCTGCTGTCGAAGGGCAGCATCGGGTATAATGTGCTGCGTGCGCTTGACCTGGACACCGCACAGGCTGTTGATGTGCTCGAAGAGCTGACACTGCCGAATGATGAAGCGCCGGACGCGCCGCAAAACGACGCCGCGCTTGACATCGCGCTCGACCTCGCCGCCGACGAATCCGTGTGGTTGGGGCATCATTACATCGGCACCGAGCATCTGCTGCTTGGCATCACCCGGACGAACCTGGGCAACGCGAGCGATCTTTTACGACAGTTGAGCGTACAGCCGGATCAACTGCGGCGGCGGGTTCGGGCGGCCTTGAGCGAGGGCTTGCAGGAAGACCATTTACAACTGGTGCGACGTGGGGCACGCCTTAGCGAGCTTTCTCGCCGGGTGATTAATGCCGCCGAACAGATGGCGGTCGCGTTGGATCATGAAACCGTCGGATTGGGGCATCTGTTGTTGGTGCTGCGACGAGAACGGCGTGCCACCACCGCTGAGTTGCTACAGAAATATGGCCTTGATACCACACTGGCAAACGAAGTCATTGAGGGACAGGCGACGCAGGCAACGGTCAGCATGGAGGCGGTGCTGCTGGCTGCGGGGGAGTATGCGCAGCAGATCGGGACACACTACACCGGCACGGAGCATTTGCTGCTCGCCTTCTGCATGAATCCTGACGGTGAAGCCTTGCTCCACGCTTGCGGTGTTGACTCACAAGCACTATCAACGCATCTGGCAGAAAAAACCAGCCGTTAATCTGTCTGTAAAAAGCGGCAGGCTGGCGTTAGAATGTATAGGCTTTGGAACGTGGAAAACAAGTTGCACGTCTAGATTTGACAGTGCGGGTTAACGCTCTTAGACTTATAGCATTCTGAATATAAAACACGACAGCGGCAATTTTAAACTCAGGAGGGGCGCTAATGGCAGCAAACGACAGCTATCGGCTGATCGTGAGACGAGGCCCACAGCCAAACCAAGTTTACGAACTGAACAAAGACATTGTCACACTGGGGCGGGATATCACCAACGACATCGTCATCAACGACCCGGAAGCGAGTCGCCATCACCTGCGCTTCACACGCGGCGCGGATGGTTTTAACATCGAAGACCTCGGTTCGACCAATGGCACGTTTATCGGCGGGCAGCGTCTTTCTGGTGTGCGTGCGCTCAAGCGTGGTGATCTCATCGGCCTGGGTGAAACCGTCACGTTGAGCTACGACGTTGCACGTCCTGCCGGTGAGAGTGCCTCACCCTCACCACAGCAGTACCAGCAACCATCGCCCCCGCCGCCGCAGCAAAGTGGGCCACCTCAACAAGATGCGTATCAACCGCCGCCACCGCAACAGGGCGGTTACCAACAGCCTTCACCACAGCAAGATTACGGACAGCCAGGCTATGACCAGCAGGGGTATGACTCACCGCCCCCGCCGGATTACGGCTACCAACAGCCGGATTATGGTTATGGCGGGCCACAGGTTCCCGGTTACGATTATGACCCCTACGCCGTCCGTGAAGAAGAACCTGCCAGCGCATGGCGTTGGATTGTGATCGGTTGTGCCGGGATGCTGCTTTTCTGTTGTTGCTCGACGGTTTTTGGGTTGTTTATTATTGACCAGGCGGAACTGTGGTGTGACATCCCGCTCTTCAGTGATGTCGTGACCCCGGTCATCAGCGCCGTTGCGGAGTTGTTCGGCGTCGTCGATAACGGCGGTTGCTAGCAATGCTAGTGGGGCATTCTCACCGATGCCCCGACACAATACTTACTTGCGCACGGTGCGATCACGAGGGACATCGGTTGGGCCGAGGCGCTCGATCTCATAGCCCAGCGGATACGTCCGGTTAGGCACCTGTGTGAACGCATAGGGTGCGGTTCGTGCTGGGAAGAAATGCCGAACCACGGATCCGCTTAGCTTCAGGCCGCCCTCAAGCATGTTTTTGAATGCGGTGTTAGCCTTCGGAAAACCGAACGCCTCGCGTAGCGGGTCATCCAACAGCGCATAGATCGCCTCAAGATAGTAATGTTCTTTTAAATATTTTATAGGATAGGGGCGATCATTCCTTACATCTGTTCGCTGACGACGTCGCCAATATTATTAATAAATTTTCCTCATGTTATATTTCTCCCCAAAAATGTTGTGAACAATTTCATCTAACAGTCTAATTGTATTGTAATAGGGGAGGACTTGCTACTGATTCGTGCAGAATCGTGCTACACTGTGCCCGGTTTTTGACGCATATCAGGTCAGGTATATGTTACGAATTGCGTTCTTTTTTCTCTTTGGATTAATGCTACAGTTTGAAGAACCATTAAGCGGCCCCTTGATCGCTGTGACCCCAGCGGAGCAAGATCACATCTTGCTTTACGATATGAATGGGACGACGCGCACGCTGGAATTCGGCCTCGGTGAAATTCACATCTGGGACTTTTCCCCGGATGGTTGTCGCGTGTTGTTCACTCGCGATGCCGACGATAACGGCCTGCCTAAGCTCTACAGCGCCTATCTGGATGGTTCCGATGTGCAGACACTCGTGAACTACGATGAGCTACCGCCGGAGCAGTGGGGCGTGTGGGAGCCGGATTGGTCAGCGGAAGGGGTAATCGCGTTTACCATGCTGCGCGACGAACTGAACACACGCACCAATGAATTCGAGCGTACCTCGCACATCGCCTACATAGAAGAAAATGAAGTGATACCAGAGTTCTACAGTGTGACCGGTCGAGAGGTCACGCCGACCTGGTCGCATGACGGCGCATGGCTGGCCTATGTCTCTTACGATGAGCGCGTCCCCGGTGCGGGCGTCTTCGCCACTGCTGAGCCGACCCCGACGCCGGAACCGGATGCGCCATTTGCCGAACCGGTGCTGCTGCGCGAGGCGGATTTGTGGGTCGTCAGCGCCGACGGTGAAACCAAATATCGACTGACGTATTTTGAAACCGGCAGTATGCGCCACCCCCGCTGGAGTCCTGATGATGACCTGATTGGCTTTATCTATTCGCCCAGCCCGGCGAATGATACGCTGTGGATGGTCGCCAATCAGGACGGGGCATTTTCTACACAGTTGAGCGACCGGTGGAACCTGACACTCGATCACACATGGTTGCCGGACGGCTCCGCGATGCTGGCCTCGATCCGTGATTTTCGTGATGTGGATCAAAACCGGCTGTGGCGCATCCCTTTGGTAGGCAATGCCGACGAGAACGACGCCAATATCTATTTAGAAGATGAGCAGTTTACTTATACCGACTTCCCGCGCTTCAGTGCGGACGGGCGTTACCTCGCGCTGCGTAGTGGCTACGGCGTTTATGTGGTCGATGTGGCGGCGATGACGTGGCAGCAAGTCGAGGCGGCGCTGCCGGGAAACACCCCGCCGGTCTGGTCACCGGCAGGGTTTGAGGATGAAGAAGCGTGTTACGGGCGCGGTTAGCTCAGGCGTAGACTTTGCGCCTGCACCTCGTCCATCGCTTCGATTGTGTCTTGCAAGCTGGAAACCTCGTCTTGGATTTCCAGACGGAGCCGCTGCGCACGTCCGCTGTCCACTTCTTTGGCTCCCAGGCGTGACATCTGCGCGTAGATGGTGCCGAGGGACGACAGCGTGCTTTCCAGTTGAATCTCTGCCCGGCGCATGGTGTTGACGGTTGCTTCCAGATTGATAAGTTGCTGCTCTAGCTGGTTGACCTGGCGTTCTAGTTCGCGCCGAACCTGCGGGTTCTCCTCGCGCTCCATACGGAAGCATGCTTTTTCAAGCTGGGTGGGCACCGTCTTACGGTCACGCGCTACCAGTTCGTTGCTCTCGAAGCTATCAATGTGTTGGGCGAGGTCGTACATATGCGCGATCCAATCATCGATGTCGTCCACGGTCTGCTGGAGCTGTAGGCGCATCGCTCCCTCCGCCCGTGAAGCGAGCATCGCCATGTTTTCGCGGTATTCTATCGCGTCGCGTAGGCGCTGCTGCGAGACTCGGTTCTTGATCTGGCTGATGTCGAACTGCTGTTCGAACAAACTAGCCATCGCTTCATTTGCCATTGATGGGTCGTTCAGGTTGGAGAGCACAAACGCGCCGATGGTCACCCCCCCGGCGATGAGCCAGAAAAATGGCTCCCAGAACTCAAACGGTTGCGGCCCGGCGGTGAACAACAGCAGCGTAAACACGACGGTCACCAGCACCTGCCAGCTAAAGATCGATTTGCGCAGCATCAAAGTCATCGCACGACGGCGTAAATTTTTTTGATCGGACATCTTGATCCTACAATGCGTTTTATGGACGATTACTTTACTATTATATACGCGCTCGATGGATTTTAGTTGCGTTTCTGGCAAACAAACAAAAAGAGCGCACTACGCGCTCTTGTGTTTCATAGTATCCGTTGGGGGGGGCGCATCTAGGACTTCGGGGAGGGCAATTCATCGTCGAAAAGTGTGTCAAAACGCCCATTGACCCAGGCTAATCGTAGATGAAGCAGATGATTGAAGCCCTCTTCACTCCAGCGCATGCCCACGCCCTTGAAGC
>DAOTTX010000074.1:0-8339 GCA_034437515.1 Anaerolineae bacterium
CCGCAGGCGGCATTTCCCCCTCGCCCCAGGCCGTAGGCCGGATGTGGGAGAGGGGGACAGCGACGCATGTCGCAGGGGGTGAGGGCAGCTTTGACACGTGAGTCATTACAAGTTTGCAACTGTCAAGCGTCTGACAACTTGTTCGTAGTCCCAGTAGCCACACCCATTTCAAAATCTCTACTCCTTAGGTATTTTGTGCCGCAAACCTCCACTTGCGGCACTACGTTTTTCGAGGCCGACCAAAGACGTTCACCCCATCTGAAGGTATAATCGGCACCAGTATTCAACGGTGGACGAGGCGATGGGATGCTTTCTTCTTCGAGCCAAATCAAGCAAACGATGCTGACGGTCAATGACGACAAAGAGAACGAACGGTCGAGTGGGCACAGGTATAATTTCATCCACACACCGGAGCTAGAACCGGAGCCGCTGCCATGACGCATTGGGTAATTCCGCGTGAGGCCGTCGCGGAAGTCGCGCTGCTCGATGACGATGACCCGCTTCTGCTGGACTATCAGCAGACGTTGTGGACGCAGCTTTCGTTGTTACGCGCCCGTTGCACCGAAACCGCGCTGAAGACCAATATCGCCGTGCATGGCGCACAAGTGCTTGACCTGGGTTGTGGGGCCGGGTTGCGCTCACGTTATCTGATCGAAAGTGGTGCGGAAGCCGTCACCGCCGTTGATGACGATCCCGACGAATTGGCTTACGCCCGCGCCCATCACGCGCTGCCCGGCATGGTATATCGCCAGCTTGACGTGCTGGAGCCGCTGCCGTTCACGGCGAAAGCATTCGATGTGATCTTTGTCGCTGATGGTTTCATCGAGTTTTATACGCCTGCCGTCCTCGACGAAATGCGCCGTGTGTGCAAAGACGACGGACAAATTATCTTTGCGACCACCAACATCGTACCGTCGGTGCAGTTCGGTTGGGATCGCGCCTTCGCCAGTCGCGTCGAGGCGGCGCGTTGGCAAGCGTTGGGCGCGACGGCCTACGGCGACCGCATCGACGCCGGTATGAGCTACGAGGCGCTGTTTTATCGGGCGTGCGCCGTGCTGGGTTTACATCCACAGCATGTTGTCATCGACTATCATGCACCTTTCGCCACGACCGACCCGTACCCGGCGTTGATCTTACAGAACTTCGCGGCGTTCACCGGGCGGCTGCTGCGACCGTACCTGAGCGATGATGACTGGGTGCGGCTGCTGGCCTATCATGATCCGCTGAGTGCGCGCTATATGTTGGCACGCGGTCACTTCGCGCAGACGTTAACGCTTGCGAAAAATATACGTTTTTAGGCTTTCGTCAACGGCGAAGGGTGCGGCAAAGCGTTATAATTAAAGAAGACTTTTACACGATGCATCGTATGTTGGATTGGAAAAGCAAATGTCGAAAGAGTTGGTCATGTATTCTCGTAGCTTTGGCTGCCCGTTCGTCTCCATCGCCAAGCGCGTGCTCGAAGAACATAGCGTGCCTTACCGTGAGATTCTTATCGACCAGGACGAGGCCGCCAAACAGCGCGTGCTGGACTGGACGGGGTTTCTCTCCGTGCCGACGATTGTGGTAGCGGAAAAGGGTGAAAACCTCCCTTACACTACACCGGCCCCCCTGCCACCGAAAACCAGCCCACGCGGGATCGACCGGGGGCCGATGATGACCGAAGCAAATATCAAACAGTTGACGGCATGGCTGGTCAAGCACCAGTTTATTCAGGAGGAAAACGAGTCCGTATGATTCTAAACACAAATACCATCCCCGTGAAGGGACGCACCGTCCGTTATTATGAGGCCGGGGAACCACACCGCAGGGCGCTACTGCTGCTGCACGGTGGCTTCGGCGCGGCGGCGCTCCATTGGGAGGATGTGTCAAGGACGCTCAAAAGCGATTACTATATCATCGCACCGGATATGCCCGGTTACGGCGAGACCGAACCCCTGCCGGAAATGACCATCGACGCGATGGTGGACTGGGTGCGCGATCTGTTGGACGCGCTCGGCCTGGATGACGTGGTGGTGGTGGCGAATTCGTTTTCCGGCTTGATCGGGCGGTTGCTGGCGGTGAAGTATCCCCGTTACGCACCGGTGGTGGTGCTGGTCAATGGTGGGGTCATCCCTAACATCAGCGGGGTTGCCCGGTTCGTCGCCAAGCTCCCGTTGATCGGCTCGTCGTTGTTTAACCGGATGGCGAAGTCAATGACCAAACGCGAAGATCTCGCGCTGGGGATCGGTCAAGAAGAGGTGATGACCGATGCGTTTATGGAAAAAGTGCAGGCAGAGCGTACCGGCCTGGCAAAGATGATGCGTCTGCTGGCGAGTTCACCCAAGCCGGAAAAGACCGTCCCGCCGGGGCCGGTGCTGCTGCTATGGGGTGAGGACGACGCCATCACGCCGCTGGTTTCTGGCAAAACAATCAATCAGATCATCCCACATTCACAGCTTGAAGTCATCGCCAACTGCCGCCACATGCCACATATCGAGGAACCGGATATTTTCCTCTGGCAGTTGCAGAACTTCTTAAATCACCTGGACGGCCCCAAGCTGTGACCTACTGCATGGTGCGTGGGTCAACCTCGGCATCAGCGATATATTCGATGATCCGTTGAATGGTGCTGATGTTGAAATCACCCTCAAAACGCACCGCTCGGCGCGGTACTTTGAGCGCCCGCAGGTTCAGCAGCATCCTGTGTTCCGGGTCACCGGAGATAAACATCCCGATGCGATGCCCGGTCTTGAGGTGCAGCATGATCCCATGACGTTCCGCGTTAAGTTCTGTGACACCGGCGATATACGTGGTCGGGATAATTGCAGGGTCGTAATGCTTGCGCGTTTGCGGCTGTAAGACGATACGGTGATCGGTCAAAATTCCGTAAAGCGGCGGCACCGTAGAACACCACCGGGAATTTGACCACCGGGCAATTTCGACGTTATAGTCGTCAATGAATGTTTCGCCATCAATTAGAAAATGGTCGGCAGTAAGCACGGTAATCTTGCACCTTCCTCGAACCTCGATGTGTGTTTGTTTCGTGTCTTTATATTCTACGCGAAAATTTACGTTTGTTCCTTGTAACCGACGAAGTTATAACTTTTGCTATACTGGTTCATAATTGTTTGTTTGTAGTTTTTTACGATTGCTATTAATTCGCATATTATAAAAGGCGAAAGACAAACACAACACAAATTTAGGAGACTGACCTATGCAAGCGAAAATCACCAGCATCGTCTATACACCGAAAGACATCGAGCCGAAACCCGCCGACCAGTTCGCCCGTCAACCGCTGGACGAGGCCGAACTGGTCGCGGGATATGGCATCAAGGACGACCGCAAAGGCGGGCATCCGAAACGCCAGCTCAATGTGATGGCAGCGGAAACGCTCGACCAACTGGAGCGTGAGGGATTTCAGGTTGCGCCGGGGCAAATGGGCGAGCAGATCATCGTCAGCGGATTGGATGTCGATGTGTTGCCGCAGAACACCCGGCTGCGCTTTGGTGAAACCGCCGTGATTGAAGTCATCGAGCCGCGCAACGGTTGCGACCGATTCGAGCATATTCAAGGCTCCCCGGTGAGCGAATCCGCCGGGCGTCTGGGTGTCATCGCACGGGTCATCAGTGGCGGTGTGGTGCGCCCCGGTGATGCGGTACAGATCATGACCACCGAGGACGCCCATGTCTGAGTATTTCACCGTCGAAACCGAACCGACCGCCGACCGGGACACACTGCAAATCATCACCAACCACACCCTCGCCACCGAGGGCGAAGAATACTACGACTCCCCGGCGGCGGGCGAAGAAGGCTCACCGCTGGCGCAGATGGTCTTCCTCGGTGTGGATGGCATCGCTAAGCTGCGCATCATTGACGATACATTGATCGTTACGCGGGACGGCGACCACCCGTGGGAGCAGATCGTCGATGATGTGCGTGACGCGCTGCGCGATTTTTTCCTGTAATTAACACGTCAGCGAGGCCGGGCTGAGATTGACCAACCCACCGCTGGATGTGGTCAACTGACCGTTGGAAACGGTCGCCGCCCCGCTGGTATAGGTAATCGTGCCGCTCGGCCCGGTCGCCGTGCGAGTGACAGTCACCGGACCGGCGGTAAAGGTCGCGGTGACTGTATCACCGGCGAGCGCACCGTTAAAGTTAATGACGATCGCCCCGGCGGAAACGGCACATCCCCATGAGGCGGTCAGCGCGGTTACGGGATCATCTGCGCCGACCTCACCCGCGCTGCCACGCAGCATTGGGTAACCGGGGGTCGCGCAGGCCACCTCACCATCGACAAGCGCCTGCACCTGCCAGACGAACTCAAAGCCGCCGCCGATGGACTGCTGGTCAAGCACAGCGGTGACGTTGGTCGCCTGTGTCTCACGGATCACGGTACGGCCTTCTTCCAGGTTGGTGACGATCAAGCGATAGGCGGTCGCACCGGGGGCGGCATCCCAGAAGAAGGTGTTTTCGCCGTAAGCAAGGCCGCCGCTCGGTGATGTACCCCGGAACGCCGTACAATCCACCGATGTGCTGATGCGTGGCGGTTCGGGCGTCAGGTTGGGCAGGCCGATAAAGCCGCTGCCGGGGTTAGGGATGACCAGCTCTTGCCCGACGTAGACGATGCCCTCGTCAGAGAGATTGTTACGGTCTACGATGGCGGGGAGGCTGGCGTCGTAAAGTGTGCCGATGCTGAACAGCGTTTCCCCGCGTTGCACCACATGAATCACTTCCCCGGCGTCACTGGTGCGGACGGTGGCGGTGTCTTCTTCGGCGGCGATAATGGGTTCTTCGACATCCGGCAGCAGGTTCGCCAATGCCTCCTGCGCGGCCTGACCGATGCTGGCTTCGGCGGCGGTCGCCGGACGCACCTCGCCCCAGTCGGTAATCGTCCCGTCTTCGTCTATCGTCGCGGTGATGGTTTCGCCGGTACGGGCGACCTGCCCGGTACGCACGGCTTCGAGCGTGCCCTCGCGCACGGTAAAGGCGATCTGATCGTCGGCGAGCGTGGTCAGGTCAATAATGGAGCCGATCCGCACGGCTTCCCCGTTGATTTCCAGTTCTACCTGAAACTGTTCTGGACTCTGCACGGTGACCACGCTGGGGGCCTGGTTGCATTCCGGCTCACCAACGCCGGTGCTGAAGTAAAACGCCTGCATCGGTGAACGGCTGGCCTCAGTGAACACGGGCAACGCTTCGACCGCACCCGGCTCGGCGATCTCATCCCGGCGCAGCCAACCGAAGAACTCGCCATCGCTGGCTCGTAGCCAGTCACCGCTTTCGTCGATGGCATCGGCTTCGAGCGGTGTCTCTGCCGGGATCAAAGCGGTTATATTGCTATTGCTCATTGGGGCGCTGCGCAGCACGGCATCGGCTGGCACGGTGACCGCGACCGTATCATCGAGCATAAAAGCGTCCTCAGCGGTGACGCGGTTCTCGACGGTGGCATCACCGAGCATCAGGAAGGTCACGGCCTGACCGGGCAGCGTGCCGGGGACGTTGGCCTGCACGTTCATCACCGCGATGCCCCACTGTTGCTGCACGGCATCCAGCGGTGAGGTGCGGATGGTGCGCAGTTCATCGAGGGCGGCGCGGTCGGTCGGTTGGCTGAAGTAGCCGATCTCGACCTGAGTCGCGAAGGTTGTATCGACGCGGTCGTAACCATAACAGGCGGTGTTGCGCCCCAAAACACCACAGTTATAGGCGATGTTTTCCAGCGCAGCTTGGACAAATTCCGGGCAGGTGGGCGGCGGCTGTGCGGCGATACGCGCCCCACACAAGACTAGCATGGCAAAAAACAGCATCCGACGAAGCATAGGCACATTATCCTTAGCACTTATTCGTTGTGACTATTCTATTGGAGTTATAGGGAGAATGCAGTTGGAAAAAAGAAACCCGGCGAGTGTGCCGGGTTGGTGTTGCCAAGACCCAGACTCGAACTGGGGACACCCGCATTTTCAGTGCGATGCTCTACCAACTGAGCTATCTTGGCATATCGTGACGGGCATTATAGTCCGGTGCGTGGGGACTGTCAAGGGCGTCGGTGGTGGACGATTTGCCAAAGAGCGGTAGAAGATTCAGCCCGATCTCGTTATCATAGGAACAAGTGGTCAAGTTACCGCAATGGGATAAAAAATGGATTTTCTGAAGAAACTTTTTGGAGGCGGCGGCAACACAATCGGCGATAACCGGTCTTACTATGTCTATGTGCGCCCGAAACGGTGTGAAGAAATCGTCGAAGTACGTATCGACTTGATGAACGAACTCAGCATCCGTGATGATGGTGACGGTTACTGGGTGCGCAAGATGGCACGGGCGACCCGCTGCCCCTTTCCATCAGAAGTCATGCTCTACTTTGACAAACGCAGAAAGCTCGTAAGTAGTGAAGTCATCGATGGGGAAATGGTCGAGAAAGAGGTTTACGACGCCTGGACGACCGAACAGTGAGTCGAGAGGCGGGTGAAGCATCACCCGCCCCAAAAAATTGAGCGCATGGATGGCTGCATCCCATGCGCTTCTAAGGAGTAGTAGGCGCATACACTGACCAAGTAGTACACGACCCTATATACTCAATTCCGATTGCCCCGGTGATTTGTCACACAAATTTTGGTTTTCTCATTATTTGGTCATCCACACGGCAATTCTCTCTAGTATTCTCATCTGGCACCCATTAGACTTAAATCCTTAACAGTCTTGAGCTTCCATTAATTCATCGTGGTTTACACTATAGGTAGTCTGATTTACGGAGAATGCCTGAAGTCATCCTATGCCAGATGCAAACCGCAAGCGGATCGAAGACCCAGAACGACTGCGTAAGCTGCACGAACTCAACCTGCTGGATACCGAGCCAGAACCGGCCTTCGACCGGCTGACTCGCCTCGCCAGCCGGTTACTTGACGTGCCTGTCTCGTTAGTTTCACTCGTTGACCGCAATCGTCAGTTCTTCAAGAGCAAAATTGGTCTGGATGAAGACCAGACCGAGTCCGCGCTTTCGACATCGTATTGCCAACATGTCGTCGATTCCGGACATCCGTTGATCGTAGAAGATGCGCGGGAGCATCCACTGCTCAACGACAACCTCGCCATCGAAGAATTTGACGCCATCTCCTACGCTGGTTTCCCGTTGTTGACGAAAGACGGGTATACCCTGGGGACGCTATGCGTGCTCGACCACAAACCAACCCCCTGGACGGAAGACCAACTCGCCATTCTAAAAGACCTGTGCGACACCGCTATCACCGAGATCGAACTGCGGGCGGAGGTCAACGAGCGCCGTAAGATCGAGGCACAACTGAACGAAAGTGTCGAGGAATTGCAAGCCCTCTACAGCCGGGTGAGTGACCTGGAACAACTCAAAACCGAGATGATCCGCATCGCCGCACACGACCTGCGCAACCCACTCACCAGCATGACCGGCCTCATCGACGTGTTACTGACCATGTCGCCTGATCCACTGACCGAAGACCAGCGCGATTTAATCAACGGCTTGCAGGAGTCGGTCGCGCAGATGAGCCAGATCATCGCGGATTTACTTTCCCTGCAACGCATCGAGGCTATGGCGTCTAAAAATGGCAATCTGCCTACCCTGCCCCTGGATGCGCTGATCGAGATGACCGCCGAGAGCTATCGTAGCGACGCCGAAAAGAAAAAACTCGATTACAGCGTGAAGATCGAGGCGCGTGATCTACAAGTGCGGGGTGATGAGGCACAACTGCGTGAGGCGCTCATCAATCTGATCAACAACGCGATTAAGTACACACCGGAAGGCGGCGATATTCAGATCAAGCTACGCAGGCACGAGGGGCACGCGCTGGTCAGCGTGACGGATAGTGGCCTGGGCATCCCAGGAGACCAACAGCAAAATCTGTTTAAACCGTTCTTCCGTGCCCAAACGCCGGAAACGGTGCAGATCGACGGTACCGGACTGGGCTTAAGCCTGGTTAAAAGCATCATCGAGCGGCACGGTGGCAGCGTGCGCTTTAGCAGCCAGCACGGGCAAGGCAGCACCTTCCGCTTCTCACTGCCGCTGTACGACGAAGACTTAGCTTCGCTGTAAATCTCTCCCGTAGCTACGAATTGCCCCATAAATCCGGCGCTAGAGATTTTCGCCGTACCACCCGCCGCCGATTTAGAACCGGGCAGCTACAACCTGCGTACCCACTGAACGGGGCACATATTCGTTTGCTCGAGTCGCTTAACTTGCCGTAATGAGATGAGCATTAGTCGCTTTAATCGCTACGCATTGTTCTTAGCTCGACTTTGCACATTCATACAGCATAACACAGGGTCTGTATGAGGGTGTCAAAGTAGGCACGCGGAATTTTTAGGATGTCGGGTTTTGGTGGTGATGTGAGAAA
>DAOTTX010000075.1:0-54925 GCA_034437515.1 Anaerolineae bacterium
ATTTTTTCATGACGCAGGCAATCAACGCTTATCCAATCTGGGAAACGCCGACCCGCGCCAACCCGCAGGCGATGTATGCGCGGATGCGTGAACACGACCCGATCTATCGCGCCACCGGCCCGGTAACGGGCAATAAAATCTGGTTTTTCACCCGTTACGACGACGTGACCAATGTGCTCAAGGACAACCGCTTCGTCAAGAACGCCCGTAAAAGTCTGCCGCCGGAACTCGCCAAGCGGTATATGCCCGCCGAAGAAGATATGGCGTTTGAAGTGATTAACCAGCACTTGCTCAACCAGGATCCACCCGACCACACGCGCTTACGGGCGCTGGTACACAAGGCGTTTACGCCCCGGCGGGTGCGTGAACTGGAACCGCGCATCCAGCAGATCACCGATGACTTGCTGGATGCGATGCAGGGCAAGGGCGAGGCCGACTTGATCGCTGAGTTCGCCTTCCCGCTGCCGATTACGGTCATCGCGGAGATGCTCGGTGTGGATGCCGACCGGCGCGACGACTTCCGACGGTGGACGCGCGTGCTGCTGTTCAGCCAGGATCAAGAGGCAAACATGGCCGCGGTGATGGAATTCGTCAGTTACATGAACGAGTTGATCGAGATCCGGCAGCGGGAGGACAAAGGCGACATCCTCAGCGCGTTGGTACGGGCCGAAGAAGACGGCGACTCGCTCGACCAGATGGAACTGCTGTCGATGATCTTTTTGCTGCTGGTCGCCGGGCACGAGACGACCGTGAACCTGATTGGTAATGGGATGTTGGCCTTGATGCAACATCCCGACCAGAAACGCCAGCTCACCGAAGACCCGGCGCTCATCAAGACCGCTGTCGAGGAGATGCTGCGCTATAATGGTCCGGTTGAGGTCGCTACTATTCGATTTGCCGCCGAGAACGTGACGATGGGCGATATGACCATCCCGGCGGGGGATTTGATCGCACCGGCGCTGCTGGCGGCGAACCGTGACCCGGCGGTCTTTGAAAATCCGGATGCATTCGACATCACCCGTGACCCGAACCCACACATCGAGTTTGGCAGTGGCATTCACTACTGCCTGGGTGCGCCGCTGGCACGCATGGAAGGCGCTATCGCAATCAACGCGCTGCTGGCACGCTTCCCACAAATGCGGCTGAATACACCTGTTGACGCGCTGGAGTGGAACCCGGCGCTGCTCATCCACGGGATGAACGCGCTGCCGGTCGCGTATTAGGGTAGGGGTCGATTCTGAGTGAGATCAAGGTATGATTTCACACCCTAAAGTCGAATGCGCCTCACATTAGGCCGAACTTATCAGGTGTTTAAATCCTGGCGTATAATGGATGTTAGATCGTATACCAAGAAGGACAAAAGATGAGAAAATTAATCACATTCATGCTGATTTTAACGACGCTCGTGCTGACGGCCTGCGGTGAGACAGGTGACACCTCCGAGGACGCCGGGGCCGCACAGAGCTTCATCCCCAGCCCCAGCGGTTACGCCGAACACGAAACCGATGACATCCAGAATGCCATCGCCGGGACGATTGCCGGGGCCAGTGGTGCGACGGGCAACATCCCGGCTGTGGCGGTGACCGGGGCAGTCGAAGGTTTTGTCGATTGCTATCGTGATGTCGGCGCGTTCGATGCCCGCCTCCACATCCAGAACATTAACCTTTCCGAAGGGTTGGCGCCGACAGCGGGTGTCGTCGGCGTCATCAATCAAAGCCGCGTATTGAGCAATTTCGTCAGTTGTGCTAACCCGATGGGGGGGGCAGCCAGTGCGCAGGGGCTTTCTCTGTTCAATCCCTGTGCCAACACCGGCTCGTTCACCGCGGAAGGTGAAAGTTTTAGCTACTTCTACGCGGCGACGAATACGCCGCTGTGCCAGGCTTACGCGCAGCACTTTGCGCAGTACGGCGGTTAGGCAAGCGGACGCCAAGAATGCTGCATATTGAAGCACCATCAGCTTGACTTGACAGCTATGGGATGGGATTTTTCCCATCCGTTGTATTTCGTCAGCTACGTACCCACTCACTGTATAGGGGCGTGTTCGCCCGGTTCGGCGGCGAGCAGTGCGCCGGTATAGGGTGTGCGGTAGAGTGTGTAGGGTGCCTCATGCTCGAACAACTCGAACGCTTCCTTTGAGACGAACACTTCAGCTTCATCCACACGGATGATGTAATTGATCACACGCCGGGTGACCGGCTTGACCACGCGCTCCAGCTCGCCGCTGTTGATGAGCACCTCTCTGGCGCGAATATCTCCGCTGAGCCGGAACCAGTAGCGGGCGAACACCCCGACTAAGGCGGCGTTGCAGATCGTCACGCCGACGCCGACCAGCGCCAGAATGCCCGACCCGCCCTCACGGGTGCCGAAGAACAGTAAAAAGGTCGCCAACAGCACACCGATGACCAGCACCAACGCGATCACCGCTGTTGAGCGGCGACGGCGGGCACGCAAACGCCAATGCTGCATCTCACTGAGCTGGCCGGTGCGGTTAGCGGCGAGGTCATCAGGCGTAAAGCCGAGTTCCCCGGCGAGGGTGCGTTGCGGTTGTTCTGTCGTCTCAGTCATGGTTAACGCTCGTCCGGTTCATCTTGCTGGCCGGTGATGTTCTCGTCTTCATCGGTGACCTGTGGTTTCTCGGTCTTTTCGTGGTGGCCGGCCATCAACGCCCGTTCACGCGGGGAGAGCGTCGGTTTCTTGTCCGGTACGGATCTCGCGTCGGTGAACTCGGTGATGTTTTCCACGTAGAGCGACATGCTGGGGAAGGCGATGCTCATACCAAGATCATCGACGATGTCCATCACCAGCAGGTTGAGCCGTTCTTTTTCCGCTGTGAACTCACCCCAATCCGCGATGAACACGTAGCAGCGCACCAGCACTTCGAGTGAGCTATCACCGAAGTTGATGAAGTAGACCACGACCGAATCAGGATCAACCGTTTGCTGTGCCTTGAGCATCTCACGAATGCGGTGCAGCAGCACACGAATATCTCCGCTGGAAGAGTCATACGTCACACCGAGAATGTAATCTACGCGGCGTTTGGAGAGGCGTGACCAGTTCAACACGGCGCTGTTGGCGAGCTTGTTGTTCGGCACGTAGACCACCGCTTGATCCAACCGGCGCACACGGGTGGAACGAATGCCGACGTGTTCTACAATCCCCTCGACATCCGGCGTGATGATAAATTCACCAATGTCGAAGGGGCGGTCACTGATGATGGCCGTAAAGCCGAACAGATTGGCAACGGTATCCTGCGCGGCGAGTGAGAACGCCAGCCCCCCCAACCCCAACCCGGCGACCAGACCGCTGACGTTGTACCCCCATTCTTGCAACGTAATCACGATACCTAGCGCGATCACGAGGATTTTCACCGCAGTGCGTAGAAAGGGCAACAGGCGATCCTCGACATTCATGCCTGTCACCCGCGCCAGAATATTAGCGCTGAGCATCAGCAGATCAATCAACTTGTAAATCATCATCAGAATAGCGACGATGATAAGCGAGCGCCCGATATTTTCTACGAAGGTGAACAAGCCACCCCCTATTTCTAGCAATTCCGCGCTGATGAGGATGCCAATGGCGATGATAAACCAGCGCATCGGCATAATCGCCGCTTCGATGATCTGGTCGTCGTATTGACGCCCGGTGCGTTTGGTTACTGCCCGCAGTGGACGGATGAGGATCATCGTAATCAGCCGCCGCAACCCCCAGATGAGCAGCAGCGCCAGCACCACCAGCAGCACACGGATAATCGTATTACGCAAATCCTCGGGTAAATCGTTGACTAAGGGGAATTGTTCGATCATGTTTTTCGCCTATGAAATCGTCGAATGAATCAATGATGAAACCGCTCTATCTTGCCAGATTCCGCGAGGATGTTCAATTCAGAGGCCGGGTAGATTGGAAAGGCGTAACGCCGAGGGTGAGAGATGCAGAGATACGGAGAACTTGTATCTCCTCTAGCTCTCATGATTTATTGATCGTTGAATAAATAACTGTGCGGCATGGTTTTATCCTCACCTCTTCCGAACGACCTGACCTGCGATCGGCGTTCTCACTCTCCTCTCCGACGTGTGGGAGAGGGGAAAGGCAAATCGTAGCTCTGGTAGGGATGAGGACATCAAAAAAAGTGGAATCAATTCAACTTTCATTCAGACGCAAGTTTGTCATCCGATTAAACCATCAACTGTCAACAAAATCATCGTGGTACGGCGATGTTGAGCGCCTCGGCAACGTTGCCTACCGGGATCAGCTCTAGCCCTTTGGGGGCGTCTTCGAGCTTGCGGCGCATCCGAGGGATGAGGGCGCGTTTAAAGCCGATCTTCGCGGCCTCGTTTAAGCGCATGGTGATCTGGCTCACCGCGCGGATTTCCCCGCTCAGGCCGACCTCGCCCATGATCGCCAGGTCAGCAGGGATGGCTTTTTCGAAATAGCTGGACGCCATCGCCATCGCCATCGCCAGATCGGACGCGGGTTCGGTCACCTTGAGGCCGCCGATCACGTTGATGAAAATGTCCTGCTCGTGCAGTTTAAGGCCGACGCGCTTGCTCAACACCGCGCTGATGAGCAGCAGGCGGTTAATATCGACGCCGTTGGGGGTGCGGCGTGGGTTGCCGAAGCTGGTCGGGCTGGTGAGTGCCTGCAACTCGACCAACAGCGGGCGTGTACCTTCCATCGTCACCGCGATGGACGACCCCGGCGCGTTAATCACGCGCTCGGCGAGGAACGCTTCCGACGGGTTGGGGACTTCGACCATCCCCGCACCCTGCATCTCAAACACACCGACCTCGCTGGTCGCGCCGAAACGATTTTTCACGCTGCGCAACAATCGAAACGCCTGGAACGGGTCGCCTTCGAGATACAGTACCGTGTCTACGATATGTTCCAGCACACGTGGGCCGGCGATGGTGCCTTCTTTGGTCACATGACCGATCAAAAACACACTGACGCCGGTGGTCTTGGCGAGGGTTTGCAGGCGCGTAGCACATTCGCGCACCTGGCTGACCATCCCCGGTGAGGACTCAAGCTCTTCGGCATAGACGGTCTGGATCGAGTCGATGATGAGAATATCGGGGTCGATGCGGTTGATCTGCTCGAAGATGTTGCCGAGGTTGGTTTCCGTCAGTAAGAACAGGTCGTCGGCTTTGATGCTGAGGCGGTCGGCACGCATTTTGATCTGCCGGGCGGATTCCTCACCGCTGACGTACAGCACATTACCGATGCGGTTTGCCATCAACCCGGCGATCTCGACCATGATGGTCGATTTGCCCACACCCGGTTCACCGCCGATGAGTGTGATGCTGCCGGGGACGATGCCGCCGCCCATCACGCGGTTGAACTCCTCGACGGGGACGTGCAAGCGGTCTTCGGCATCACCGCTGACCTCGTGCAAGCGTTGGGCCTGCGCCCGCAGTGTGCCGACCGGCTGACGATCCTGCTTTTTGCTGGCGGTGGTACGCTTCTCGACGGTCACCTCTTGCATGGTGTTGAACTCGCTGCAGTTGGGGCAGCGCCCGAAGTATTTCGGCGTCTGTCGTCCACATTTGCTGCATACGTATTTTGTGCGTGTTTTCGCCATGTTGCCACTTTTACTTTTGTCGAACGTCTGTGCGGATATTATAGCGTAATTCGATGGTGTGGCTAGCCCAGTTGCTAGTCATCCAGTCCCCCCTCCAGCACGATGAGGTTGTCAAAAGAGACCTCGATGGTGGTTTCCTCACGGGTGGCGGCGGCAAAGCCAATGTAACCGCTGCTGTAGGTGTCGTCGAACAGGTCATCGACGAATTCCCCGTTGATGTACAGCGCGAGATAGTCATCAATGCACACTACGCGGATGGTGTTGACCGCCACACCCTCGTTAACGGCATCGGTGCGTGCCCACTTCACCATACCAAACACCTCATCTTGTTGTCCCCGGCGGATGCTGTAGGAACCGTTGCCGCCGATCAAAAAATAGTAACCGTCGGCGCGGCGATTGTCGGTGGTGCCCCGGCAGATAATCCCGTAGGCGTTGGTGTCCTCGCGGGAAGTCTGCGACGTTTGCACCTCGATGACCACATCGTCGTAAGTGGTGGAACGCTCGAAGCCACGCACGTAGGTGTTCACATCAGCCTGCATACGGTAGGCACCGCTGCGGGGGCCGATGCGCACGCCCTGCTGTGCCCGGCTATCCCAGGTGAAGGCGTCCTCGAAGCCTTCGCGCAGCAAGACTTCGCCGGTCTGGAAGGTCGCTTGCGGGTCTTGCCCACAGGCTACACAGGCAAAGATTAACAAAAGACACAGTTTACGCATGAGTTCACTTCCATTAGGATAAGATTCACCGTGCAGACCCGATAGATGGTTTGTCGCTGTCGAGTAGCAGGTGTATAATAAAATCGAACGAGCTTGAGCGATACCCACTGTGTAACATTCGCTTCAGTTCACGGCTTTAAACCAATAAATTCATGAGTAAGTGCCGAGGTTAGAAGTAATTATCATGATCGAGGTCGTAATTGACAGCATCCGGGTGAGTTTGACATCTCAACACCGCATTATCGTGCTGAAGGACTCAAACAGTGAGCGTTACCTGCCCATCTGGATCGGCCCTTACGAGGCCGAAGCGATCACCAACGAATTACAGGAAACACCCCCGCCCCGCCCGATGACGCACGATCTGTTGAAATCCACCATTCAGGAACTCGGTGGGCGTGTGGTTCATGTGCTCATCAGTGACCTGCGAAACGACATTTATTACGCACGGATCGTTATCGAAGTCAACGGAAAGCAAGTCGAGATCGACTCGCGCTCTAGCGATGCGATTGCGCTGGGTGTGCGCGTCAAAGCGCCAATTTTTGTCGATGAGCGCGTGATGGACAAAGGCGGCATCGAGCCGGACGAGGACGTGCAAGATCAAGTCATTGAAGAAGCACGCATAGGTGAAGACGACGAAGCCGTCGAAGAAGGCGAACTGAGTGCTTTTGCCGACTTTGTGAACTCCCTCGACCTGGACCTGGACGAAGACGACGACGGCAGCAATAACTAAACACTGATCCGTAACCGGATCACGAGCATTGAACCCCCACAGCGGTGCGTTAGCGATGACGCGCCGTTTGTTTTCTTACGCAGGATAAGCATTTATCAGGGATTATGACAGGTTCTCCGTTTAGTCAGGAAGCAGAAGAAGCCGTTATCGGCTCGGTATTGATTCGCCCAAGCACATTTTTGACGATTGCGTCGTTCATCAAGCCAGAGGATTTTTACTTCCAGCGCAATCAGGCCATCTGGCAGGCGATGATGAACCTGCACGATCGCAAAGACCCCATCGACACCATCACGCTGGCGAATGAATTGAAAGGCATGGATCAGTTTGAGGCCGTCGGCGGGGAGAGCCGCCTCACACGGCTGATCGCCGATACACCGACCTCAGTCCACGCCGAAGTTTATGGGCGGTTGGTCGAACGGGCGGCGGTACGTCGTCGGTTGCTGGAAGCGGCGGACGAAATCCGCAAACTGGCGGTTGATGAGTCACTGGCGCTTGACGCGGTCACCTCACAGGCGGAAATAAGCCTGTTCAACGTGACTGACCGGCAACTCCGGCGTGAGTTCGTCTCCTTGAACGATGCCGTCGGCGAATATTTCGACCAACTTGACCAGCGGATGCAGATGGATGACGCCTCGATGGGCATCCCGAGTGGCTTCCGTGACCTTGACGCGCTGCTAGGGGGCTTCCAACGCTCCGACCTGTTGATCTTCGCCGGACGCCCCGGTATGGGGAAATGTGTCACCGGGGAGACGCTGGTCATGACTGAGCAAGGGCTGGTGCCGATTGTCTCACTGAAGCCAGCGGATGCTATTGGTATGCCTGACGATGACGGCGGGATTTACTATCCATTGGTGTGTGATGTGCAGACTTCCAGAGGTTTGCAGCCGACCTCACATTTTTACGAGAGCGGCCCGCGCCAGACGCTACGCCTGGAAACCAGCGCCGGATTCATGTTGACGGGCACCTATAATCATGCGGTGATGGTTCTCAACCATGACGGTGCTAAGGTCTGGCGGCCTCTTATGGAACTGCGCCCCGGTGACCAGGTCGCCGTGCGTCCTGATGGCACGCTCCATTGGGATGCGGTCGTACAGGTCAAGCCCGCCGGTGAGCGGCTTTGCTACGATCTAACCGTGCCGGACGAAAATACGTTTATCGCTAACGGCATCGTCAGCCATAACACATCATTCTTGCTGTCCTCGGCGGTGAACTCGGCGCGATTGGGCGCAAGGGTGGCGATCTTCACGATGGAAATGGGTGTCGATCAGCTTGTGCAGCGGATGATCGCAATGGAGACGGGCATCAGTTCGCAAAAGCTGCGCCGGGGGCAACTCAGCATGACCGAATACGCCCGGTTCGTCGAAGCTGCCGGACGTATCGCCCGCTTCTCCATCTTCATCGACGACACCCCGGCGCTGAATCCGCTGCAAATGCGCACCAAATGTCGCCGTTTGATGCACGAGCACGGGCTGGATATAGTGATCGTCGATTATATGCAGTTGATGAACGCGGGCGGGCAGTATCAGAACAACCGCGTGCAGGAAATCAGTTTTATCAGCCGGGCGTTGAAGGAACTGGCGCGTGAGATCAACGTGCCGGTGTTCTCCGCCGCGCAGCTCTCGCGTGCGGTGGAACAACGTCAGGATAAGCGCCCGGTGTTGAGCGACCTGCGCGAATCCGGCTGCGTGACTGGTGAGTCTCGTGTATATCTTTACGACGAAGGGCACGATGAGGAAATCCGTAACCTGATCGGCAAAACTGGCTTCCGCGTGCTGAGTTTGAACCCCGAAACGTACAAGCTGGAACCGGGGATGGTCACCAACTCGTTCAGCACGGGGGTGCAGCCGGTGTATAAACTCACGACACGGCTCGGACGCACGATCCGTGCGACGGCGAACCACAAGTTCTTTACGGTCAACGGCTGGAAGCGTCTCGACGCGCTCACAAAGGACGATCACATCGCGCTGCCAAGCTCGCCGGATTTGGCGGTAGCGAGGGACATCGACTGGGATGAAGTTATGTTTGTTAAACCTGACGGCGAGGAAGAAGTCTTTGATCTCACTGTCGAGACGCACCATTCCTATGTTTGTAATAATTTGACTATCAAAAATTCCATCGAGCAGGACGCCGATATTGTGATGTTCCTGTACCGGGATGCAGTGTACAACGAGGCGACCGAGTTCCCTAACCAGGCGGATATTATCGTCGCCAAGCATCGTAACGGCCCTACGGGGACGATCTCGCTGTACTTCGAGAGCGCGTTGACCAAGTTCATCGACGGTGCGGTGCGGCGTGTTGACCTGGGGGATATGTGATGGATTTCGACGGCTTCGGCGAAGGGACGTTCGACACGCTGGCGGTGCCGCCAGGGTTCATCAGTCGGTTTCTGGCGGCGACGGACAACCTCGCGGAACTCAAGCTGTTGCTGTTCTGTTGTTGGGCGCTGCCGCAGAAGCCCGCGCCCTATCGTTATGTGCGCCGGGACGACCTGCTGCGCAGCGAGACGTGCATGACGGCGCTGGGGGTCATCGACACGGCGCGACCGCCGGAAACGCTGCTCGACGCGGGGTTGCAGGCCGCTGTCGAACGTGGGAGCCTGCTGCAAGTCACGGTGACGGTCGAGGGACGCACGGAGACGCTGTATTTAGTCAACACACCGCAGGGACAGCGCACCGTCGAACGCCTCGATATGGGCGATTTCCAGCCCGGTGACCTCGAACGCCCGGTAGAACTCTTGCCGGAGCGCCCCAATCTCTTTAAACTCTATGAAGACAACTTCGGCGTGCTGACACCGATGATCGTCGATGAACTCAAAGCACTTGAGGCCGATTACCCGGCGGCGTGGTTGCCGGAAGCGATGCAGATCGCCGTGCGGGAGAACAAACGCCGCATCAGCTACGTGCGGGGGATTTTGAAACGCTGGCAGAGCGAAGGAAAATCGCATGAGGAATCCACTCGAAGACCAGATCAAAGCGATGAAGGCACGGGTCAAACAGGCAAATACGACTGGCTCTTCGAAGGTTGAAAGCGAATTCTGCGGAGTTTGCGGCCTGAAAGACGACACCTGCCAGGGATTGGGTGTGGTGCGCTATGAGGTGCCGGTCGATGATTCCCGGTTCGGCAAGTTGTTTCGCTGCCCCAACAACCCGGCGGAAGCGGACGAGGCACTCAAGCAGCGCAAACGGCAGATGAGCAACCTCACAGCCTACGCAGACAAGACCTTCGACAGCTTTAACACGGAAATCGGCGGTTACGACTCAAAGCACCAACACAACCTCAAGGTGGCGCTGCGACAGGCATATGATTTCGCCATCGAGCCGGAGGGGTGGATGCTTTTCACCGGGACGTATGGCACGGGTAAGACGCATCTGGCGGCGGCGATTGGCAATCACCGGTTGGAACAGGGGGACGCGGTGATGTTTACCACCGTGCCGGATCTGCTCGACCATCTGCGGGCGTCCTTCGGCTATAGTTCGGAGGGCGGTTACGACGAAACCTTCACACGGATGCGCAACGTTGATCTGCTCATCCTCGATGACCTGGGTGTGGAAAACCCCAGCCCCTGGGCGCAGGAAAAGCTCTTTCAACTGCTCGACCATCGTTATTCACACCGGTTAAAGACGGTCGTCACCACCAATCAAGAACTGGAGGACATCGACCCACGCATCCGCAGCCGGGTGATGGACAATTTTATTTCGCGGATGACGTTGATCGACGCGCCGGACTTTCGTACACAGCAGACACTCACCAACCAGAGCGAACTGGACGAACTGATGGATTTGCGGCGATATAACCACATGCGCTTTGGCAACTTCGAGATCGTCGCAACGGACTCAGAAAGCGAACGGCGCAACCTGCACCGCGCCATCACCATCACCGAAGAATATACGGAAGATGTTCTGATACGCATGTCCGATGAACGGCCCTGGTTGCTGCTGCGCGGGTCGCACGGCAGCGGGAAGACCCATCTCGCCGCCGCCATCGCCAACGAATACCAGATAGAGGGGCGGCGGGCGATTATCCTCTCCGTCTCGGACTTGTTAGATTACATTCGCAAGGCGTATGATCCGCGCTCCAAAACCAGCTTTGACGAACGCTTCAAGATGATCCGGCAATCGGAACTGCTGGTGCTCGAAGACCTGGGCGGGGAAAACGCGACACCCTGGGCGCAGGAAAAACTTTTTCAGATCATCGACTTCCGCTATCTGGAACGTCTGCCAACCGTCTTTACCAGCGCCGTGCCTTTTGAAAATCTCGGTTCCCGGCTGCGCAGCCGCCTGCTTGACCAGCGAATGTGTCGTCTGTTCGAGCTTCGGGTGGCGAGTTACGCCGACCGCCGCCATCGGGATCTGCGCCAGCAGCGAGAGTAACCCGCCGTGCTTTATATCGACACTTACCAACGCAAGCACCGCCAGCAAGTGCTGGATCTGCTCTTTCGTAACTACCATGTGCAGCGCCATCTGGATTGGCACACGACCGAACAATGGCTTGAACTGCCCGGCAATGTGGTTTTGCTGGCCTGGCAAGACGACGACTTGCAGGGCGTGGTCGGCTTTTCCGCACCGTTGGATCACACGACCTGGCTACGAGTGATCGCTATGGCGGATTTCAGCGATACCTACGCGATCCTTTCAGCATTGTGGCAGACGGCGTGTGCGCGTTTGCAGAATGAGGCCGTCAGTGTTTCTATGCTGGTGATTGAAGATTGGCTGCCGAGCTATTTGCGGCGGTTGTCCTTCCGGTACATCGAAGAAGTGGTTACGCTAACACACACCACGCCATCCCAGCCGGACGAGCAAGCATATTCATTCACCATTCGTCCGGCACACTCGGCTGATCTGCATGACATGATCCGGTTGGATCAAACCGCGTTCGATGCGCCCTGGCAGTTGAGCGATAGTGAACTCCACAACGCCAAACGGCTGGCGTCAAGCTGCACGGTCGCGCTGGATGAGGCCGATGCAATGCTCGGCTACCAGCTCAGCACGGTTTACCAGCGTAACGGGCATCTGGCACGGTTAGCGGTCGCCCCGGCAGCACAGGGGGAGGGTGTGGGGGCGGCGCTGCTGCATGATCTACTACGGCGGTTTGCCCGGCGTAACCTGAAGCGCGTTACGGTCAACACGCAGGCCAGCAACTTTCGCTCTCAGCGACTATACCAACGGTTCGGCTTCCGGCATAATGGGCACAGTCTACCCGTCTGGAAGTTCCATCTGGAGGCACCAACACCATGACCATGATCTACTACGAAGAGGATGCTGATTTCGCCATCATCGCCAATCAGGTGATTAGCGTGATCGGTTATAACAGCCTGGCGCGGGCGGTCGCGCACAACCTGCGTGACAGCGGCATTCATGTGCTGGTGAGCGGTGATGGTGAGGAGCAAGCCGCCGCCGCGCGGGCGGGGTTCAACGTGGCGAGCATCGCCGCCGCCACCGCCCGCACGCAGATCATCATGCTGCTGACTTCCGATGAACGCATGGTTCAAACCTACATTCAGGAAGTCTCGCCCAATCTACAAAAAGGCAACACGTTGATCTTCGCCAGCGCCTATAACGTGAGCTTCGGCTTCATCGAGCCGCCGCCCTTCGTGGATGTCGGGTTGGTGTCCCCGCGTACCATCGGGGAAACGCTGCGTGAGAGATTCGTGCAGGGGCACGGCTTCCCTAGCTTTGTCGCCGTGTGGCAGGACGCCAGCCGAGATGCCTGGGGGCGTGTGCTCGCGGTCGCCCGTGGGATCGGCGCATTACAGGCCGGTGCCATCGAGATCAACATCGAGCAGGAAGCGGAGATTAACCTGTTCGTCCAGCAGGCGATTCTGCCGACCGTACATCACATGCTGGTCACCGCTGCTGAACTGATGATGAAACAGGGCTACCCAGCGGAGGCCGTGCTGCTCGACCTGTATTTGGGCGGCAAGTTTACCGACTACATGCAACAGTCAGCCCGCTCCGGTTTGTTAGAGGCGTTGAAGCTCACCAACCAGATCGGGCAGTACAGCACCTACAGCCGCATGGAACGCTTCAAAGAACTCAAGCTGGAACGCCTGATGGAGGTCACGCTGGACGAAATCCGCAACGGTGACTTCGCCCGTGAGTGGGCGCGTGAGCATTCAGACGGGCAGCCCCGATTGAGCAAAATGCAAAAACAGTACGAGTCATCCGATTTGTGGGAACTCGAACAACAGACCCTCGATATGATCGGCGATGATCTCATCGAGGTTGACGACGAATATCTTTAGCCTCTCGTGGTGTATTCATATGTTAGTATGAATTTATACGTTCATAGGAGCATATCCACTATGGAAAATATCAAAAACGAAATTCGAGATCTCATGCTTGATCTCGCAAGTGATAACGGTGATAAACGACAGTCCGCAGCGGTTCAGTTGATCGAGCGTGGTGATGCCATCGTCCCGACGTTGATCGCCGCGATGAACGAAGCAACCCCGCAAACTCGTTACATGATCGCCTGGACTCTGGGTGAAATCGGCAGTCCTGACGCGGTCATGCCGCTCGTCGAACTGCTGCACGACCGCGAGTCGCGCATTCAGGAATGGGCAGCACGGGCGCTCGGTGAAATCGGCGACGAACGCGCGGTCGCCCCGTTGATCGCCAGCCTCAACGACGAAGACCCCGCTATCCGGCGTAACGCGGCGGCGGCGCTGGGATGGCTCGGTGATGAGCGGGCCGTCGAACCGCTGATCGATCTGCTTAAAGACGATGTGGCAACCGTTACAGGGTCGGCGGCGGCGGCGCTGGGCCTCATTGGGGACAAACGGGCCGTGCCGACCATGCTGCCGCTGCTCAAACATGATGACCTGTGGGTGCGCATCCGCACGGCGAAGGCGTTAGGGCAAATCGGTGACTTCCATACGACCGAAGCCCTGCTGGATGCCAGCGATGACAAGGGCGAATGGGTACGTTACAATGTCGTATGGTCGCTAGGGCAACTCAGCGACGGACGAGCTTACTACACCATCGTCCAACACTTGGAAGACGAGAGTGCCAACGTGCGCCGCAGCGCGGTGGAAGCCCTCGCCAAACTGGGCGACCCCCGCGCCGTCGAACCGCTAGATGAGACCATGCGCCGCGATCCGGACGCCACCGTCCGGCACGCAGCGTATACGGCGCTTAAAACATTAGGCGAGTAAGATTAGAAGGGTAGACGCTATGGGCAATCAAGAGCAACTGCACGCGCTTATCGCCGACCTCGGCGCGGAAAACGCCGAAACACAGGAGGCGGCGGTTGAGTCACTCATCGAACACGGCGCGGAGGCGGTTGATCTGCTGATTATGGCGGTGAACGATGGTGATGCCCGCATCTGTGCCAACGCCGCCGAAGCCCTGGGCATGATTGGTGATAAACGGGCGTTAGGACCGCTGATTATCGCGCTGCAAGACAGTGACAATCATGTGGTGCTGACGGCGATTAACGCGCTGCGCCGCATCGGTGACCCGGTAGCGGTGCAACCGTTGATTAACTTCCTGAGCAAAGACGAGATTTACCTGCACTTCCATGCGACCCACGCCCTCGCGCAGATCAAGCACCCGCAGACGGTCAGCGCGTTGCTTAAAGAACTCGAACGCGACGACCCCAACGTCAAACACGGCTGCATCGTCGCGCTGGGGCGGCTGGGGGATCGCAGCGCGATCAAACCGCTGGTGAAATTGCTCAACGCGCCGGAAGAGAAAATTCGCTATAGCGCCTCGTATGCGCTGGGCGACCTCGCCGCGCCGGAAGACACCGATGTGATCACCGCGCTGCGCACTCTGCTGGAAGACCACGACCCCAAAGTCCGCGATGCCACGCAGGAAGCATTAGGCAAACTGATGCCCAATCACGGACTTTGAGGCGGCTCAGAGGGTGTACTGTCTTCGACGGTCAACTGCTGTTTGACGTACACCCGCTTATCGTCGGCGACATCCGCATAAATGTGTGTCCCCGGCCCTACCCGTGTGCGTGCGCCGATCTTAACGCCGGGCATGGTGAGCGCGTCCACACCAATGAACGCCTGCCGCCCGATCACCGCGCCGAACTTGCGTCTGCCGGTGGCGCGGCGTTCTGCCTGCACGGTCGAGCGCACTTCCGCACGGTCTAAACGCAGATTGGCGGTCGTACACCCGGCGGAAAAATTCACATCCTCCGCAAAGACCGAATCCAACACACGGCAGGCGTGCAGGGCGCAGCGATCCGCGATATAGCTACGGGCGACCTCGGTCGTAAAGCCGACCTCACAGTTGTTCATCACCATTGCGCCGCGTACCAGTGCGTTGTTGCCGATGGTCGTATTCGCGCCGATGTAAACCGGGCCGACGACCGATGCACCGGGGTAGATCTTCGCATTCGCGCCGATGTAGACGTTGCCGGCAAGGGTGGCGGTCGGCGCGATGAAGGCGTCTTCCGCGACGACCTGCCCGCTGATGCGATTGAGATAGTAATCCATGATGTCCAACACATGCCAGGGATATTTGAGCACCCCCCAGAAGCCCTTATACGGCACCACTTGAAAGACATGGTCGGCCTGCATCATCGCGGACATCGACCGCTCGTAGTGACCGTCGGCGGTGTTCTCGCTGACGTAATTTTCACGCAAGGCCGCAAACAGACCGGCGGCGTTACTGTGGATGTGGGCGACGACGTTCACGAGGTTGCTGGGGCGGTTTTCCGCGCCCGGTTTCTCAACGATGCCTTTGATGCGCCGGTTTTCCCCGATAATGAGATAGCCACCGGGGAAATAGCCGTTGATTTCGACACCGGCGATATACGACTTCGACGGATCACGATTGAAGGCCATGAGCATGTCAACATGCAGTTGGTTATCGACGACATCATGCACTTGCGTCACGTAGAGTGGGGCGTTGGGCGTGTCTTCGAGCAGGGGTTGGGCTTGCAGCAGCGCATCCCCCATGCCCAGCGCCTGTGGCTGCACGATGATGTCAAGTTGTATTTGTCCGTCGAGTGGCGCGGTATAAGCGGCGATCTCCGCTTTGTTCGTCGGGTTGGCGACGATAATCACCCGTTTGAAGCCGAGCTTACGATACCCCTGTAACTGGCTGACGAGCAGCGGCTCGGTGCCGAAGCGCAACAGCGACTTTTCTTTGATGGGCCACATACGCGAGGCCCTCCCGCCTGCGAGGACGATCAGAACAGGTGGCATTCGGCAATACTCCTTGATGACCAGTAAATAGCGTAGAGTTTAGCGGATCGGCTTGCGCGGTGCTATACATCAAGCCTAGAATAGAATCATTGATTGTAGACGATAAACCACTGAACTTTTCCGATTTCGGACTTTTCAACTCATGAGTGATAACACGAAATCCAAAGCGCACCCCACCCCGTTGGATCGCCAACAGCTCGAAACCGCGCTGGCAAAAATGCTGGATGCCGGTCGCGCTGCGATTGACCAACAGATCCAGTATGTGCTCGCACTCAGCCAGATGAACGATGCGGCACCGGTCAACACACCAGAGCCGCCGTTGGATATGGTCACGGCGCGGCTGGCGTCACTGGTGGCGCTCAAAGCCACGCTCACGCAGACACAAGTACGCGCCCTGATGAACGAGGTCAGCGCGATCAAACAACCCGCCCCACGCGGTGAATTGATGCTGGATCTGGCGACCGAACTCAACACCGAACAACGCTTGCAGATCATCACGCGGTTGTGGGAAGACGTACAAACGTTGCAAGACCCGCTGGCACGCAGCCGGTTGGCGCTGGCGCTGGTGCCGGTCATGACGGAGCGTAGCGACGAAGAAACGCGGATCTCCGTCCACTTGACGCAGACCGTCCAGACCGCGTGGAAAATCGTCAGCACGGAAGCGCGTGTACGGAGTCTGGTCGCGCTGGCGGCACAGCTCCCCGATAAGATGGGCGTGGATATGTTCAACCGCATCTTGGACGAGATTGACGAGATCCCCAGCGATGTACTACGAGCCAACGCCATCAACGCCATCACCGACCACATGCCGAAGTCGGTCGAGAAACGGGCGCTGCAAAGCACGCAGAATATCTTTGCACCGGGGGAGCGCATCCGGGCGCTGACCACGCTGGTGCGGGGGGTCTCCCCACAGTTGCAATTTACCGTGCGCGCGGCGGCGCTCAAGGCGATCATGGAAATCCGCAATGAGGACGAACGCGCCAACGCGCTGATTAACTTCGCCCCGCATCTGGAACCGGCCTCTATCAAGGATGGCTTCCCCGATGTGCTGGAGCAAGCGTTGGGTGTCGCGGTCACACTCTCACGGCGGCAGCTCCGCGCCCGTACACTGGTGGCACTCGCGCCGCATCTGACGCTCGACCTACAGGGTGAAGCACTCGCCGCCGTCCACAGCCTCGGCAACGAACGCGACCGGGCCGAAATGCTCGCGGAACTCGCGCCGACGCTGCCGCCGAACATGCTGGTCGCCAGCCTCGCCGTCGCCCATACCATGCGTGAGCAAGACGCCCGCGTCCATGCGCTGACCGTGCTGGCACACTACGCCCCAGAACACGCCCGCGCCCAGACCTTACAGGACGCACTGGCGGCGGCGTCCAACCTGCCGCACCATTATGAGCGCGTCACCGCGTTGATGGCGCTGGTTGATGCACTGCCGGATCATCTGCTGGAGCAAGCGTTCACCAACGCGCTGGAAACCACCCGCCTGATCGAAAACGAGAACGCCCGCGCCCGCGCCCTGAGTCTGTTGGGTAGCAACCTGCCGGAGCGTTTGCTCGACCGGGCGCTGGAAGCGATCTACCAGTTAAGCGACCTGCAACAACGCCTCAACGCGCTTATCAGCATCTTACCGCGCATCCCCCCGGCGGAGCGCGACGACGCGCTGCGGGCGGCGATTGAGTGCACCCGGCTACTGCCGTTTGATTACAAGCGGTCACGGGCGTTGGTGAGCATCGCGCCGCATCTCGCGCCGGGGCTGATCGACGATTTACTGGCAATCGCACGGAGCCTTGCCGACCCGTTCGACCAGGTTTCCGCGTTAATCGCACTGGCGCAGAACCTCCCCCCGGCGAACCGCCCGGAAATCATCACCGAGGCGTGGGAGAAGATCGACGTGATCGAAGACGGGTACGACCGGGCCAGTACGCTGGCGGCAATCGCCCCCTTGATGGCCGACGAGGACATGGAAAAAGAAATCGCCCGGCGTGCCTTCGACGTGATCGAGTCGATCCCGGATGAGTATGACCAGGCCAGCGCGATTAGCATCCTGGCGGCGCTGCTGGTGAACGGCCCTGGCGCGGTCGAGAAACCAACGTTAAGCCGCTTCGACGTGATCCGGTTTGGGGTAAGGGCGGCGTTTCAAATCTCGGCGCAGACGGTACGGTTGCGACAGATCAAGCGGAGTGTGGCGCTGTGGTTGCTGCTCGATGAGGCCGAACATGACATCCTGTGGCATGAGGTCGCGCAGCAACTTGCGTCCATGCCACTGCCGGAAACCCTACGGAGCATCGGATTGCTGGTGCCGGTACTGAATAAATATGTAGAGGCAAAACGTTTGAAAAACATCGCTTATATCCTCGGATTGCGTTAGAATGGTCAGCATAAAGGTAACAAGAGGTTTTAGGGGAAACCCAGATGAATGATTCGTTTGTGAAAAATTTTATGTATACGGCGAAGAAAGTGACCCATACGGAACGCTGCATCGCCGTTGACCGCAATCTAGAACCAATCGCAATGGTTAACGTGGATCGTGCGATGCTTGAAACGACGGCCTTCGGTGAATTTGCGATGGAATGTCTGCGTGAAGCGCGTGACAACAACGATGTCGTCATCACCAATAACGTGATCACCGATCCATCCGAGGCACCGACGACCAACACGAATTTTGCAAACCTGCGGGTCGTGGTGGTGATGCCGGTTGGCAACTACGGGATCATCTATCTTGACCAGCACATCCGTAAGGGGGTCATCCCCAAGCAGATGATCGAACGGCTCAAGCGGTTAGCCGAGCACATCATCGAAAACAATCTGGAAAAGGGCACTACCGAGGAATTTTATGAGATGTTCCAGACGGTAAAATCCTAGCTGCGTCTCTACTGGATGTTCGGCAAACTTTTGGGTTTGGGGATGGTCTTGAGTACCTCGTCAATGATGGCGGCGGTGCGCTTGCTATACAACCACACCATGCCCGGTTTAATATCCGTCCCGCAGATCACCGCCAGCGACACCGTATACGGTGCGCCGAACTCGATAATATATACCCCGACCTCATCCCCCTCAAAATATGTCGAGTGGAATTTCGTCTCATCCAAAATGCTTGCCAGTGAATGCTGGGCGCTGTGGTCAATGCTGAGCGCCCGTGTGAGCAGTTGCAGGTCATAGTCGTCCAACGTGCCCGCCGCACCGACCATGTTGCCATCGGCATCGACTAAACCGACGAACCCGGCGCGAACGTGACCGAGTAGCCGGTTTAGCTCCAGGTTGATGCGTTTAAAGTGATTGCGGTTCAAGACCAGCGCCGCCGGTCGTGTGCGCGGGTCCAGGCGGCGCGCGCGGTCACGCACTGGCTCGACAGCGCGAGGCTTTTCCTCGTCGGCGGGGCGGCTTTGCAGCGCCCGTTTCATCTCTAGCTGCCGTTCGATCTGCATTAGCACAAAGGTCATGTTGAGCGGCTTGTAGAGATAATCGACCGCGCCCAGCCGGAAGACCGCGACCGCACTTTTGGCAGAAAGATCGTCGTCGATGACGATCACGCTGGCGTTGGGGCGCAATCCGCCGACAACGGCGAGCAAGTCCATACCGCTGAGGTCGGGCAGTTCGGCCTCGGTGACGATCAAGTCAAAATCGACCAGCAAAATCTCGCTCAAGGCTTCTTCAAAACTGCTGGCCTGGTTGGTCGCATAACCGCCAGCCATTTCTAACGTCTCCGTCATGGAGGCGCGTAATTCCTCGTCTTTAGCGACGATGAGAATGCGCTCTCGGCGTCGCCTTCGTCCGTTTGGCTTCGTCATAGTCATGTTTCGCCCTCGATCATTACACTTTCCGGCAGGAAAGTTTGCAGCAGTGCATGGACGTCTAATAGTTGGATCAACCACCGGTCATCGCTGACCACGCCGCTGACGTAATGCCCGATGGCGCGACGGTCAATCTGCCGGGGGTTGGTGTATTCCACCTGTAAGATTAGATCAACCACCAGGCCGACCAGGTGAGAGCCACCTCGCGCGACGATGAACAGTGTGTCATCATCCACCTGGAGCGGGGACAGCCCGATCACCTGACGCATATCAAGCATGGGCAACACCTCCCCGTGGCGGTTCGCCGCCCCCAACACCGCCGCTTGCGTACCGTTGATCGCGGTCAGCGCGACCATCGCCGCCACCTCAACCACGTCTTCGATGCGCAGCGCGAAATGTTGTTCGCCCAACACAAAAGTCAGGATGGGCAGACGGTCGTCAATCTTCATCGACGAGGCTCCGGCTTTGAGCTTCGCTCAACCACATCACCATTAAGATGATGGGCGGGTCTTTGCCCTCAAGCATGATCTCATCGACCAGATCACCCAGCTTAGAACGCAGCGCGACCAGCACGTTATTGGCAGATACCCCGGCAAGCCAGGGTGTCTCTGAGGAGATCTGCAAGCCGGTGCGGGTGCCGTTCAACACGCCGTTAAGGTGAATCGTGTGCACCTCACCGGTTTTAAGCACCAGTTCCGCCAGCGTCGCCGCCGCGCTGGAAAGCTGCGCCCGGTGGGCCGGGGCAAACCCTAATAGACTGGATGCCCGCCGAGTGGTATCCCGCACGATCATAATATCCATGCTGTCTTCCACTTTGACCGTCATAATCGGTGGGCGCATGTGGTAAGGGCCGCGAATATCCGTCATGGTTATCGTTCCGCTTTCATTGTCGCACCGACTCTACTCGAGAATGCCCAATTCCTGCAACGTGTTAATCAAATGCTCCGAGGCGAAGATGTCCTTCGGGATGTAATCATCAGCGCCGGCCCGCAACCCCGACATCGTCGCCTGTGGCCCGGCCTTTTCCGTCAGCATAATCACCGGCACATCCTGGGTGGATGGGTTGCGCTTCAGACGGCGGCAAACCTGGAAACCGTCCATACTGGGCAGTTTGACATCAAGCACCACCAGCGCCGGCGGGTTTTCAATCGCCTCACGGATGCCATCGGGACCATCATAAGCCACGCGCACCCGCAGGCCGACACTTTCCAGCGTTTCTTTAATCTGCGCGGCCTGTGTTTTACTGTCTTCGATTAAGAGAACTTCCAGCGCCATATCCACCTATCCTACGTTGATTTTAAGATCGCTAAAGGCAGTGCGGAAAGCCCAAAAACTTGTTCCGCTGCACCACGCGCAATTGCTGCGCCGGGCATCCCAAAGACGGTCGCGCTGTGCCGATCCTGGGCGAACGTGCGTGCCCCGGCCTGGCGCATCGCCAGCAGACCGTTGACACCATCGTCCCCCATGCCAGTGAGGATCACACCGATGGCGCGTGCGCCGCAAGTTACCGCGACCGATTCAAACAGCACATCGACCGACGGCTGGTAGCGATAACGACCGCGTTGGGCGTCGAATGTGGCGACCAACCGGCCCCCGCTACGCTGCACGCACAGATGCACCGTCCCTGGTGATAAGTTTACCACACCTGGCTCTAAAACGATGCCATCGGTTGCCACTTGAACGGTGAGCGGCGTGGCCTTATCCAGCCAGCGAGCCAGCCCCGGCACAAACTCCTGCGCCAGGTGTTGGACGATCACCACTGGTAGCGGGAAGTCCGCCGGGAGCGCCTTCAATAACCGGCTCAACGCCTTCGGCCCGCCCGCACTCGTACCGATGGCGAGCACCTCCGGTGAGGGATGGGTATAACTGCGCACCTCGACCGCATCTATATCCGGCAGGGGACGGGTCACCCGGCGCACCACACTGACCTTCGACATCGCCACCAGGGTACGCATCAACTGGCGATGTTTGGCAGTGAAATCCGGGTTGTTGCGGGCCGGGGGTTTTTCCACCACTGCCAGCGCGCCAGCCTGGATCGCCTGGAACGACAACTCGACCTCCTGCTGCACCAGTCCACTGACGACCACGACCGGCCTGGGTGTGTAGGCCATGATGCGGCGGGTGGCTTCCATCCCGTCGAGTCGTGGCATTCGCACATCCATCGACACCACATCGGGGCGCAGTTCAGCGGTGAGCGTCACGGCTTCCTCACCGTCGGCGGCCTCACCGATTACACAGATGCCAGGGGTGCCGCTGATCAATTCCCTTAGATAGCGCCGGATGGTGCTGCTGTCCTCTGCGATGAGGACGCGGATGTCATTGGTCACGGTCGGCCTGCCTGTTATCGAATCACTGTGCCTTGAAGTATCTCACAGATACGATCAAACTATGTCTATCGTTATTCTTTTCTACTCAAAATGCAACAAAATACAAATATGACTCTACTGAAAAAAGGTCATTTTGCCGAAAATTTGACCCGTTATCACACCATATTGAACCTCTATGACCCACTTTTTTCGGGTCATATTGAGTTCTTTCAGCGGAGTCAAATATTAATGTTAAAGAACTGTAAAAATTCTGGTTCTAACGGAATTAGTGGACATGACCTCTCACCCCCCATAGCTGTCAATTTAGGCTTTTGGACCCACCCGGTCTGACCTGCGGTCAGCCCGCCCTGTAGACAAGGAAGGAGGGTAACATGCCTGCTAATGCTTCGGTACTACTTTGTTCGTACATTGGCTCAACTTTGTAGGTGAAAGTCCCCCTTTCTCCGTCTAGGGGGATAAGGTGGGGGATAGGGGTCAGAATAGTTGCATATTGAAGCGCATCAGCTTAACTTGACACGCATGAGAACGTGTTTGCTTCATCACCTATCTTCTTAAGCTAGTGTTGCGTGTAGAAAACCCGGCCTATATAATCCACTCAAGAGCAATTTAAGGAAAATTCTTCCCGTGTCAGTCACAGATGAAATCAAAAGCCGCATCGACATCGTCAGTTACATCAACCAATACGTCCCGCTGAAACGCTCCGGTCGGTATCACAAAGCGTGCTGTCCATTCCATTCGGAAAAAACCCCTTCGTTCGTGGTCAACGACGACAGCCAATCCTGGCGTTGCTTTGGTGCGTGCGCCGAGGGCGGCGACTTGTTCAGCTTCGTGATGAAATACCACAGTTGGGATTTTAAAGAGGCGTTACAGGAACTCGGCAAACAGGCCGGGGTGGAAGTCCAGAAGCAGACGCCCCAACAACGCCAAAAAACGGAAGAAGCCGACCGCGTGCGCGGTGTGTTGGAAACCGCCGCGAAGATCTACCACGATCATCTGCTGTCGGACAAGAACGATGATGTACGTCAGGTGCTGGCCTACACCATGCAGAAGCGCGGCTTCACGCTGGAAACGATCAAAACTTTCCAGATCGGCTATGCGCCCGATGGATGGCAGAACACCCTGGAAGCTCTCACACAAATCGGCTACGACGAAGACCTGATCCTCGCCGCCGGTTTAGTGCGTAAGAGCGACACCGGGCGGGTGTACGACTACTTCCGCAATCGTTTGATGTTGCCCATCCGAGACGCTCGCGGACGGGTTATCGGTTTCGGTGCGCGTGTGCTTGACCCGGAAGACAACCCGAAGTATCTCAATTCGCCGCAAACGCTCGTATTCGATAAGAGTAAGGTGCTGTTCGGCTTTGACGCCGCCAAGCACAGCATCCGCGAGAGCGAAACGGCGGTGATCGTCGAAGGCTACATGGATGTCATCCAGGCGCACCAGGGCGGCTTTACCAATGTGGTCGCGCAGATGGGCACGGCGATGACCGAAACACAGTTAAACTTGCTGGTGCCGCGCTACGCTAAAAAGATCGTACTGGCGCTGGATGCCGACGCCGCCGGACAGAACGCGACCCGGCGCAGCCTGGAAACGGCCCGGCAGACGCTCACGGCGGATTATGCCGGGCGACTGAGCGCGGATATTCGCATTTTGCAGATCCCCGGTGCGAAAGACCCCGACGACCTCATCCGTGAAACACCGGAGCAGTGGGCGGCGCTGGTCGAAAACGCGACGCCGGTCGCGGATTACGTCATCGCACAGGAGATGGCAACCCTGCCCCAAAATGCGACCGTTCAGGAACGCGAGGCCGTCGCACGGCGACTGCTGCCGATGCTCACCGCTTCGGAAAGCGATCTGTATAAGCAGAGCAACATCCAGATGTTAGCGTTGCACCTGCGCTTGCCGGAGCAAACGCTACTCCAATGGGCGGATGCCCAGATGGAAGCGCAGCGGCGTTCTCAAGATGCACAAGACCAACGACGTAAGCAATCCCCACCGCCATCACGTCTAGAGGATGACGTAGAATTACCACCGCCGCCTGACCCGGCGCTGCTGGATATGTACGACGACGACGATGACGATGCCGCTTACGAACCGGTCGCGCCGTCGTCCCCGGCAAACGTCACCGAGAAGTATTGTCTACGTATGTTATTGCAGAATCCCGACACATACTACATGATTAACCGTAAGTTTCGGGAACTTTCCGCCGGGGAGGTGACACTGCTCAAAGGGCCATTGTGCAACCTCAACACCGAGGACTTTACCCGTAGTGGTTATCAGGCGCTACTCCGGTTGTTTATGGAGGCGTTAGGGCAATCTGACCAGGATGTGATGGCGTATTTGCAAGCCCGGTTAGATGACGAACTGCAACGCACATTCGACGACCTGCGAGAAACCGATGACGACCACATGCGTGACCGGGTCAACCAGCGGTTCGGCGGTGACTTCGCCCAACTGATGCGCCAGTACGACCGGCGCATCCGACCGACAATCGACCAGCAGCGAGAACTTATCGGCGCGGCGTTGAAACTGCGGCTGCGAAGGCTCAACCAGGAGATCCACGAACACCGGTTTATGCAGCAAGAACTCCATGAGGACGACGGGCAGATGGCACAGCACATCAGCCAACGGGTCGAAACTTCAAGATGGGCGCGCAATCTGCTGGATGCAGAGTTGGCGCTTTACAACGATTTTAGATAAACGCCTATAGAGTTGAAGGTACACATGGCTAAGAAAAGTATACGGAAACCGAAGGCATCAGGGCTGGTTGACATCGACGATCTCGATGAAAACGAAGACGAATTTGATGACGACGATCTTGAGGACGCGGACGACTTAAACGACGACCTCGATGAAAACGACGATGACGATGATGATGAAGAGGACGACGACGACGATGATAGCACACGCGTCGAGACGATCTCTATGGCGGATGACCCGGTGCGTATGTACCTCAAAGAAATCGGGCAGGTGCCACTGCTGGATAGCAACCAGGAGATCTGGTTGAGCGTCCAGATGGCGTCGGAAAGGCTGCTGCAAGAACTGACCGATGAATTGTCTAAGGTCGATAAGCAGGACGGTATCACCTCCGGTCTGCCCAAGCCAATTGAGATCGTGCAATTGGCTTACAAGCACATTCATGAAAGCTGGCAGCAGGTGCTTAAGGTCGCGGATGACTTCGACGACGAGCCGCCCGATCTGCGCAAGGTCATCGACGAGATACAGTCAATCAACGGCGAATTATCCGACCCGGAAAACTCTTATGTGCGGCAGTATCTGCGTCAAGAGGACTGGGGTCGTAACGATGATTGGACAGAACTCGCCCGCCAGTTATTCGACGTGATGCAGGGGATGTGCCTGATCCCGATGGATCAACAAATGCAGCTTCAGAACCACTTCCGCCAGGAAAACACCCTGCCGGAACAATCCATCTTCGAGCACTGGTTATTCGAGGACGAAGAATCCGTCGAAGACCTGCCCTACGTGCTGGAACAGGTCGAGATCAAAGCGGAAATGGCAGCCGAGGCACTCACACGAGCTAACCTGCGGCTGGTCGTCAGTGTGGCTAAACGTTACATGGGGCGCGGTATCAACTTCCTCGATCTGATTCAGGAAGGGAACATCGGTCTGTTGCGGGCGGTCGCCAAGTTCGACCACACTAAAGGCTACAAGTTCAGCACCTACGCGACGTGGTGGATTCGGCAGGCCATCAGCCGGGCGATTGCCGACCAGGCGCGGACGATCCGCATCCCGGTGCATATGGTGGAGACGATCAACCGTCTGATGCGTGTGCAGCGCGAACTGCTGCAACAACTCGGCGCGGAACCCAGCGCGGAGCAGATCGCGCTGGAAATGGACATCCTCAGCGAGGAAGAAACCGAGGCCATCAAGCTGCTGCGGCGCAACAACACCCATCTTGACCCCAGCTTGCAGCGTAAGCTCCGGCGGGCGGCACAGAAGGTGCGTAAGATCATGCGCATCAGCCAGGAGCCGATGAGCCTTGAGATGCCCATCGGTCAGGAGGACAGCAGCCTGCTCGGTGACTTCATCGAGGACGATAAGGTGCTCGGCCCGGTGGACGCCGCCAGCCGCCAACTGCTCAAAGAACAGATCGGCTCGGCGTTGGGCGTGCTCAGTGACCGTGAGCGCGAGGTGCTGGAAATGCGCTTCGGCTTGCAGGACGGGCAAGACCACACGCTGGAAGAGGTCGGGCGGCACTTCGGCGTCACCCGTGAGCGCATCCGGCAGATCGAGGCGAAGGCACTGCGTAAGCTACGTCACCCCACACGCAGCCGCCAGCTCCGTGACTATTTGGAGATGTAAGCCTCGACACATCGAAAATCATTGACCTCACCCAGGCCCCTCTCCGTATGGAAAGGGAAAAGCGAGTGTAGCGCGTAGGGTGAGGTCATCGGTAGTCGGCGTTCCGACCGCCATTCGTCATGCTTAGATAAGAAACGGACGGATTTCGTGCAGCACGCGCTGGCTGTGCTGCTCAGGGAACCAGTGATTAACATCATCCCACACGCGGAGGAGGCAATCATCGCGTGTTTTGAGCGTCTGCTCGAAGGCGGCGTTCGACGCGATGCGATCTTGCGGTGACCGGATGTAAAGCACGGGGAAGCGAAAATCAACATAGCTCCGGCTTGGGATCCATACCCGGTAGAAAATGCGATATAACCACAGCGGGCCGTCCCAATAGTGATAAGCGTCGATGTAAAGGTTATGCGCGGTCGCTGATTGGTAACCGGCATACTTGACGATCATGTTAGCAACACCTCCCCGCACCGCTTTGAACGGCGATCTGGACTCAACGTACACGGATGATCCGCGAGGGCCACACTATGTTATACGCGGCGATGTTGAGCAAAACGAAGTCGATGTTGTTTGCCGTTTCCGCAGTGATGGGACGTTGTTAATTATCGTCACGGTCTATGTGGTGGATTAAAGGTGAAGGTGATGAGCGAGCGTCGTTATCCATGTGAATTTTGTGATACAGATCAGCCGCGGCAGAAAAAGCACGTCACGGTGACGCGCCAACGTGGGGGGCAGTGGTTCATTTTCGAGCACGTCCCAGCGTGGGTTTGTCCGCGTTGTGGGCAACGCACCTTCGACGCCGACGTGCTGGAAGCGATGGAGAAGCGCATGAAGACAACGCCCGACGATGCGCGTCCGGTGACCGCCTGGGCGATGTCACTTTCTGAGAAAGCCGGATAGAGGCACACATGGCAAAAGACCCGATCTACTGCCCGATATGCGGGGAAACGCTGGTGCTGCGCGAGGAAGGCGGGCGACCCCGCCCCACCTGTGATAACTGCGGTTACGTCCATTACGTGAACCCGGTGCCGGGCGTGGGGATGCTCATCGAAAGCGAAGGCGGCATCGTGTTGATCCAGCGCGGCAACCCACCCCACAAGGACGAGTGGACGCTGCCCAGCGGCTTCATCGAGGCCGACGAGAGCGCGGAAGAAGCGGCGATCCGTGAGGCGAAGGAAGAAACCGGGCTGGATGTCGAGATCATCGAGATGATGGGTGTGAACTCGTTCCCGGAAGGGCCGCCGGTCAGCGGCATCATGATCTTCTACCGGATGCGCCCGGTCGGTGGGGCGATGCAAGCCGGGGACGACGCGGCGGCGGTGCGACTGTTCGCGCCCGGTGACATTCCGCTGCTGCCGTTTCGCACGCATCGCGAGATCATGGCGGAATGGCTGGAACGCTTCTACTATGATGACGGCGGCACGGACAGCGCATCCACCGGGATGACCAGCCAGCGCACCCCGGCGACGTTCATCATCCGTCCGTTGGATGCTGCCGATATTGAAGAAACGGTCGGCCTGCTGGCGATGATCCCCGCCAATCGCGGACTTGATAACGCCGGTTGGCACGCCGCGACCATCCGTATGCGTGAGGATACAACCGTTGAGGTGTTCGTCGCGGAAACGCAGGCCGAACCGAAGATGATAATCGGTTGTGTGGGGCTGTCGGTGGTGCATGGGCTGACGGAAGGTATGGGCGTGCTCAACGATATGGCGGTGCTGCCGACGTACCAACGGCGGGGTGTGGGCGCAGAGCTGGTCGAGGCGGTGATGCGGCGGGCGCAGGCGCTTAATTTGGGGGTGCTACTGGTCAACACGACTCGTGCCAACGATCAAGCGCGGGCGTTCTTCGCGACTTCGGGCTTCTCCAACACGCAGATGATGCAGCTCAAACTGCGGTGATGCAAAGGTAGTATTGTTGTTATATGACTTGCATATCTGCTTAAATGCGCTGAAAATTAATTCAACTGGCGTGCGCGCCGGCACCGAATACCGAACTTATTTGCGGAGCTTATACACATGACAGGGTTACGGACATCACCGCTTGAATGGATTCGCGGCTACCTGCGACGGGACATTGGCACGGTCGATGGGACTTACACCGCTTACTACAGCGTCAAAGACCTGATGGAAAACGGTTATCTCCTCGAAGACGACGGACAAGCCTTCCTCGATGCCGGCGGGTTGAAAGACTTTTGCTGGACGCTCACCTGGGCGGAAGACTACGAAACACCGGATGAGTATCTGGTGCAGACCATCCAGCAAACGCAAGGCTTCGCAATCTTCGTGCATGGCTGGACGGGTAACCGCACTATCTGGGAAGACCTGCCGGGGATGACCGTGCGGGCCAACCGTCGTCTGGTCTCGCTCTCCGTCGATCATAACGGCTTCGGCGAGTCGGAATTTACCGACGTGACGCCCGAACTCGAATCGTGCAATCCCCCGGCGGCGATGCGTACCATCCAACGCTGGATCAAACTGATGCGCTTGCGTCGCCAGCCGGGTGAAATCGGTCACCGGGTAATTAACCTGATCGGTCATAGCATGGGCGGGGCGACGTTGTTTTATATCAATCCGCTGGAATGGCGTTACGGTGAGGTGACGTGCTACGCGCTGGCTCCGGCGCTGCTGCTGGAAGACGAGATCTTCCGCCGGTTCTATACCACGCTGGGCATCGGCATCGGCATTTTACAGCGGGTGGGCGCGTTGAAGTTCGTGGAACGCTTCATCAAGCCGACTATGATTAACAACCTGTGCCAGGGGGCTAGTGATTACGTCAAAGACGAACACGGCATCCAGTATAACGATACACCGCGCGGTGTGACCGGCGCGACCTTCCTCGCAATGGGTCAGATCGACAACTTCGAGATCGCCCGTAACTGGTCGCTGTTTCGTGTGATGCTGGGGCACCGTGACCGGCTGGTGGGCTTGACCGGTATGATGGACTTACTCTCCAGACTGGAGTTCCCCGTAGCGAATACACGGGTGGTCGCTGGCTCTCATTATATGTTCAGCATTGGCAACGAGGACGCACAAAATGCCTTCCAACATGCGCAGAATCGTGAATTGGTGGTCGAAGATATTTTGTTATTGCACGAAAATGCGGTACAAATGCAACGGTCAGGCCAACAGATCGGCTGACGAGATCACGCTTTACGCGACACAAGTTTTGCGCTAAGCTATGCTGGCGTATTGCACTGTGTTAATACCATGCTAATTCCGGGTTTATTTGACAGTGAACCGGGGGTTATGCTAATCTATGTCTAGTTAATTGTTCAAAAATGAACAAACGGAATCGGGGTTTTTCATGACGACATTGGACCAATTTGCACCAGCAGGGGTATTAGTCCTGTTGGCAATTGTGCTAACATTCATTATCCTCAACATTTCGCGGGTTCTCGGTCCCCACAACCCAACCAAACGTAAGACCGACCCGTATGAAAGTGGCGTGGAGCCAATCGGCCCGGCGATCCGTCGGCTACCGGTTAAGTTTTATCTCATCGGTGTTTTGTTTATCTTATTCGATATTGAAGTTATATTTTTCTTGCCCTGGGCGGTGGTTTTCCAAGACCTCGGTTTCTACGGCCTCGCCGTGATGGGCTTGTTCACGTTTATACTCACAGTCGGTCTCATATACGAATGGAAGAAGGGTGCGTTGGAATGGGAGTAACACCAAAACTCGGTAACCTCGGCGTCGTCACGACGAGCGTCGAAGAAGCAGTCAACTGGGCCCGGACGGGGGCGACATGGCCTTTGCTGTTTGGCCTGGCTTGCTGCGCGATTGAATACATGAGCACGCAGGCGGGCAACTATGACCTGTCTCGTTTTGGGATGGAATTGAACCGGGCCAGCCCGCGTCAGGCCGATCTGATGATCGTCGCCGGGCGGGTGACGCGCAAGATGGCCCCGGTGGTACGCCAGCTTTACGATCAAATGTCTGACCCGAAGTGGGTCATTTCCATGGGTGATTGTGCCTCTTGTGGCGGCGTCTACAACAACTATGCCGTTGTGCAGGGTGTGGACGAAATCATACCGGTGGATGTCTACATTGCAGGCTGTCCACCGCGGCCTGAGCAGTTGATGCACGGCATCCTGACGCTGCACGAGAAGATCCGCACCGAGCGCATCTCGGACTGGGCGAGCTAGGAGCCACCAATGAGCTTTGATGACGCAATCGACCCGGTAGAGGCGATTCAGTCGCAACTACCGGATGCCTTCCACGACGTAAAGCATTTTCGTGACGAAACGACCATCATTATTGACCCGGCCTCCGTGCCAGATGTTTTGCGCTTCCTGCGGGATACGCCCGGCCTGGTCTATAACTTTCTGTCAGACATCAGCCCGGTGGACTACTATCCAGACTCAGGCAGCCGACCGGGGCGCTTCGGTGTGTCTTACCACGTCTACTCGATGCTGCATAACCGTCGCCTGCGGGTGAAGACTTATGTGGATGAGGATGAGCCAATCGTGCCGAGTGTTACGGACATCTGGCCTGGCGCGAACTGGTTAGAGCGCGAAGCGATGGATATGATGGGCCTCCAATTTGAAGGCCACCCTGACCCGCGCCGCCTGTTGATGCCGAAAGACTGGGACGGGCACCCCCACCGCCGCGACTATCCGCTGGGGTACGAGACGATTCAGTTCTCGTTCAACATGGAAGAGATCGCCAAACACAAACCCAAAGCCCTGGAATAAACGCCAGAAGCCAATAATCAGTGATTGTATTAAAAAGGAAAACACATGGCTAATATGGCAGTAACCTCAGAGTCGATGAATGAATGGCAGGGCAGCCTGGAAGAACTGCGCGGCCTGGTCAGTGAGCGTGCGATGACCGGCGAGACGATGCTGCTCAACATGGGGCCGCATCATCCCAGTACACATGGTGTGCTGCGCCTGCTGCTTGAACTCGACGGTGAAGAGATCATCAACGTTATGCCGGATATTGGCTATCTGCACACCGGCATCGAGAAAAATATCGAAGACAAGACTTACGAAAAAGGCGTCACGCTGACCGACCGCATGGATTACCTCGCGCCGATGTCGAACAACATGGTGTTCAGCATGGCGGTGGAAAAACTGGTTGATCTGGATGTGCCGCCGCGTGCACAAGCTATCCGGGTGATTTGCCTGGAACTCACGCGCATCGCCAGCCATCTGGTGTGGTTGGGCACCCACGCGATTGACATGGGCGCGATGAGCGTCTTTTTGTACTGCTTCCGCGAGCGCGAGAAAATCCTCGATATGTTCGAGATGCTCTCCGGGCAGCGCATGATGGGCAGTTACTTCCGCCCTGGTGGTGTGTGGCGTGACCTGCGCCCGGAGTTCTTCCCGGCGGTGGAAGCGTTCCTCGAAGACTTCCCCTCGAAGGTCAGCGATTATGAACGCTTGCTGACCAATAATCCGCTGTGGATAGACCGCACACAGGGCGTTGGCATCCTCGAACCGGATGTGGCGCTGGCCTGGGGTGTGAGCGGTGCCAGCTTGCGCGGCAGTGGTGTCAACTGGGATATTCGTAAAGCCATGCCCTACAGCGGTTACGAACAATATGAGTTCGAGGTGCCGCTGGGCGAACACGGTGACGTCTTCGACCGTTACATCATCCGCATGCGAGAGATGCGCGAGAGCATGAAGATCATCCGTCAGGCGCTCGATACCCTGCCGGAAGGCCCCTTCCGCTCGAATAATCGTAAGTTTGTGCCACCGCCTCGCACCGAACTCGGTCAAAGTATGGAAGCGGTCATCCACCACTTCAAACTGTGGACGGAGGGCTTCTCCGCGCCGGATGAAGAGGTGTACGTGGCGATTGAAAGCCCGCGTGGTGAGGTCGGCTGCTACCTGCATGGGACGGGCGGCAACAAGCCGCGCAAGGCGCGTTTCAAGACACCGTCGTTCATGCACATTCAGGCCATCCCCGCGATGACCAAGAACCACATGATCGCCGATATGGTCGCCGTGATCGGCAGCATTGATATTGTATTGGGCGACTGCGACCGCTAAGGACAAGGATTAACGATGGCTATTGCTGAAAAATACGCAGAACGCATCCAGAAGCATATGGCGAAATACCCTGACAAGCGGTCGGCGGTGATGCCCCTGCTCTACATCGTGCAGGAGGAATATGGCTGGGTGACACCGGAAGGCATTAAAGAGGTCGCGGAACTGTGTGAGATGGACCCGACACAGGTAAAATCCATCGCCGGGTTTTACACGATGTACTCCGAGAAGCCTAAAGGCAAGTATTGGCTTCAGGTCTGCACAGATTTACCATGCGCGATGAACGGCGCGGACGACTTCCACGAGTGGTTGAAAGACCACCTCGGCGTGGAAGAAGGCGGCACCACCGACGACGGCATGTTTACCGTCGAGCATGTGATGTGCCTTGCGGCGTGTGACCGTGCGCCGATGCTGCAATGCAACTTTCACTATGTGGAAAATCTCGACAAAGACAAGATGAAGACTCTACTGGATGAATGGCGTGCCGAGGCAGAAGCCCATGCCAACGGCGGCGACTAGGCCAACGAGAAGCGTTTTATTGTAAGTTAATTTCAACGGCAACCCGTTGAGGAAGGCACGATCACGATGAATATCCTTCTAAGAGAAAAAGACGTTCCAGACATCCATAAGTACGATGTCTACGTGAAAAATCAAGGTTACGAGGGCTTCAAGAAAGCCCTGGGCATGGATCCCGGTGATGTCATCAACGAGGTGAAAAGCTCAAACCTGCGCGGGCGCGGGGGCGCTGGCTTCCCGACCGGCGTGAAGTGGAGCTTCATCCCGAAAGATGAGCCGGTGAAGTACATCGTCATCAACGCGGACGAAAGCGAGACGGCGACCTTTAAAGATCGTCAGATCATGGAAAACAACCCGCACCAGATGATCGAGGGGGCGTTGATCGCGGCCTGGGCCATCCAGGCGAAGGCGGTTTATATTTACCTGCGCGGTGAATACTGGGACATCGGGCATATGCTGGATGACTGCATCGAGGACGCCCGTAAAGGCGGTTGGATCGGTGAGGACATCCAGGGTAGCGGCTGGGATTGCGAAGTTTATACGCACCTGGGCGCGGGGGCTTACATCTGCGGTGAGGAAAGCGCGCTGCTCAACAGCCTGGAAGGGTTGCTCGGTCAGCCGCGTGTGCGCCCGCCGTTCCCGGCGCAGAAAGGCGGCGGCCTCTACAAAGAACCGACCGTCGTCAACAACGTGGAAACGCTGGCGAATGTGCCTTACATTATGCGTGAGGGCGCGGACGAGTATAAGAAGATCGGCACCGAGAAAAGCACGGGTACGAAGGTCTTCTGTGTGAGCGGTCATGTGAACAAGCCCGGCAACTACGAACTGGAAATGGGTAAGTCCACCTTCCGTGATTTGATCTTCGAGCACGCCGGGGGCGTACCGGGTGGCAAGGCGATCAAAGCGATTTTGCCGTCCGGCGGGTCAGGCCCCATCGTCCCAGCGACGGATGAGGTGCTAGACGCACCGCTCACCTACGAAGACCTGCAAAACGTGGGGACGATTTTGGGGTCGGCATCGGTGATGGTGCTGGACGAAACCGTGGACATCACCTGGGCGGCCTCCAAGATGACCAAGTTCTTCACGCATGAGAGCTGCGGAAAATGCACGCCCTGTCGTGAAGGCACGTACTGGATCGACAAGGTGCTGGATCGCATCCTCGCCGGGGAAGGCAAGGCTTCCGACGTAGAACTGATTAACAACGTGGCGAAGAACATGCAGGGCGCGACCCTGTGCGCGTTGGGTGACTTCGCCGCGAACCCGATCATCGCAACTATCAACCATTTCCCCGATGACTTCAAGTCACACGTCACGGGTGATGGTGAACTCGCCGCCGCTGGCGACTAAGGCGGTATGACGGCTGAAGAACACCCACCCGTTGCAGACGAAGCATCCCCTGTGCCGGCGACGAGCGAATATGTCGAACCGGCACAAACGGCGGATGGGTCTTTCTGGGGATGGTTGCGGCGACGGTTGTGGATGACCGACGCCGAGCGCGAAGCGGCTTTCGCGGCACGCATCCGCGCGCTGGATGACGCCATCGCGCTGACCCCTGACGCGGTTTCAAATTATGTACTGCGTGGGGAAGCCTACCTCGAAGCCGGTGAACACACGCTGGCGCGGCTGGATTTTGAACACGCGCTGCGGTTGGCACACGAACAAATCGAACAACGTGCTTGGGGCGTGGTCGCGCAGGTGATGCAAGACCGCGCCCGACACGGTTTAAAAGTTGCTACAACACCAGACGAGCAGCCTGCATCGTCTTACGAAGATACTGAGGATACAGAGAGAATTTAGATGACCGACAAGACCCTGACGAAAGTAGACACTGTCACGATCATCATTGATGACGTGAAATATGAGGTGCCTGCCGGTACGAATCTCGTTGATATGGCGAAGTGGCACGCCGGGAACGACATTCCGGTGTTCTGCTACCATCCGAAGATGGAGCCGGTAGGCATGTGCCGCATGTGCCTCGTGGAACTCGGTATGATCCAGAAGGATCGTGAAACCGGTGAGGTCATGCTCGATGACGACGGCAACCCGAAAATCCGCTGGTTCCCCAAGCTGCAAACGGCTTGCACGCAGACGGTCAGCGATGGCATGGTCGTGCGTACCAACACACAAGAGGTCGAGGACGCCCGTACTAACGTGCTGGAGTTCTTGCTGACTAGCCACCCGCTAGACTGCCCTATCTGCGATAAGGGCGGTGAGTGTCCGTTGCAAAACCTGACGATGGAGCACGGGCCGGAAACCAGCCGTATGCATTTTGCCGATAAGATGCAACTGGACAAGCACGTTCCGCTGGGTGACTTGATTTACCTGGACGAAGAACGTTGCATCCAGTGTGGGCGCTGTGTGCGCTTTCAAGACGAGATCGTCGGCGACCCGGTGCTGGCCTTCCACGAGCGCGGACGTCGCTTGCAGATTATCACCAACACCGAGCCGGGCTTTGATACGTACTTCTCCGGTAACACCACCGACATCTGCCCGGTGGGTGCGCTGACGACAGCGGACTTCCGCTTTGGAGCGCGTCCGTGGGAACTGACCGAAGTGCCGAGCATCTGCCCGCACGACGCCGCCGGTTCTAACATCAGCTTGAGTATGCGCCTCGACCGTGACTTCGGTGGTCGGGCGATGATTAAGCGAGTGATGCCACGCCAGAACGAACACGTCAACGAGATCTGGATTTCCGACAAAACACGTTTCGGGCATCACTTCACCCGCAGCGACGACCGCCTGGTGGAGCCGATGCTGCGCAAAGCGGACAAGATGGTCACGGCCAGTTGGGACGAGGCCATGTCCAAATTTGCCGAATTGGTGCAGGCCGCCGACGGTGACATCGCCGCGATTGCTGGCAGCCAGATGTCTAACGAGGATTTATGGGCGCTGCGCCAACTGGTCGAAGGGGCAGGCGGCGAGCACCTGGGCGCGTGGCCGCACACACACGGCGGTCATGAACTGGTCGCACAGGTGGGTGTGGGCAAGGGCACAAACTTCGGTGCGCTGGGTGCAGGCGACGCGGTGCTGATTATGGCCTGCGACCTGGAAGAAGAAGTCCCGATCTGGCGGCTGCGTCTGAAGCAAGCGGCGGATCGCGGGGCATATATCGCGGTCGGCAATGTGCGCCACACCCGCATGGACGACTTCGCGGCAGCGACCTTCCGCTATGCACCGGGGCAGGCCGCCCAGGCCATGCAGACCCTGAAAGACGACCAGCCGGAGATCGCCGAAACGCTAGCGAATGCCGAAAACCTGATTATCCTCGCCGGGGCTGAAGGGCTGACGCTCGACCGCAGCGAGGCACTGATGCAATCCGCCGCCAACTTCTTGATCGACACCGAGCATGTAGGCAAGCCGAACAACGGCCTGCTATCACCGTTCCCCGGCCCGAACGGCATGGGGCAGTATTACTTTGGCTACAGCCCGCGGACTACAGACCACATCACACTCAACCCGCCCAAGTTGCTGATCGTCGCGCAGGCGGAACTGCTCGCGGATGATCCGGCGGCGGCTGAATGGTTGAAAGACGTGGAAACGGTCGTCTCGTTAAGCCTGTTCCCGGATCCTGTCGTCACCGACCATGCCGACCTCGCGCTGCCGATCCAGAGCTTCGCGGAGCGCGACGGCACCTACACCAACGGCGAACGACGTGTGCAGCGGTTCTACACCGCGCAGGGGCCGATGGGTGTCGCGTTGCCCGTGTGGCAGATCTTTAGCCGTCTGGGTGAAATGCTCGGACAGGGACGAGAGAAAATGTCCGCTGCGGCGGTGATGCTTGACATCACCCGCAACGTGGATGTGTTCGACGGGATGCGCTATCGTGAAATCTCACGGGTAGAGCGCCAGTTCCCTGATGTGGGCGGTGATGACAAATACTACGGCGGCACGGCCTATCAGAACAAGGGCGGTGTCGGTGTGCAGATCCCGACGAGCGCCGACAACGGCGACACCCCCGCGACCGGTGAGGTCAGATCACTGGATGCGCCGGCAGCAAACGCCGGTCAAATGTTGATCGTCCCGGTCACGCTGCTGTACAATCGGGAATCGACATTTATGCCGAGTACAATTGTGCATCCGCGTGTGATGATGCCTTACGTTGAGATCAACGAAGCCGATGCGGCTAAAATGGGCATCGAACACGGCGATGTGGTACAGGTCGCCACAGGTGAGGCTCAACTCCGGGTGAAGGCATACGTAAACGGCGGTGCGCCGGAGGGTGCGGCGGTTCTACCGCGTCATCTGACGGAGACACCGGCACCGATGTTCCTGACATCCGGTGAAATCAGCAAAGTCTGAGGATAAAAATTATGATGAACCGTAAAGTTTTAGGATTGCCGCTGCCCTTCGCCGTTCTCGGCGGGGTGGTGCTGCTCGTCCTGCTATTGATTATCCTGAACATCGGGTCGATCATCGGCGGCGTCGCTGATGGTTTCACATTTTTGTTTGACCCCGGCAGCCGGGAGATGAACATCATCCCGTGTGGTGAATCCAACACCTGCCAGATCGTGCATCCGATCGTGTATTCGGTCCTGCTGCTGGCGGTGGTGATTACCGGCTTCGCCTATACGACGTTGCTTGAACGTAAGATGATCGCGTATTTCCAGCAGCGTTCCGGCCCCAATCGTGTTGGGCCGGGGGGCTTTTTGCAACCGGCAGCGGACGGCCTGAAGCTGATCTTCAAAGAGGACATCATGCCGTCGCTAGCCTACCGCAATATATATCTGATCGCGCCGATGCTCAAGGCGATCCCGACGCTGGTGGTGCTAGCGGTGATCCCGCTGGGGCCGCCCATCAACATCCCCTGGTTTGACGGCAATTGGTACCATGTGCCGCTGGGGTTGATCGACACCAACGTCGCGGTGCTGTGGCTGCTGGCGATCACCAGCCTGGGCACTTACGGTGTGGTACTGGCAGGTTGGGCCAGCAACAACAAATACTCGATGCTGGGCGGGATGCGTGCCTCCGCGCAGATGGTCAGTTACGAGATCAGCATGGGCCTCGCGCTGGCGGTGCCGGTGATGATCGTCGGCAGTATGAGCCTGCGCGACATCGTCGAAGCACAGGACGGCTTCTTCGTCAACTGGCTGGTGTTCCAGAATCCGCTGGCGGCGTTTATCTTATTGGTGGCGCTGGTCGCGGAGACGAACCGCGCTCCCTTTGACCTGCCCGAAGCCGAGCAGGAACTGACCGCCGGTTACATGACCGAATACAGCGGGATGAAGTTCGCGCTGTTCATGATGGCGGAGTACCTGGGGATGATCGCGGTGAGCTTCATCGCGGCGGTGATGTTCTTCGGCGGTTATAATGACGGCTTCGGCCTGGTGGAAAACATCCCGATCTTAGGGCCGCTGGTTATCATCGGTAAGGTGGTGCTGTTCTTGATGGCCTTTGTGTGGCTCCGGGCGACCCTGCCGCGCATCCGTTACGACCGGCTGATGATGTTCGGTTGGAAGATCATGCTGCCGCTGGCGCTGCTGGCGGTCGTGTGGACGGCGGTCGCGGTCGTGGTCAGCGTGGAGTGGGGTGAGTTCGCTTACTTCGTCGTTTCCACCGGCATGGCGATTGTCGTCGCGTTGGGCAGCCTGCTGTTCATCGGCATCCCGCGTGACCAGCAGACCGAGGACGAGGGCGAATACGAAACCGACCCGATGATTACCGGCGAACAAAACGGCATCGGTTACTCGATCCTGCAATTTGTCGGCGCGTTGGTGTCCATCCCGTTTGTGTTATACGAATTCACGCTGACGCAACTTGATAACCTGTCTCAGCTTGCGCCGGACGAAGAAGACGACGAAGACGCCTACGAAGGTGACTCGACCACCCGCCTGCCCTCGGAAACGGGCGGCGACTAAGCACGACGACTTGAGGAGTGAAATACCTATGAATGTTATTCGCGGTTTTGCGACCACGTTAAAGCATGTTCTTAAAGAACCGATCACGCTGCAATACCCGGAAGAAGTGCGCCCTTTTCAGGAACGGTTCAAGGGGCGGCATCATTTGCGCCGTTATGACAACGGGCTGGAAAAGTGCATCGGCTGTTCGCTGTGTGCGGCGGCCTGCCCCGCTGATGCGATCTGGGTGGAGGCGGCAGAAAACACCGATGAGGCGCGTTACAGCCCCGGTGAGCGTTACGCCAAGACCTATGAGATCAACATGCTGCGTTGCATCTTCTGTGGCTACTGTGAGGACGCCTGCCCGACGCAGGCGATTGAACTGGGGCACGAGCACCAACTCAGTTTTACCGACCGCCGGGACTCGATCTTCACGAAAGATATGCTGATCGACCGGGTGCCGGAAGACGGTGAAGACACACCGCAGACAGTGGAACCGGGTGAGTTCAATCGGGCGATCCCGGATATGCCCGCACCAAAGTGATGCACACGTCGAATTGATAAGAAACGATGACGCCAGAGTTTTTGAACTCTGGCGTTCTTTGTGTTAAACTGCACAAAGTCTACGTAACCCGTACATAACCGAATCTGTTCATACTGCGGACATCGTTTTAAACTATGTTACGCCATAGCAATTGTTATGTGCCTACGTATTTATTGAGTTTAGCGAGGAAGGGGTAAAGGCGTTTTCCTCCCTGGGGATTCCGCAGGGTTTTACTCGCCAACGCTTATGGATATAGAAGTTTTATTGTTCCTGGCTGTCGGCGGCCTTTCAATTTTCGCCGCCGTAATGATGCTTCTGGACGATAACGCCGTACAGAGCGCGTTGTTCCTGATTTTGAACTTCGCCTGTGTGGCCTTCCTCTACCTGATGCTGGATGCCGCGTTCTTGGCGATGGTTCAAATCGCCGTCTACGCGGGGGCGATCATGGTCTTGTTCATCTTCGTGATTATGCTGCTCGGTGCGGAAAAGACGACCAGCGGCACCACAAGACAGTTTAAATGGTTGGCACCGCTCGTGCTGACGCTGTCTTTTTCGCTCTTTATCCCCGTGTATTTAGCGGTGAACCAGGGTGATGTCGAAGATCGAGAGCTACCGCCAAGCGCACCACTTGTGCGCGTCGTCCACACAGCAGGGAACTTCGTCAGCAGCACAGATGTCGTCCTGACCTCTACAGATGGCATCACCCAGCACACCATCGAGGATGTGACATACAAAGAGGTTGACCGCGATGGCAGTGATCTATTCATCGAGGTCGAACCGGGCACGTATGATGTCGCGGTTTCCATCCCCGATGAACGATTTACCGCGCCGTTCCCGGTTGGCTCCGTCGTCGTAGAAGCAGGCAACAACTATAACATCGTGCTCTACGGCGCATCGAGCAGCCTGGAAATCGGCGAGGAAGCGACCGCCCAGACGATTGGTATTCCGGTCGTCACATCGTTTGCCGAAGACCTCTCGCCCATTGAAAACCGCGAAGGCCGTTTGACGGTGTTCAACGCTTACGCACCGTTTGAGAGCCTGACTCTGGTTGACCCCGGCGCGGACTTCAACGTCACCGCTGAGGAAGAAGTCGAGACCTACGTCGAGGCGCTGCCCTACGGTGAAGCATCCGAAATGCAGGTGCTGCCCTTCGGTGAATTGCGTGGGGCGTTCATAGAACCGGGCAATCAAGACAATGTGATCTTCCGTCTGCGTGACTTCGAGGTGCCGCGTGAGAGTTCGGCGGTGGTTTTCATCAGCAGTGAGGGCGGCGCGGACGAGGGAACGGTCGCAACGGCGGTGGTCGCAATTACAGAGGCGAGGCCCACGTTCGGCAGTCCGCAAGCCATCGGGCAGGAATTATTTACCCGTTATGTGCTGCCGTTTGAGATGGTGGCAGTGCTGCTGCTGGCGGCGATGGTCGGCGCGATTATCATCACGCAACGTACGGACATCAAACCGAAACCCGGTCGTCCGATTCGCCGTAAGGTCAGCCGCCCGCTCACCAATGTGATCTCGTCACAGACGGGACATTCACTGCGCGGTGACCGGCCTGAATTGACCGACCCACGCCTCGACGAACCTGAACCGGCTGGCGACTAAGAAAGCAAATACAAAAATGGTAGCAATCGAAGCGTATATCATTCTTAGCATGGTGTTGTTCATATTGGGGGCGATGGGCGTACTCTTGCGCCGCAACGCCATCCTGGTTTTTATGTCCGTCGAGTTGATGCTCAACGCTGGTAACCTGGCGCTGGTCGCGTTCGCCCGCCAATGGGGGACGATGGACGGGCAGGTGTTTGTGTTCTTTGTGATTACCGTCGCCGCTTCTGAAGTGGCGATTGGCCTGGCGTTGATCGTCACGATCTTCAGGAACCGGCAAAGCATCAACATCGATGAACTCCACCAGATGGAAGGTTAACAGCAGCTTATGGAAAATTTAGCACAACTCGTACCACTGATTATCCTGGCCCCTGCGATTGGCGCGTTCATCAACTTTTTTTGGGGTGCGCGCATCGGGGAGCAGGCGTCCGCGATTGTAGGGACAACAGCCTCCGCGTTTACGTTTATCATCGCGGTGCTGCTGTTGGTCTATCTGGTCAATAATGACAACATAGCAGCGGTGGTGAACCCACCCATTTTAGACACCAGTTGGATCCGCATGGACTCGATTAATGTGGACATCACCTGGCAAACCCGTGTGGATACGCTCAGTGTGACGATGATGCTCTTTGTGACCTTCGTCGGCACGCTGATCCACCTGTATTCGTATGGTTATATGCACGGCGACCCGCGCTTCTCGCGCTTTTTCGCCTATCTCAACCTGTTCCTCACCTTTATGCTGATCCTCGTGACCGGCAACAACCTGCTAATGATGTTCGTCGGCTGGGAAGGTGTGGGCTTGTGTTCGTATCTGCTCATCGGCTTCTGGTGGGATAAACCGGACGGCGAAGGCTGGAGCAACAGCAACGCCGCCCGTAAAGCGTTCATCGCCAACCGCATCGGTGACTTTGGTGTGTTGATGGCGGTGTTCTTCACCTTCTGGACGTTCGGCACGCTGGATTTCTACAAGCCGTTTGAGAGTGCTAACCCCGAAGTGGGCTACGCTTACGCCGAAGAAGAAGCGTTCGCACCCGGCATGACCGTGCTCATCGTTGAGGAAACCGGCGGCGCTGCCGAAGAAGAAAGCAGCACAGCCGCAGCGACCTACAGCTACCAAGACCCGGAAATCGAGATGTCGCAGTTGGGCATCTTCGGGCAAGCTGAGCGGATGGTCGAAGCGGAAGCGGATGTCAATATCGGCCCGTTGAATCTCAGCATTGAGGCGGTGTTGGTAATTATCACGTTGTTTATGCTGCTGGGCGCGACGGGCAAATCCGCGCAGATCCCGCTGTTTGTGTGGCTACCGGACGCGATGGCAGGCCCGACGCCGGTTAGCGCGTTGATCCACGCGGCGACGATGGTCACGGCGGGGGTGTACATGATGGTGCGCTCCAACACGTTCTTCTACAACGCAGAATTCACCTCGTTTATCGTCACGCTGGTCGGTGTCGGTACGGCGCTGGTCGCCGGGTTTATCGCGGTCGGTCAATTTGACATCAAGCGCGTGCTGGCCTACTCCACCGTGAGCCAGCTTGGGTTTATGGTGGCGGCGGTGGGCATCGGCGCGTACCCGGCGGCGATGTTCCACATGATGACGCACGCCTTCTTTAAGGCGCTGTTGTTCCTCGGTAGTGGTTCGGTCATCCACGGTGTGGAGCACGGTCACCATGAGGTCGCACACGGACACGCCAGTGGCTCGACGGTCGAGCACGAGGACGTGCATGGTTACGCCGAGGATACCGAGGGCGATCATCGCCCGGCGACCACTGACGAGCACGATCAACACGCCTTTGACCCGCAGGACATGCGCAACATGGGCGGCCTCAAAGACAAGATGCCGATAACCTACTGGACGTACATCTTCGGGACGCTGGCGCTGGCGGGCATCTGGCCTTTCGCCGGGTTCTGGTCGAAGGACGAAATTCTAGCAGATAGCTGGCTGGTCGGCATTGAGGACGGCGAACTCGCCGGGTTCATCGCGCTGGGTGGCCTATTAATCGCCGCCGGGTTTACCGCGTTCTATATGTGGCGACAGGTGGAGATGGTCTTCCACGGCAAACCCCGTACAGAAGCCGCCGAACACGCGCACGAAAGCCCGTGGACGATGACCGTTCCGCTGCGCGTTCTGGCGGTCGGGAGTGTGCTGGTCGGGTTCTTCAACCTGCCGAGCGGCACGTTCAGCCGCATCTTTGCGGTCGGGTTGGATGGGGTCTTCGGCAAGCACGCGATGGCCGACTTCCTCGAATACAGCATCTTGCATTACCACATCCCGGATTTCCAGGCGGGGATCGCGCTGGGTGCGCTGGCAATCGGGCTGGGTGGGATTTTCCTCGCTCATTCGATGTACGGCGACAACAAAGCGATCAACGCAGAGGGCAAAGATCCACTGGAAACCGACCCCAACACGGGGATGGTGTTCGGATTTGCCAACGCCCGGCTCTATTGGGATGAGCTGTACGACACGCTGTTCATCCGGCCTTATGGCAGGGTGGCGAAGTTCCTCAGTGATGTCATCGACTGGAACTTCTGGCACGACTATTTCCACGACAAAGTCATCGGACGGGGCTACCGGTCGATGGGTCAACTTTTCGCCAACCCGGTTGACCTCGGCCTGATTGACGGCCTCGTCAACGGTGTGGGTTGGGTTGTACAACGTATCAGCGGTGGATTCAGCCGCATTCAAACCGGCTACGTCCGGACTTACGCAGTCGCGCTGTTCCTCGGTGTGGTTGCCGTCGTTGTCTTGATCTTATTACCGCTGATTTAAGGAGCATAACACGCGATGGAAGCGATCAGTTCAAGTCTCTCACTCACCACGGTGACGCTGTTCCTACCGATGGTGGGTCTTACCATCCTCCTGTTCATGAAAGACCAGGAGGAAAGCGATCAGGAAGCCATCAAATGGACGGCCTTCGGGTTTAGCATTGCGACGTTTATCGCGTCGATCATCATGGCCTTCAGCTTTGACACCAACGAAACCGTCTTGCAGATGGCCCAGCACAACGACTGGCTGCCCACACTCGGCATCAGTTACATCGTCGGTGTGGATGGCCTCAGTATGCTGTTGGTGCTGCTCACCACGATTATCATGCCGATTGCGATCTTCAGTTCGTTTGATGTCGGCGTTTTGAAAGAACGCGGCAATGTGAAGCTGTACTTTATCTTCATGCTGCTGCTGGAATGGGCGATGATCGGTGTGTTCGTCGTTCAAGACCTGATTATTTTCTATATCTTCTGGGAAGTAACGCTGGTGCCGATGTATTTCTTGATCGGCATCTGGGGGGCGGAAAACCGCGTCTACGCCTCCGTGAAGTTCTTCCTGTACACGATGGCTGGCTCTATCTTGATGCTGCTGGCGATTTTGTATGTCGGTGGGCAGGCGGGCACATTCGTACTGCCGGAAATCGTCGACATGATCGCAAGCGGCGAGCTGGTCTTCCCCTATGATGGTGTGTTCAGCACACAGTCTTATCTGTTCCTCGGCTTCTTAATCGCCTTTGCGATCAAAGTACCGGTGTGGCCTTTGCATAGCTGGCTGCCGGACGCACACGTTCAAGCGCCGACAGCGGGTTCCGTCATCCTGGCGGGTGTGCTGCTGAAGATGGGCACCTACGGCATGGTGCGTTTTAATCTGCCGCTCTTCCCGGAAGCCTCGGCGGGTTGGGCACCGTTCGTCGCCGGGCTTGGTGTGATCGGCATCATCTATGGTGCGTGGGTGTGCTACGCGCAAACCGACATCAAGAAGCTGGTCGCGTATTCGTCGGTGAGCCATCTCGGTTTCGTCGTCCTCGGCATCTTCTCGATGACTTCGGCGGGCATCCAGGGTGCGACACTTCAGATGGTCAGTCACGGTGTCAGCACGGGCGGTCTGTTCTTGCTCGTCGGGATGCTCTATGAACGGCGGCACACCAAAGCGATGGAAGCCTACGGCGGCATCTGGAAAGCCATGCCGTTGTTTGGTGGCATCAGTCTGCTCGTCTCCTTGAGTAGTATGGGCTTGCCGGGGCTAAACGGCTTCGTGGGTGAGTTTACCATTCTGCTAGGGGCGCTGGGCAGTGAAGTGCTCGGTGTGACCTTCGCCGCGCTGGGTACGATTGGTGTGATCCTGGCGGCGGTCTACATCCTGTATATGTTCCAGCAAGTCTATATGGGTACGCTGGATAACCCCAAAAACCAGAACCTGCCGGATATGAATTGGCGTGAGGTCGCGGTGATGGTACCGATCCTGATCTTGATCTTCTGGATTGGCCTGCAACCGGCGGCATGGTTCGAAGTGATGGATGCCAGCGCCACCGAACTAGTGACTTACATGAACGACGTCATTGTTGCGGGTGGTGAGAAGGTGCCTCAAATCATCTCCGCTACCGGCACACCTTAGGAGGGCTGCATGTTTGATGCACTAAGTTTTGCTGAGCTGAACCTCGGCGTCACGTTGCCGGTCTTCTTCCTTTCGATGTTTGGGATGGTGCTGCTGATAATTGACCTCTTCATCCCGAAAGAGGAGAAGATCAACACGGCACGGCTGACTATCGGCGCGGTGCTGGTGGCCTTCGTGATGAATCTGTTCGTCATGCGTGATGGGTCACAGTACGCCGTTGCAGAGATGTTCCGTGCGGATGCGTTCTCCGGCTTTGTCAATATCATTGTGCTGGTGACGACGTTAATCACCGTGCTGTTGAGCATCGACTACATGAAGCGCACCGACATCGACGCCGGAGAATACTACCCGATGCTGCTGTTTTCTGCATCGGGGATGATGTTCATGGGCAGTGCGAACGATTTGATCGTGGTTTTCGTCGCGCTGGAACTGCTGAGTATCCCGCTGTATGTCATGTCCGCGTTGCGCCCGAAAGACTTAAAATCCGAGGAAAGCGGTATGAAATACTTCATCCTCGGTGCGTTTGCGAGCGCGTTCTTCGTCTACGGTGCGGCGCTGATCTACGGCGCGACCGGTTCCACCACGCTGCCGGTGATCTTCGAGAGCGTGCAGGACATCGTGCTGGCGGATAGTACCGCGATCACCTATCTGGTGGTGGGCGCGGGGATGCTCGTGGTTAGCCTGGGCTTCAAGGTGGCGGCGGTGCCGTTCCACATGTGGACACCGGATGTCTACGAAGGGGCACCGACCCCGGTCGCCGCGTTCATGAGTGTGGGCGCGAAGGCGGGCGGTTTCGCCGCGTTGCTGCGGGTGATGGCGGTCGGCCTTCCCGCGCTGGTCGTCGAACCGGGTGAATCAGCGGCGACATGGCAGACGGTCGTCGCGGTGGTCGCCGCAGCGACGATGATCCTCGGTAACGGCGCTGCTGTCGCACAGACCAACCTCAAGCGGTTGCTGGCCTACTCGTCTATCGCGCACGCCGGTTATTTGCTGATGGCGGTCGCGGCTGTCGGTACGGCAGGCGTCGCAGAACAAGCGGCAAACGCTGCGCTGATCTATCTGCTGGCGTATGCCTTCACCAACCTGGGTGCGTTCGCGGTGGTCATCGCTATCGAGAAGAACGATGGCACCGGCACGATGATGGAAGACCTCGTCGGCCTGGGCAAAAGTCGTCCGCTAATGGCGGCGATGATGGCGTTCTTCATGCTCAGTTTGACCGGCGTTCCACTGACCGGCGGCTTCGTCGGTAAGTTCCTGGTCTTCAATGCGTCGCTTGAGGCCGGTCTGGTCTGGCTGGCGATCATCGGTGTACTGACCAGCGTGGTCAGCGCGTTTTACTACGTGCGGGTGATCATCAATATGTATCTGGTCGATGGTGAAGGCGACCCCGCCGAAGGTGCGACACAGTACGTCACCTGGGGTGTGGCAACGGCCTTCGCCGGGACGCTGGTGCTGGGCATCTTCCCGGTTATCGCCACCGAACTGCTCAATGGCATGACGCTGGCGCTGACCAGCATTTTTTAGAGGCGTAACGTTACGTAGGGGCGACCTCCTGACAGGTCGCTCCTGTGCCGTATGTTTGCTTCCGTAGTTGTCAAAGATCCCGAAATTTTAAGTGGGATGCCTGTTTTCCGTGGGACACGTGTACCGGTTAAGAACCTGATTGATTATCTGGCAACCGGGGAAACCATCGATACTTTCCTGGACGACTTCCCGACGGTGAAACGGGAGCAAGCGCAAGCTGTCTTAACAGATAGTTCCTATTGTAGGGGTGTTTGCGGTCACGTTCTCTCAACGTAAGTAGAAATTCGAGACACAAAACATTCGCCAACCGGTCGATGATCAATGGTATACGCCTCTAAATATCGCCGCCGTGAGGTCTGACCTTGCACAGAATCACCCTTCTCATCGCTAGTTTGATCTTGCTGGGGGCGGCGGTGCTGCGCTTCGCTGAGCTGGCGACGTACCCACCCGGCCCCCACTACGACGAAGCCGCCAACATCCTCATCACCCGCAGCATCGCTTTCGATGGTGCCGACCTGTTCCCGATTGCCAACAGCTATCAAGGCCGGGAGAGCCTGTACTTCTATTTGAGTGCGCCGCTGTTTCGCCTCATCGGGGATGGTGTGTTCGTGCTGCGGCTCGTCAGCGCATGGTGCAACCTGCTGACGGTCGCTGCGACGATTGGCTTAGGCCGGGCGATGTTCAAAGGGCGGCGCGGCGTGGTGGTCGGGCTACTCGCCGGGGCGTTGATGGCGATCTCGTTCCACCAGATCTTCATGAGCAGGCAGGCGTATCGGGCGGTCACGCTGCCACTGATGCAGGCGCTTGGCTTACTGTGCCTGTGGCGCGGCTTGAACGCCCGCCGGGGGGATTGGCTCTGGTTGGTCGTCGGCGGCCTGTTCAGCGGTGGGGCGCTGTATACCTATATGGCGTCCCGGCTGTTCCCGGTGTGGTTGGGGATCGGCGGGTTGGCGCTGCTGTGGTTCGACCGTCGCCGCTGGCGGCTGCGGGTGCGGCAGGGGATCATTTTCTTCGCCGCGCTGACCGTCGCCGCATTGCCGATGCTGTTGTATGCGCTGGCGAACCCCGATATTTTCTTCCAAAGGCTGACCGAGGTCAGCGAGGGCGAGGTACAGGTCACGTTATGGGAGAGTATGCGGCTGCATATGGAAATGTTCTTCATTCGCGGGGAGTTCGGCAACCTGCGCTACAACGCCCCCGGCAGACCATACTTCACCCCGGTCGAGGGGGTGCTGCTGCTGGTCGGTGTGGGTGTGGCGCTGTGGCGTATCTCACGCCACGCCGTGCGCCCAACCGAACGCACAGCCTATCTGCTGGGGCTGCTGGCCCCGTTGATGGTCATCCCCAGTTTGATCTCAGTAGCGGGCTTCCCGCCGAGTCATATGCGCTCGTTGGGTATGGTGCCGTTGATCTTTGTGCTGGTCGCGGTCGGCGGGGCGGCGCTCATCGACGGACTCAGGACGCGGATGCCGGATGTGTCTTATCGTGTGGCGGGCGCGGCGGTTGCCGTGCTGCTGCTGGTGGGCGGCGGGCTGGTCTCTGATGCGTACCGTGATTGGGTGCGCCGTGCTGATCTGTTCTATCAGGCTGATGGTGATCTCGTGTTGGCGTCGGCGTGGTTGCCGGGGCAAGTCGATGAGGCGACACAGGTTTATGTGGCATCGTATCACCGGGAACACCCAACGATGATCGCGGGGTACGACGCGCCGGTGACTTGGCTCGGCGGTGATAGCCTGTTCTTGCCCGCACCGGGGACGGACGGAATCGCGATATTTGCGCGGAGTGTGCCGCCGCCGGATGCGTGGCGTGCGTTCCTTGAACCGCTGCGGATGCCCGGTGTGCCGCTCGGCGCGGACGGTGAACCGGCGTTCTGGGCGTATCGCCTGACCGGTGATGTACCATCTCTGCTGACAGACTCAGGGGCAGTACGTAACAACTTACTGGAATTCAACGGGATGCAGGCCGACCCCACCGCCGCCGGAGACACCGCGCAGATCACGACCGCATGGGAGGTACTGCAAACGCCGCCCTATTATCGTCTGCGGCCTATCGTCAGCTTGTTGGACGACGCCGGTCACACACTCACGACGACCGATCTATTTTTGCTGGGCACGGATCAATGGCGAGCCGGTGAGCGGATGCTGCAAAACATCGCCCTGGAAGTGCCGGTCGGCACGCCGCCGGGGACGTACACGCTGGCGGTCGCCTGGGTGGATCGTGACACCGACACGTACCTCTCATACAGCACCGAGGGCGGCACATCTGGCGGCATCCTGGCGGCGATTGGGTCACTAGAAGTCACCCGGCCTGAGACTTTCCCCGCGTCGGCAGCGATGGCGATCAGCACCCGTGACCCGGTTGAAATGGCGTCAGGGGTGCGCTTGCTCGGCTGGGACTTCATCAATAACGGCGCGATCCGACCGGGACAGCGGTTAACACCCACGCTCTATTGGCAGGCGACCGGCACAGACACAGACCGCGAGGACGTGACGTTCACCGCCCTGCTGCGCGATGATAACCGCGAAGATAACACAGTAGATAATGGCACAGAAGATGATGGCACGGAAACGGTACTCTGGCGTGGTAAGTTGCGCTATGCCCCGTTACGTTGGGTTGACGGCGAACTGGTGCGCTTGCCCGTCATCTGGGAGGTGCCACGCGACCAGCCCAACGGTGACTATCAACTGGTGCTGCGCGGCACGAATGTGGCACGGGTGTTGGGTACGGTCAGCATTGATGGGGAACCGCGCCAATTTGAGCCGCCGCCGGTCGAGACAACGGTCGAGGTGCTTTACGGTGACTCACTGCTGCTGTATGGGTACACGCTGGCAGCCGACACCGCGCAAGTCACGCTGAATCTGGTATGGTCGGCATTACGCCCGGTCAACGAAGATTACACGGTGTTCGTCCATGTCGTTGATGCCGGAGGCGACATCGTGCAGCAACGCGATATGATGCCACAGCAGAACCGCTACCCGACCTCGTTGTGGGTGGCGGGAGAATATATTACAGATGCGTATCAGTTTGAAGCGTTGCCGACGGGAGATTACTGCGTGCGGGTCGGGCTTTACCAGCAAAATACCGGTCAGCGTTTGCCGATAAATGCATCCGATGATATAACAGAAATACAATTTGTGGAAATATGCTTAGAAGTTAGGACTTTCGCTTGAGAATCTCAGGACGGTTCAGAAAAGCTCAAATTTCTGATTTTTGAACCGTTAAAACCCTTTGTGAATATCCTGAGCGAAAGTCCTAGAAGTGTAAATTGTCGCTACAATGAACTAAAAATCTATTTTATTCGTTATGATATTTGTTATAATAAGGATGTGAGATATGGTTGATGAAAGTATCCGTGCAAATGGCACATTGCGATTTTGTGTGCTCGATGACGAAGAAGGTTCACCGGCTGTTGATAACATATTCGAGATTGAAGCACCGGGGACGGAAGGCTATGTTTTAGGTCGTTCTGATGCGGGCAGCAGCTACGTACCAGATATTGACCTCGCTCCCTTCAATGCCCAACGACGCGGTATCTCACGGCGACACGCGGCAATCGTAAACTATCGCGGCATCGTGCGTGTGGTTGATCTCGGTTCGATGAACGGTACTTTCGTCAATGAAGAACAGTTGCCGCCGCGTGCGATACAGGACTTGAAATCAGGGGATCGAATCAGCCTGGCAAATTTAGAAGTGGAAGTAACAAAAATCACATGATCTATTCGTTGGCACGACATAATGGTTTACATGATGCAGACACTACGTTTTGACGGTTCGATATGGTGCAACCTCGATGTTGCGCTGAGACAAATTGACCAATACTATCGCCACATGATTCGACCGGAGGGACTCTCCGTGATCGAGTGGTATGTATTACGTGCGCTCTACGAGACTGACGGACAGCATGCATCCGCGCTGGCAAATGCGGTCGGTCGAGCGGCAACTTCGTTTACGCCCAATCTGGACAAACTCGTGCAAAAAGGCTTCATCGAACGCCGACAGGATGACAACGACCGCCGGGCGGTGTGCATCTACCTGACGCAGCTTGCGCAAGATCACCGCGAGGAGATCATAGCGAACGCTGCTGAAGTTGATGGTTCCATTCGTGCGATGTTCAATGACGACCATTTTGATGTGCTGCAACAGGCGCTCAACCATTTCCAGGCGATTCATGGTGCCGAGTCTTGATCTGCCTCGATTTTTGCCAGCACATTCTGAAAAATTCGTAGGTCATCTTGCGTAAACATTACGAAGCGTACTCGGTCAATGCCTGTATGCTTACGTAGAAAATCGAACGTCGTATTGAGCGCGATGGTCGCAGCCTCTTTCATCGGGTAGCCGTAAACACCGGTGCTAATCGCAGGGAACGCGATTGTTTTCACGCTGTTTGCCTGCGCGACTTCCAGGCTGCGTCGATAAGCTGACGCCAGCAGCTCCGGCACCTTGGGGTCGTCGTGTCTATAGACCGGCCCAACGGTATGGATGACGTGTTTGGCCTTCAGCCGGTAGCCGCCGCTGATCTTGGCATCGCCGGTTTCACAGCCGCCGAGGTAGCGCGTCTCCTGCTTGAGCTTCGGCCCGGCAGCACGATGAATCGCCCCATCAACCCCACCACCACCCAACAAGGACGAGTTCGCCGCGTTGACGATGGCGTCCGTCTCCTGCTCGGTGATGTCCCCCTGCACGAGTTCCATAGTTGCCCCACTGATCTCGATCTTGATTTCGTGTGAGTTGGTCATAGCTCTCAAAAAATAGCATTAAGAAGGTATTATGAGAGTATTGCAGGGAACTTAACAGAAGTCAAATAGCGGTCGTGTTTGGCTACGGTAAGGTTTGCGGTAGTTCGACGGCGACGGTCGGCTCGCCATCGGTGGGTGTAAACACGATGTTGGCATCGTTCAAACCGTCGTATTGCCCGACCAGCACACGGAACGGGCCGGCGGCGTCATCGGGCGGTGTAATCGGGATGCGATAGCGATAGTGCCAGCCGATACGCCAGGCATCCCCGCGCAATCCCTCGCCGCCGAGGTTGAGCACACGCTCGCCATTGGCATCGAGGAGGTGTACGAACGGCGCATAGATACGCGAGTACACTTCTTGATCGATGTGATCGACCTGCCACGTCGTTTCCAACAGCCACGTTTCCGGGGTTTCGGCGGTCAGCGTGTACCCGGCGAGGCGCAACCCCTGCACCGAGGGCACGTCTAACCGTTCGCCGGGGGCGACGGTCTGTGTCAGGTCATAGAGGTAGATGGTGCTGTCCGGCAAGTTAAGCGTGTTGATCAGGTCACCGGGGGGCGGCATGACCGCCTCAAACGAGATATAGACACTGCCGTTCGCTGGCAACGCGACGAAGGCCGGGGCGCGGGTATCACGGATCACGCCGAAGCGTTGCCCGGCGAAACTGTTCAGTATCCACGCTTCTTCGTCGGCATAGACCACCTGCCCCGCATCACGCGCCGCACGGATAGCATCACCGAGCCGCAGACCATAATCGACGGGCAACGCACCAAAGCGATGCACACCGGGGATGGCGTCCGTCTCCTGATAGTAACGGGCGCTGTTGAGCAGCATCAACACGGCGAACGGCACAAACGCGCCCACCAACAGCGCCAGCCGCGCCCGCTCCGGCACAGGGCGAAGCACGGTCAGCACGCCCCACGCCGCCAGCCCGTAACCAGCGGGTAAGGTCAGCATCTGGTAAAACGGGTGTACCGGGTTACCGGTGTAACTCATCGCCAGCACCGGCAAACCGAACCAAACTAACAGAATGATAGCCACATCACGCCGGTCATCGCGACGATAGATCGCGTAGCAGGCCGCCCCTATGCCAGCGAGTACGGCGGCGGTCAAAACATAATGTGCGAACTGGCTGAGATCATAGCGGCGCTGCGCGTCGTCCACCGGCGCATCGAGGCCACGAGCGGCGGCGTACTCCGCACCACTGACCAGACGCACCGCCGACTCCCAGGCTTCGAGTGTCAACCGTGACTCGGCGGTGGAAAAATCATCGACCCGCTGGCGCACCGTCCCCGATTGATTGAGCAGACCGACGGTGTACAGACCGGTCAACAGCGCAAACACACCCACCCCGACCGCCGCGGCCTTCCAGGGGATGCGCTGCCGGAAGATCAACAGCAGAACGGTCAGCGGCGCGACGATAAAGAACGCCAGCAAATAGGTCTGTGTGAACAACGCCGCGACGATCAAGGCCAGCGCGACCCGGCGACCCGGTCGGCGAGCTTTGCCCAACAGCACAGGCCACAGCAACCACGCCACCGCACACACGAAAAAGGTCATCAAACACTGCACCCAGGATGTCCGGCTGTATTCGATCACCCAGGGGTTGACCGCCATCAGCGCGGCGGCGAGCAAGCCGGCAGCCGTGCCTAATAACACACGCACCGCCCGGTAAGCCATCCAGACTGCCAGTGTGTTCAACGCGATGACGAACACATACACTCCTAACGGTGAGCGTGTGAGCAGCACCGCCGGGATGAACAGATAGCCGGTCAGCGGCGGGTTGGCAAACAGCACGGACGTGCCCTGCCCGGCGAGTGGCAGCAACCCGGTATCGAGCGTGGTCATCGCCTGCCATAGCGGATAAGCGTGGTCGATGTTATGCTCGATTTCCCCGAGGTAACGGAAGCGCACGATCAGTGCCAGTAAGCAGATCAGTATGATTGCCCACTGTGCGGGCGATGGTCTAATCTTAATTGATCGTTGTGTTTTCAACATGCGGGGAATGTTATCATTGAAATAATTAACCGCCAAGTGCGTTTGAAAAATGGCTTATTCCTTAATTATCGTTATTGTCGCCTTCGCTGTCTTTGTACAAACTTCAACTGGGTTCGGGATTGCGCTGGTGTCGATGCCGTTATTGGTGTCCCTGGTCGGCCTGGAGATCGCCGCGCCCCTGGTCGCCCTGGTGGCAATGGCGAACCGGCTGGTGATGCTGGCCTATTACCGGGAGAGCTTTGATCGCGGTGAAGTCCAGCCGTTGATGTTCGGCGCAATCGCTGGCATCGTGATCGGCTCTCTATTGATGCTATTCATCCCCTTTGACAAACACTCCGAACACGTTATCGAAACGCTGCTCGGCCTGCTGGTGCTGGCTTACGTCGGCTATGTGCTTTTTGCGCCGCATATGCCCGCGATGGGTAAGTGTTACTGGTCTTACGGCCTGGGCTTCGCGGGCGGTGTGCTGGCCCGGATCTTCAACGCGGGTGGCCTACCGGCGGTGGTCTACGCCGATGGGCGCGGCTGGGCACCGGCGACGTTTAAAGGCAACCTGCAAGCATACGCCATCATCAGCGGTTGCTTGGTGATCGCCGCTCGTGCGGTAAACGGCGAATTCGTCGGTGTGGTGATCCAGGCGTTCCTCTATTCCATCCCTGGCATTGCAGTCGGGTTAGTCGCCGGTTTCATACTGGATCGTTACATCGACCCTGTAAGGTTTAGGAAAATTATCCTTATGCTAATGATAGTAATCGCCTTACAGCTCATCCTGACCTAAAAATCCTATCAAAACTACAAAAAATGTAAATTTTTCCAAACTATATATTTACGTATCAGCAAAATTAGGATATGAATATAGTTGTAATCTTGTAACACAAAAATAATTGTTTGTTGCACACACGGGTGGAATCATGCGAATACGGTCAACAACAGCATCGTGGTTGTTCACGTTATGCTATCTTATTATTTTGATTGTCGCGGTACCGACTTTCGGTGGTGCCGCTGCACAGACTCCGACACCTCCACCCGTTGCGACTCCACCGCCGCTACCTCTCGATCCACCGATCATTGATCTCATTCCAACTGAAGAACCAACGGAGACTGCGTCACCGACTGCTGAGGTCACCGAAGAGCCGACGCAGACAACAACGCCCACCGCCGAAGTCACCGAAGAGCCGACGCAGAC
>DAOTTX010000076.1:0-7704 GCA_034437515.1 Anaerolineae bacterium
CCCGCCACGCAACATCCGTCGGGTACTAGGACGTATGTCCGCATTTGACGCTTTTAGTTGCGGATTGCTGTATTCCGTCAGGCACCACTCCCACACGTTACCGCTCATGTCTAGCACACCCTCCGGCGCTGCGCCATCTGGGAAAATACCGACAGCGCTGGTTTGTCCGATGCCCGTTACTCCTGTATTGCCTTTGTGGGCATCGAATTCGTCGCCGTAGGGGTATTGCAAACCATCGGTTCCGCGTGCGGCACGTTCCCACTCAAATCCCGTCGGCAGACGCACCGCCCACTCGTCGATTTTGTCCAGGTCATAATCGCCACCCAACCGCCATGACAACCAGCGACAAAAGGCCATCGCATCGTACCAGCTCACCTGCTCACGCGGATGGTTCCAGTATTTGGACCACTGGTCGCCCGGCGTATCATTGTGTCCGTTCGGGTATGCCAGCCCTTCCCACCAGCGCGGGTCGTCAAAGCCTTCACTGTCCTCGATAAATGCGTGGAACTGCATGTAAGTCACTGGGTAACGGCTGATTCCAAAGGCAGGCAGTGTCAGCTTATGCGGCGGATTATCGCTTTCGTTCTCATCGCCCAGTTTGAACTCGCCAGCGGGAATCATCACCCAGTCGATGTCGGGTAGGCCGCCTTTCACCCCGATGCCGGGTCGATCATCAGCGTTGATGTCAGGATGACCCAGCACACGATACGCGGCGGCACGTCCGATAGGATTTTCTGCATGCCTTTGCTGGTCGGCAACCCCTAGCAAAAAGTCTTTGCCTAATTCACTGATGGCGGTGTCGCTTGCCCTGGCAATTTCTTCCACTAGGGGCAAACTGGCAGGGGCAATCCAACGCATCACACGCAGCGGTTCTTTGCTGAAGTCGATCAGCATATTGGCTGTTTCGCGCCAGACGCTTACGTTCCACCATGTTTCACCAAAAACAGGCTTCGGGTCAGCATCACCCATCATTTTTTCGAGCAGCGTCCGTGCCGCGAAGTATTCCTGTAGCAATTGGTGTGAGAAGCGCAGGTCATCGCCATCTTGCGTCAGAATCTTGGCTTCTAATCCCGCTCGCAGCAGGGTCTTGTCCGTTATTGTCGCCACTTCTAAGACGGTTGTTTGTCCAGCCTGCATCTGGTTCGCGAGGCCGGTCAAGAAGACTTCTAGCGTTTCCAATTCTGGGAAAGATTGTCCGCGCAATGCCGCATGTTTTTGCTCACGCTCGTACAAATCGGCAACAAAGGCTTCGTATAATTCAGTACGGTTGCTCGGTATCTGGTCGCGCCCATGCAACCCACAGATTACCAGCGCCATGTAAGGGTTACGTGCCAGTGGGATGAGCTTCGCGCCTTGCCACATCCTGCGCCAAGCAGGATCAACACTCGCAGTTGTGTAACTCGGTATACCGGCCTCCTCCTGCCAGAAGCGTTCCGGTTCGCCTTTTTCACGCACCTCTTGCCAGAAGGTCAACAGATCGTCACTGCCGCCTATTTTGCGCCACAGATCGTCATCATCGTATTTCAACAGAATCTTGTAGCGGCGGACAAACTCGCGGATGGCGGGTAGCTCCAGATCACGCACTTCCAGCCGCTCCAGCTTCATGCCGCTCAGATCGTTGTTGTAGTCACGCACCCGGCAGGAAACGACAAACGATGGAACATCCTTGAGCGTGGCGCGCACCTCGGTCAGCAGTTGGCGTCCATCGACGCCTTGACGCGGCATCTCGTTGAGCGCATCACAGATTAGCACCAGGCCGTCGTCATCTAACAGCGATTTGTAATACGGCCCCAGATCGCCCATCTGCGCCTGAATGTAGGTGACGAAATCCGTTTCACCCTTGAAGGCGTTCAGCGATACGAAGACCGGCACCCGCTGGTGTATTTTGTACTCACGGATGTAGCGCATCACCAGCCGCCGCAGCGTGAAGCTCTTGCCACTGCCCGGCTCACCCACCAGCACCACGCGCTCACTTTTGAGCAGTTGCTCGATGATGTTATCCACCGGTTGAGACTCCGCCTGTTGGGGTTGATGATGGTCGGCAGCAAGTTCGACCATAAAACCGGATAGCAAAAGCTCAAATTCATCATCCTCTGCTTCGACGTTCTCCTGTTCTTGCACTTTTGCAATGACATTACGAACATCCCCTTGCATATCGACGAAGATTTTCTCTATTGCATCGCCTTTGAGACGCACCCACAAGTTGGAGAGATACTTACTGATGATCGTCTCGCGCACGTGCGCGTTCTCCCGCCAGTGCGCCAGCTCGGTGATCAATTCGGTCGCACTGGTGTAACGGTCGGTGGGTTGCTTGGCCGTCGCCTTATGTAGTACACGCAGCAGTGCCTCCGGCAATCGATCATGGGTCGGTAGCGCCGCTTGCTGGTGCTGCACGGCTAATTGTCCGTGACTGGATGCATCGTAAGGGTAGACGCCGGTCAGCATCTCATAGGCGATGATGCCGAGCGCGTAGAGATCCGTCGCCGGGGTGGTCGGCTGGTTAGTCCACTGCTCCGGGGCCATGTATTTCTTGGTGCCGACCAGCTCACCCGTCTCCGTCAGGCTCTCATTCTCATCCGGGCTGACCGCCAGCCCGAAATCACCTAGATACAGCCGGTCGTCTTTGACCAGAATGTTCTCCGGCTTCACATCACGGTGGATGATGCCCTGTTTATGAGCCGCGTACAGTGCCTCCGCTACCTGACCGAGATACCGCGCCGTCGCTTCGTCCGTGAAGTGGCGTCCGGCGATGAACTCACGCAGCGTCTCGCCGTCGATGTAATCCATCACCGCGTAGAATTGCCCGCCGATCTCGCCCCAATGCGTGGTGCGGATCACATGGGGGTGCATCAAGCGGTAGGCGATGCTGATCTCGTTCTTGAACCGCTGCACGCGCTGTTCGTCCTCGCTGATTTCGCGCTTCAGCAACTTGATCGCGGCGGCGCGGGTGCTATGGTCGTCCGGCAGCCGTTCCTTCACCTGCCACACCTCGCCGTTACCGCCCGCGCCCAATCGGGTGACGAACGTGTAGCGTTGGTCGAGGATCTCACCTTCTTTGGGGTGAAATGACTTGTCCGGCGTCTCAACCAACTCGTTCAGAAACGTCTCAACCGGCTCGGATTTGAGTGCCTGAAGCACACTGAGTTCAAGATCTTCTATGTTCTCGAAGAACCGGATCTGGTCGTTCAACACCTCGGCGCGGAAAGCGTCCAGACCCGGAAGCACGCTTTCCGGTCGTCGCGCCTCCGCGAGCAGGAAGGGCAGCACGTAGAGTTCCCCGCGTTCGGCACGCGCCTTCGCACGGCGATATTCCAGGTGTGTCATCGAGCGTTGATCGGGGTTGCGCGGGTCATCGGGGATATACCCGTAGCGAAAGCCCAGCAGCAGGATGTAGATTTCGGCTTCGTCTACAAGTTCAAACGAGTAGGACAGGCCATCTTTACCCGTCGTCGAGTCCAGATCCATAATGCGGGGCGTGTAGAGCAGCTTCGTGATTACATTCGCAACCCGGCGGCGGTGCTCGCCGAGGTCGTTTGTTGTGCTGCTGACCATAACGTCGATGCGGCGTTTGTGAGTGGACATTGCGTTTCCCTGTGAAGTGATCGGTCGGTCTCATCTAACTATATCCGCACTGTGTGAATGAAGCAATCGCTTTCACTGCGCACGTGCGCTACCGGTGTTGGCCCCAAAACCGCCAAAATTGACTCGCTGCGCGAGCAAAAGCAAGGGGCTGATGCTACGCATCTGGGCCTGCGGCCCACCGCCCCAACAGCGATCAGGCGCAACCTACGGTTGCTTTAGAGAAGGGGCACGCACCAAAACAAAACCGAGGCCGCTGCTACGGTAGTTCGGATCGGAGCTGTTGCGGTACGCGGCGCGCGCACCGTGATGAAGGCTGCCCCACGACCCGCCGCGCAACACCCGCCGGGTACTAGAACGCAAGTTCTCTTCTGCCGCCATCTGCGCGGGATTTTTGTAATCGCTCAAACACCACTCCCACACGTTACCACTCATGTCCAGTACACCTTCCGGCGCTGCGCCGTTCGGGAAAGTACCGACGGCGCTCGTCTGGCCGATACCGGTTTCGCGTGTGTTGCCCTTCGCCGCGTCAAATTTATTGCCATACGGATATACACGCCCATCGGTGCCGCGTGCGGCGCGTTCCCACTCAAATTCCGTGGGCAGGCGCACCGCCCACTTTTCAATCGCGTCCAGCTCATAACCAACGCCTGAGCGCCATGAGAACCAGCGGCAGAGAGCCATCGCGTCATACCAGCTCACCCGCTCACGGGGATGGTTCCAGTATTTGAATGCCTGATCGCCCGGCGTGTTGTTATGGCCGTCCGGGATTGCCAGCCCGTCCCACCAACGCGGGTCATAAAAGCCTTCGCTGTCGTCGATGAATGCCTGGAATTGGGCATACGTCACCGGGTAGCGGCTGATTTCAAAGGCAGGCAGTGTCAGCTTGTCATCCTGATAGATAAACTCACCGGCGGGAATCATCACCCAGTCAATATCAGGCAGCTTCAGGTCATCACGGATGATAACGTTGACACCTTTGCGGTTGTCCCAGTTCGTCAGTCCGAGCGCTCGGCCAATAGCAGCATGTGCTTTCGGGTTCGGTTCGCGTCGAACATCGGTCAGGCGCGATATCCACTCGCTGCGCAAGCGTTCGCGGGTGGCGTCCGGTAGTTTTGCGCCGCTGCGCGTCACGCACAAGGCCGCGACTTCGGGGTTCGCCGCATTCACCCACTCAACAATCTGCGTGCAGTCATCGCTGTACAGCCCTGCCAGCAGGATGACCGCTTCTTCCCAGTTGGTGCGCTCCCACCAGCTTTCCGGCTGCCAGATGTCGCTGGCTTGTAACTGCCCGGCTTGAATCTCGCGGTCGATGTACTGCGCCGCAAAATATTCTTGCAGCAGTTGATGCGTGAAGCGCACATCATCACCGCTGTTCAGAATGCTGGTGCTGACAGCCAGATACAGCAGGCGGTCATTGAGAATTTCGCGCACCCGCGCCAGCGGCAGCGAGGTTCCAGCGCTGCTTTCACTGCCCTCACCCCCGACCCCTCTCCCAGAGGGCGAGGGGAGATTCGCCCGCTGCATCTGCATCTCGAACGCCACCTGCTGCAAGCCATCCAGCAGGGTGCGGCCTTCGTCTGTCAGCATGACAGCGTTGGTTTCTGTGTCGATCTCCGCCAGTTTTTCGCGTTCCAGCAGCACATCGACAAACTGCGCGAACAACTGCCCGCGATTGGTCGGCAGCACGCCCTTGAACTGAATATAGACATCCAGCAGCATCCGCAGCATGTAGGGATTGCGGGCCAATGTAAGGATGCTCCCCGGATCATCTCGTACCGCAAGCCAGCGTTCCCAACCATAGTGAACGCCATTGACAAAATCCCAGTCCCAGTCCAGGTCGCCCGGTAAAGTCGATGACAGCCAGAAGGTTGTTTCCCAATCGGGGAGTTGGTCCGCAAAACGCGCCTGGAAACGCGCTTCAAAGCGGCGTGCATCTTCCCCTACCAACTTCCAGAAGAAGCCATCACCGCGCTCGTCGTCGTGCAAGGCACGCCGGGCGAAATCACGGATACGCAGCGGGTCTAGCGGGCGAATCAGCACTTTGTTGAGGTGCAGGCTCACCGGGTAATCGGCCTCGCGGCAGGTCACGACGGCCATCACGTCCGGATAAATCTTGATGAACTTCTCCACCAGCGGGTATTTCTTCGTGCGCTGGTTGGCCGGGAACTCATTTAAGCCGTCGAGCAGCAGTACAGCACGTCCGGCTTGTAGTAAATCGTCCAGATGATCGCCCAACTCACCCAGTTCTTCGCGTAAAAAGTCCTCGAAGGACTGGTTCGGGTCATCCCAGTTGCCTAGCTTGACCAGCAGCGGCAACGGCGCTTTGGGATCGTTCAGCGCAGCGTTGTAGAGCGGCTTGGCAATTGCCCGCAGCGTATGGGTCTTGCCCGCGCCGGGATCGCCCAGCACCACCACCCGTTCAAGTTCGCTGATCTTGCTCACCGCATCCGTGAATGCTTCCGGGGGTGCATCGGCTTCTTCGCTGCCGGGTCGCGCATCACGGATGACCGCAAATTCCTGCTTCATCGCCAGAGCTTCCCAGGCATCCGGTTGCTCGCGGTGAGTCTGGGCCACACCACCCAGCGCGGCATATTCTGCCAGTTCAAATTTCTCCAACCGGAAGTCATCAAAGCGCAAGCGGTCAAGATAAGCCAGTTCAAGCTGGCGGCGTGAAATCGGGCGCGGAGTCGTTGGTGCGTCCTCAGTGGTTGGTGCTGTGGGCAGAGCCTCCAGCAATCCCGCTAAAGCCTCCGTATAGGGTAAGGTATCAAAGCGTATGCCCTGAAAGCGGTGCAAGCCGAAGAAACGGTCATCGTTTGTCACATCTTCCAGCAACACCGGGACGATCAGCTTGCCGCGTGTGCGTGCCCACTGGATTTCATCCCACACATATTCGCTGCGCAGCGCCTTGTGAGTACAGACGACGACCAGCGCATAGGACAGGTTAATGCCATCACAAATGGCCCGTTGCCAGTCAGCCCCGCCCTTGATGGCACTGGTATCAATCCAACAAGTGTGCCCGGCAGCGTTCAAGTCTCCCATGAGCTTCTGCGCGAAGGCATCGTCCGCATGGCTGTAGCTGATGAACACGGTGGGGTTACGTTCTTCGCGGGGTGTAGCGGTTGTCTGTACGCCAGAGGATACGGTATTCGAGGACGACGGTGGCTCCGGTTCCGCTGTTAATGGCGATTGTGCGTCATCACAGATGATGTTGGCACTGCTCACTAGAGTCTCAATTTCGGCATGTTTGTCTTTGCCGGAATAGAGCTTGGCCGTCTTGAGCAACTGCCCTAAAGCATGATTGTCATCCGTAACGCAACCGTAATCAAGCAGTCGCCTGATGCACAGCGTCGTGAAGCTCATCGGGCTACCCTCCCGCTTGATGAGGTGATATAAGCGCGAATCGGGCAATAGATAAAACGCATCAGTTAGCAAGGCTTCACGGTCATCTTCCGTTTCAACCAGCGGCAGTAAGATGCGCCGTGTACGTGGCATGAAGTCGTCAGGCAAAGGTGAGGTCATGAGAGTCTATGTTTGTAATTAGGTTTCAAAAAATAATTCTAGCATAGATAGTTGCTCTACGCCTTAAGATCGCAAAGTCAGCAGCCAGAGATGGGATGACAAACTCCGTGAGACAATTCAGACCAACAGAATGATCAAAAGTATGATGTTTAAGTGCCTCTATATCTAGTAGGTTCCCACAATTCCCACTATTCCCACAACACATCTGTCTCTCTGCATGCTTTTTGCGCTGATTACACTTTGTCTGTAATCAGGTTCCCACAATTCCCACTGTTCCCACCGCACTCTGACTCATTTTGGTGCAACTTTTTGATACCCCCATCACAATGTAAATTCTGGCAGAAGATGACATTGTCGATGTGGGAATGTGGGAACAGTGGGAATAACAAAAAAGACGGGCCGCTCAGCCCGCCTCATCTGTCTAATCATCCCGATTGAATATATCACGTCGCAACCGCCACAATCGAACGTAGGTACCGCGAATGCTCACCTTCATCGTGAGATGACGACTGCCCGGATATGTCAGGAGGAAGCCGTCCTCGCGAAGCTGTGAACCGATTGCGGAAGTCGTAAATCGGAGTGCCTGTACCCGGCAAACCA
>DAOTTX010000077.1:0-1932 GCA_034437515.1 Anaerolineae bacterium
AACCGTCGTATCATCCTCTGCCATCGCCCCGTCAAAGCCCTCAAATACGCCGCCAGACAGACTCGCGGGAATCCAGTCTCCACTGGCTACCGACGTTGCCAGCACGATCCATCCCAATGCAATAACCGTACGCTTCATCATGCTTTACCTCCGCGCGTTCCTCGATATGGAACGGCTGATCCGGGATACTCTCACAGACGCTTCATTCGCCCTTGGCCTGCATACAACGCCAATCCGGGCGCCAACGGCCTGTGACTGCTCCTGATTACATCGGATCATTGAAGGGGTCGATGAAGCACGGCCTGGAGGATTCCTGCCGCGGCCCAGCCCCCGAAAGAACCCCCCGCGTCCCCTGCTACATGCCAGCCAAGTGAAACCGGCCGCCACTGCAGGCGCCCGCTCAGCGCGCAGAAAGAGAGGCCCGCGGTTTTCTCGCCGCCGGCCTCTCTTGAATTCTTCGTTACAGCCTTCTGCTTCGTCGCTTAGCGACGCTTGCGGCGGATCAGGGCACCCAGGCCACCGATCGCCAGCAGCGTCATCGTCGCCGGCTCGGGGACGATCGCTCCGCTGAACAGACTTTTCATTACAACACCCCCGGCTTCGCCATATCCAATACCGAAATCGTACAACAGCAGACCTTCGGTTGCGTCCTTCTCCATCTTAAGGTTTGGGTAGTTGCCCGGTATCACCAACTGAATGAAGGGAAGAGAAGTGGCCTGCGCCCCGGGTTTAATACCGAAACTTCCACCAATGAACGTCCCGTCATCTTGCTCGTTGGGCACCGTCTCACTCAACAGATCGTCATCAACATGGAAGAGGAAGTGGGTGTCCAGTTGCGGGTTGGCAAGCTCACCACCGTACTTCAATGTGGGGGTGTCCAACACGTCGAGATACTTGACTTGACTCATCACCTCTGTACCTTCTGTGAAGGAGCCGTCAAAACTGGCAACATTAAGCCCCCCTTCTTCAACAGCAGTAAGGGTGAGGACGGTATAAGCACCTCCCTCAATAACAGTTACATCCTTATGGAGCATAATTTCAGCGGAGGCAACAGACGACGAAACAGCAACAACGGCCAGCAGTGTAAGTACCTTTCTCATTTGACTTCTCCTCACCTTTCTCTCTGAATTCTGATTGAGCCGGATGTGTGAGCAATAGGCTTTATGCCTCGATTTGCTCATTCATTATACAGCCGATCTGGCTCCTGTCTACTTAATTTTGACTGGATCACCCGAAAAAATCCAGGGATTGCCGTTGGCATGGCCCCGACCACCTCGCCCTGCCAAGTCTCTTGTTTATTGATTACTTCCGGCGTCGACGCCGCAGCATCGCCAGGCCGCCCAGCGCCAGCAGGCTCATCGTCGCCGGCTCGGGAATCGGCTGAATGCTGCCGGTGGGCAGCTCGCTGCCCCAGTTCAGGGCCAACGCGGTCAGATCCAGCAGTTCAACCTGCCCGTCGCCATTGAAATCGCCCATGTCCCAAGTTGCGTCCTCAGTCGTATCCCAGTTCAGGGCCAGTGCCGTCAGGTCCAACAGTTCAACCTCGCCATCAAGGTTGGCATCCCCCTGGTACGTCAGCTTGGCGAGGTACTCGGCATCCTGCACCACGTCCTTGACGCCGATGACCAGCTCCGCATTTTCCTCAACCAGGTTCGTGCCGACCAGGTCCAGAATGTCCTGCTCGCTGTAGCTGTCATCCTGAATCAGCAGTTCAGCACCGCTGCCGGTGAACTTCACCTGTCCGCCGGCCGCCAGAAGCAGAGACTCAACAACGCTTTGGCCGTTCTGGGCCTTCAGCTCCAGCATGCCGTTCCCGGCGATCTCCAGGGCGCCCGTGTCCACGGTCGAAACCGCCGCAGCCGCGTCGGCACCGATCAGCACCTGTACAGCCGCCAGCAGGTCACCCATGTCCGCCGAGCCGTTGACCGTCAG
>DAOTTX010000078.1:0-6263 GCA_034437515.1 Anaerolineae bacterium
TTGGCGCGAGCAGATCACGGACGGCATCGCAGAACATAACCTGCCGGTGACCGTACTCAACCCGGTGACCACGCACGACGCCAGCGACAACGTCGGCGTGGACGTCCTCGGCGCGGAAGACCAGAAATTCTGGAAAGACCACAAAGCCGCCAAAATCAACAGCGTGCGCATCAAAAACGGCATTGAAAAAGCCGATGTGGTCGTCGTCAAATTTGGCGAGCAATATCGCCAGTGGAACGCGGCCTTTGAAGCCGGTTACGCCAGCGCCAAAGGCAAGCACCTCATCACCATCCACCCGCCGGAATTCACCCACGCGCTGAAAGAGGTCGATGCGTCCGCCATCGCCACCGCCGAGGACGCCGCCCAGGTCGTTGAAATCCTCAAGTATTTGACAACTATGCCCTAGCCCGCATGGACGGGCATCCTATCCTCACCCCTTCCAAACTTATCCGAGCGCAACGAGTAGGGGTGAGGACATCAGAAAATTATCAAACCACCACATCACACGGTTATCGCTTCCGCACCGACTCCAACACCGATGTTTCCTCGTACCAGAACGCGCCGGGGAAGTCATCAGCGACCTCTTTCTTCTTCGCACTCCACGAGTCGATGGCGATGCGAAAGACGGCGGTACGTTTGACCTCGTCGGGTACGGGTGGACGGTAATCCGTGCCGGCTTGCAGATGCGGTGCGTATTTATCCAACAGAACTTGCAGCGCCTGGGTCGCCTCGGCCTCATCTTCGACCCGATGCGCCGCACCAAACACCGTCACCCCGGCGTATTCCACGCTGAACTCTAACGCTTCCTCGGCGGGGAGCAGGCGTCCCATTTCCATAACGCTGAAACACACCCGCTGATCCAGATCAACGTTGGCCTGTGTGCGCCCGACCCGCGCCGTGTGCGTGTAAATACAGTGTGTGGCCTCATCATAGACGAACAAATTAGTATTGATGTATGGCTGCCCCGTGTGGACGGTCGCCAGTGTGCCGACGGCGGCGTGCTGCAAGAACGTTTTGATCCACGCCTCGTCAGTGACGGCGCGGTCGTTACGGCGGACGGTGTTAGGCGGCTGGTTGACGTAATCTTTCGGCATAGGTTCCTCCCTTGTTTCTCTTGTCTACCGTCATTCTGCGGCATTCTCGCCGCCGCCAATAGCACCACCGCTGACCAATTTCGCACTACAGCAGCGACTTGATGGTGTGGGCGAGGTCGTCGTTGATGCCCTGCACGGCGGTCAGTTCCTCGATGCTGGCCTGCCGGATGGCGTCGATGGAGTTCTCGAACGCCTTGAGCAGGCGCTTACGTTTGGTCGGCCCGATGCCGGGGATGGTTTCCAGCTTGCTCGCCATGCCCAGCTTGCGGCGGCGGTTGCGGTGACTGGTGATAGCGAAGCGGTGCGCCTCATCCCGGATGCGCTGCACCAGATACAACCCCTGGCTCTGGCGCGGCAGGATGATTGACTGTTTGCGACCGGGCAAGAAGATTTCCTCAAATTGCTTGGCGAGCGAAGCCACCGGCACACGCGCCGTCAGGCCGAACTCCGCCAGTACCTCAATCGCGACGTTCAACTGTCCCTTACCGCCATCGACCAGCAGCAGATCGGGCAGCAGACGCCACGTCTCGTCACGGTCGGGTTTACCGGGTGTGGAGGGCATGGGGTTCTCATTGGTGGTCACCCAGCGGTTGAAGCGCCGCGTCAGCGCCTCGCGCATGGATTGGTAGTCATCGCTGCCCTTGTGCTGCACACTGCGGATGTTAAAGCGGCGGTACTCGCTTTTGCGCGGCACCCCCTGCACGAACATCACACGACTGGCGACGATGGCGGTGCCCTGCGTGGTGCTGATGTCGTAGCACTCGATGCGGTTGGGGATCGTCGGTAAGTCCAGGGCGGTTTGCAGTTCGGCGAGCGCGTCCTCCTGCTTGGTCGTATCCGCCGCCCACTGTGCTTTCATCATCTTCATGGCTTCGTTGGCGTTCTCCTGCGCCATCTTGACCAGATTTTTCTTGTTGCCCCGCTGCGGCACGGTGATGCTGACTTTGCTGCTGCTGCGCTTATCACTGAGCCATCGCTGGATGATGCGGGCTTCCTCGATCTCGCTAGGGAGGATCAACTCACGCGGGACTTCCTCGGTTTCGCTGTAGAACTGCGTGATGAACTGGCTGATGAGTTCGTCGTCGCTCTCGTCCTCGGCGTTATCGAGCACTTTGCTATCACTGCCGATCAGCTTACCGTTGCGGATGAACATGATCTGCACCACCGCGTCGTGGTTCTCGCGGGAAAGCGCGATTACGTCATGGTCGCTCATCTTGGGGCTGACGGCCTTATGCCGCTGCGTGATGTAGTCGATGGCCTGCAACTGGTCACGGATGACCGCCGCCTGCTCGAAATCCAACGCTTCGGAGGCCGCTATCATCGCCATGTTGAGCCGTTCGACCACCGGCTCGGCTTTACCGCTGAGTACGTCCATAAGTTCGGCGATCATCGCCCGGTATTCTTCCTGATTCACCTTGCCGATGCAGGGCGCATTACACAGGCCAATGTCATAGAATAGGCAGGCGCGTTCGTCGTTGCCGTCGATGATGCGATCACAGGTCAGGTAGGGGAAAGCCTTACGCAATACACGCAGTGTGTTCTGTACCGCCCACATCGCCGCATAGGGGCCGAAGTACTTGCTACCGTCTTTCTTCAGTCGGCGGGTGGTTTCCACTTTGGGGAACGGATCCTGCCAGGTGATGCGGATATACGGATAGCGTTTATCGTCCTTGAGCATCACGTTGAAGCGCGGCTTGTGCTTCTTAATCAACGTCTCTTCGAGGATGAGCGCCTGCACCTCGCTTTCCGCGACGATGAAGTCGATGTCATCGACGAGTGAGCGCATGCGTAGGGTCTTGGCGTCCTGCGGCCCAGAGTCGGTGAAGTAGCTACGCACGCGCTGCCGCAGTCGCTTCGCCTTGCCGATGTAGATGATGCGTCCCTGCCCGTCCTTCATCAGGTAGCAACCCGATTTCAGCGGCAGATTTTTTAGAATGGTCTCGATATGATCGGGAGTCTGAAAGGCCATATTTTCGTTCAAATAGCAACCGGATATTTGTTCTAAATTTTACTGTGATTGACGCATGGTTGCGAGGGGAAAATCATGGGACGCCGCCGCGCCCCGTTGTTGCTAAAAAATATCGAAGATCTCTTCGAGGAAGTCCTTCGCTTTGTGCTTCTTGCTCTTTTTACGATTATAGTAGCGGCTCCGGTCGCTATCCTCGTAGTGGGGTTCATCAAGACGATACTTGCTTTTCTTCTTGCTACCCTTGTAGTGATGGTCACGGGATTCGGTATAGTGTGAGGCGCGCTCGATGATCTTATCGAGTTCACCACGATCCAACCACACCCCTCGACACGACGGGCAAAAGTCGATCTCAACACCCTGCCGGTCGGTGATAACCAGATCCACCGCGCATACGGGACATAACATCTGTTGTTGATTTCCTTTTGAGTACTTGCTTTTATCGTTATATTTTACGCAATCATCATAAGTTTTGCGTAAGCGCGGTATCGTCCTCACCGAGCGCCCATGTCGGCAGCGGTTCACGCCGCTTGACCCATTCCGCCGGGATGCCCGACCACCCCACCCGGCAAGCGACGATACCGCACACAATCGCACAGGTCGTATCCACATCCCCGCCGACGCTGGCGGTCTGCCAGAACGCATTCTCGAAATCGTCCTGGTGCCGCCCTGCCGACCACACACAGAACGGCACCGTGTCCTGAGCGGAAACGCCCGATCCGTTGCCGAGCATAGCGGCGACGTGTTGAATGTCCGTCGTCGGCTGGATAGATTGCGCACGGCGCAACTTGTTCTTGACCTCGCTATCGGGAACATGCGGCAACACCGCCTCGATGAGGTCGGCGATAGTCAGCGTCTCATGTCGGCAGACGACAGCCGCCGCCACCGCCGCCGCGATTGTCCCGGCGATGCCCTCGGTATGTGCATGGGTAATCTCTGCGGAGAGCGCGGCCTGTGCCGCCACCTGTGCCAGATCGTCAGCGAAGTATGCGCCCAACGGTGTGACGCGCATCGCGCCGCCGTTACCATACGAACCGCTCCCGGCAAACATATTCGGCGCGACCTCACGCCAGTCCGCACCCTCGCGTAGCTGGTTCACCAACCGCCGCGCCCCGGCTCCGTAACCGCGTGTGGCCTGGAAGTGGTCGGCAAAGCTCCGCGCCAGCACATCCTGGTCGATGCGCTCATGCAAGCGCAGGCACTCGTAGATCGAGAGCGCCATGTTGGTATCGTCGGTGTAGCGCCAGGGCGCGGACATCAAACGGCGTTCCGCGACGTAGGACGCCAGCATACGATGATTAAACTCGAAGAAGCCACCCAGCGCATCCCCGACGGAAAGTCCTTCGAGTGACAGCCGCGCCCGTTTGAGGCGTGCCTCGTGGTCTGATTCAAGCATTGCCTGTCCCATCTTCTAACGGTCTGGTTGTATAATCTTAGCAGAATCGTCCGGTGATTGTACAAGAAATCTCTATGCAGCGAATCGTCGTCAAACTCGGCACCAGCACCTTGACCAACGGCACCACCCATCTCGACCGGCAGCGCATGTTGGAGGTCGTACAGCAGATCGCCAAGTTGCACCAGAGCGGCACAGAGGTCGTCCTGGTCTCATCCGGGGCACAGGCCGCCGGACGTGAACGGCTTGGCTTCCCTGATTTTGGGCGATCCGTCCCCGCCAAGCAGATGCTCAGCGCGGTCGGGCAGGGACGGCTGATGCACATCTACGGTGAGTTCTTCGATATTTTCAACATCGGCGTGGGGCAGGTCTTGCTCACCCGTGACGACCTCAGCGACCGGGGCCGTTACCTCAACGCCCGTGATACGCTGCAAACGCTCATCGAACATCGCATCGTACCGGTGATTAACGAGAACGACACCGTTGCCACCAACGAGATCCGTGTGGGGGATAACGACAACCTCTCGGCGTTGGTCGCCAGTGTGCTAGAAGCCAATCTGCTGGTCATCCTCACCGACCAGCCCGGCCTGTTCACCGCTGACCCGCGCCATGATGAAAACGCCCGGCTCATCCGGCAGATTGAACGCATCGATCATTCGACTTATGCCCTCGCGGGTGGGGTCGGTAGCAAACTTGGCACCGGCGGCATGGTGACCAAGATCGAAGCCGCGCAGACCGCCACCCGTAGCGGTGTGGTGACGGTGGTCGCCAGCGGTTCCGAGCCGGACGTGATCACGCGGGTCGTCGCCGGGGAGCCGGTCGGCACCCGTTTTGAGCCGACCGCTACCCAATTGGAAAGCCGCAAACGCTGGTTGCTCACCGACCGCGTACAGGGTGTCATCCGCGTGGATGCAGGCGCGGCGCGGGTGCTGCGTGAAGGCGGCGCGAGTCTGCTACCGGTCGGCATCACCGCGACGGAAGGCGACTTTGAGCGTGGCGCGACCCTCACCGTACTTGATCCTGCCGGTGTCGAGATCGCACACGGACTGAGTAATTACAACAGTACTGAACTCGATCAACTGTGTGGTGTGCGCGGTTCGCAGATCAATCAAGTGCTCGGTTATAGTTATGGTGATTACGTGATTCATCGAAATAATATGGTGCTGCTAAAATGATCCTTTTTAGAGACGATTTTCAGGGCTGGACGACCATCGATGACACCGTGATGGGCGGCGTTTCTGACGGCGAATGGACGGTCAACGAGGCCGGACATGGTGTTTTCTTCGGCGAGGTCAGCCTGGAGAACAACGGCGGCTTTTCCTCAGTACGCACGACCTTCGCGCCGCTGGATTTGAGCGCCCATCAAAGCATAGAAATCACCGTTCGCGGCGATGGACAGGTCTACGGCGTCAACGTGCGTGATGTCCACAGCAAAATCAGCTACCGCGCCAGCTTTGAGACGGTCGCCGACGAATGGCAAACATTACGCTTTGCCTTCGATGACCTACAACCGCTGCGCAAGGGCAAGCTGGTCGAAGATGCTAAGCCGATTGATACCGCGACCGTGCGTATGGTGGGCTTCATCATCTCACGCAAGCAAGCGGGGCCGTTCCGGTTGGAGGTCGCACACATCGCCGCCTGTTAAACCTCATCCAAGCCGATTTATCACTTTTCTGCTACAATGGAGGGAAATGGGTATAGCCACAAGATATCGTGGTTGCGATTTTTGTTACGACAAAATCAAAACTTGAGCCATAGAGAGCTGAAATGAACTTATAGATTCGCATTTTTGCGGCTCAGAATGCGCTAA
>DAOTTX010000079.1:0-4866 GCA_034437515.1 Anaerolineae bacterium
CTCCTAATCCTCATCAATGTTGTTCGCTACCTTTTCTCGGCCCTCTTTTTCCAGCGAGTTGATCTCCGCGTTCAACGCACTCAGCCGTTGCTGCAATTGGTCCAGGTCCGCCTGGTGCTCAAACGGTTTGGCTAGCTCTGTGTTTAGCCCGACAATCCTCTGCTGGCTCTCTGCGATGTCTGCCCTGGCTTCCTCGATGTGAGCGGGCAGAGAATCGACAGCGTTCATCAGCTTGGTCATGTTGCCTGTCGGAGACTTGCTTGGTGCAACCTCAACCTCCACGTCTTTGGACAACCGCACAACTACCTTTGGTAGTTGTGTTCCCCTCCCCTTGACGATGACCGGGAAGCCTCTAATCCGACCTACCATTTCCTCACGGGTCGATCTGTTTTTCGTCAGGGTGGTGCCAACGCGCCGCAACTCTTTCATAAAAGCTTCACCGGCCTCGGACTTTTTCTCAAAAGTCTGCTGCCCCTCTCCAAACGTAGCCTGGAAACGCTTGGGCGCCGTGGCCACCTTTGTTTCAGCTTCGAGCATATCCTCGATTGCCTGCCGCGACCCCTTGATGACAGCCTCGGCTCTGCTCGTACGGCTGCGCATTTGGAAATTTTTGTCCCGATAGGACCGCTGCAACCCGGCCAGCTTGATCAGATCGCTTTCTACCTGAGCTTTTTCGATAAAGACAGGGTTGCCTGTGGCTAACGCCTTCATTTGAGCGTAGCCCATCGTCACCTCGTCAATGTCCTCCATGCTCCGGCCCTGCATGTCGCCGGTCATCACCTGAGCGATGAACCTGGCTTTGGTTTCTAGCGTCTGCCACCGGTAGACATCGAAGGATTCCTCGGTGGCGTAGCGATAAATCCCGACCTCAGCGTTCATGTTGCCTGGACGCAAGATACGCCCCTCGCGCTGCTCTATGTCTGCCGGCCGCCACGGGGCATCCAGATGGTGCAGGGCCGCCAGGCGTTGCTGGATGTTGGTCCCGGACCCCATCTTTTCCGTGGAGCCTAGAATGACGCGCACCTCGCCAGCGTTGATCTTGTCGAACAATGCCTGCTTTTCCGCGTCGTTCCCGGCGTCGTGGATGAACGCGATCTCGTCTTCCGGTACACCTCTGGCAACGAGTTTGCCCTTGATGTCATCGTACACGTTGAAACCGGATTTGGGTGTAGAGGTGTCCAGGAATATCACCTGAGCCATGTTCTGTGGCTCTTCCATTCCCTCCACTTTCACCCCTGTGGTATCTCGATAGATTTGCTCGATGTTATCGACGGCAAGATTGACCTTGCTATTTGGGTCATCCGGCAAGCTGGGGTCGATCAGGCGCCGGTCCAATGCTGCCCTGTTGGCGTCGCCGATGATCTTGAGCATATTATCATCCTTGGGGTCCGTCGAAGGCAACCGCTCCGCTCGCTCGGAACACTCTTGCACAAACTTCTTGAGCCAGTCGGACGGCGGGGCACTAACCCGAACCGGCTCATCACCCGCCACCTTTGGGATTGGCAACCCTAACGCTTTGGGATCAGGCAAGACATCTGACGTCTCGCCCCATAGACGTAACAGTTCCGGCACATTGTTGAACTGAGCAAACCGGGCCTTTTCTCGGTAGCCGTCCCCGGACGGCTTCATTTCCAACGATGTCACGATGTCGCCAAACTGATTGGCCCAAGCGTCAAAGTGCTCTAGGCCCAGCTCACGCAGACGATCTCCTTGTAGATAGCGCATCATGGTATACATCTCAGCGACCGAGTTGGCGATGGGCGTCCCGGTGGCAAATGTCACACCACCCTCGGCAATCTCTGTTTTACCTCCGCATTTCAGGCAGACGCCACTCTGCGGCACAAAGCGTCCACAACGTGCGCACCGGCGCTGTAGGTACTGCGTCTTCATGTACATATCGAAGGCGCGCTTTGACCCCGACCCTGAAGGGATACCAGATACGCGATCTTTACGGGAATATGTTGCGAGGTTCTTGAACGCGTGGGCCTCGTCCACAAACACCTGGTCTACCCCCAACTGCTCGAAAGTAATCGCTTCGTCCTTCTTTCCCGACGCCATCCGTTGCAATTTAGCCTTGAGGCGCTTTTTCTTCTTCTCAAGCTGCTTGACCGTGCGCTTCTGCGCACTGGACTGGCGGCGGTGGGCACCAGACTTGTCTGCCCTGCTTGCCTGTTCCATAGCTTCCAGCTCGGCATCAATTTGGGCGATCTCTTGCTGAATGAAAGAAGACTGAGTTTGCTTGCTGACCGGCAGCTTCTCAAAGGCGCCATGCGTGACTACCACGGCGTCCCAATCCTCCGTAGCGACGCGGCTCATCGTCTGTTGTCGCTTGTCGGCTCGCCCCAAGTCCTTGGCGTTAATCAACAGGACTCTTGCGTTGGGGTAGAGCGCGGTCACGTCATTCCCGTACTGCTCTAACATGTGGTTGGGGATGACGTGCATCACTTTGTTGCGCAGGCCCAGCCGACGCAGTTCCATTCCAGAGCCGATCATAGAAAACGTCTTGCCGGCTCCTACAACGTGGAACATCCCTGCCATGCCGTTGGACTGGACCACCCGATGGATAGCATCCTTCTGGTGCTTGCGCAGCTCAATGCCCGCCGCACTGCCAGGTAGGGTCAAGTGTGACCCGTCGTATTTGCGCGGCACGGTGCGGTTAAAGCGATCATTGTAGATACCGGCCAGCCGCTCGGCCCGATCCTGATCTTGCCATATCCATCCCTGGAACTCTGCCTTTATCTTTTCCTGCATCTCGCGGGCTGCCAGGGTCTCGGCCTGGTTGACCACCCGACGCTTCTTGCCGTCCACTTGTTCATAGTCATAAACGGTCACGATCTTGCCGTTCAAGGTGTCCGTCAACAGCTCAATGCCGTCTTTGCGTGGCGTCCCCCACGTGCTAGTGATCCTGGTATCGTACTTGTTGAAATAATACCCGCCAGGTTTGAGCGTCCATTCGGCCAGGATAGGCGAGTAGCTGGCAGTCAGTCCCCGCCCAAACAAATGACCGGTAAAGGCACCGACCGTGTCCTCTGGAATCCAGCCGCTTCCCAGGCCTGCGTGGATGTCAGACGGTAAAAGGTCTTCCGGCTGCACCTCGCGCAATGCGTCCGCATTGACCTGGTAGGCGGGGTTGATCATGGCAGCCGCCTCGGCTGCCGCCAGCTTGGATTTCACATCGCCTGACAGATATGCGTCGGCGGTTTCCCAATCTCCACCTTCGGGGTTCCTGAAAATCTGCCCCGCCAGTTCTTTCTGTAGCTGCGTCTCTGTGAGACCGGTGAGTTCCTGCATCCGCTCTATGTCAACGCCTCCCGTCTCATTGAGAGAGATAAACAAGGCGTCCTTGGCCGTATCCGCTTTCTCTGGCCTCAACTGTCGTTTGATGGTCCGGCGTGAAAAGATGTCTGCCTTTTCCGCTGTTCCCGTTTCGGGGTCATAATCTCTTTCCAGGGCCAACATAAAGGGTGCTTCCGGGTCATCCTGGAACAATCTCTGATTGGTTCTGTCTGTGAGTGGCCCATACCGGTCCACAAAATCATCATAGACCTTGTTGAGCCTGGCCCGTGCCGCGTCCAGTTCCTCATCATCGGCGCCCTCGACGTTGTGCCGCAGGACATCCTGAGCCGCTTCTCTGACGGCCACCATTCCCGCTATGCGTTCCTGATCCTCGCCTTTGGCTTCCACTTCCTCCAAAATCTGGCCAGCTCTGCGGTACACCTCGCCTTCCTGAACGATGAAAGCGCCATCCTTGAGCGTGCCTGGAGCAACCTGAGAGGCCCGCTTGCCGGGGCATTTGGGGTTATTACACTGGCCATTCTTGGCTAAAAAGCTGCCACAGTATTGGCACCGTTGCCGTTTGCGCCGCGCTGCTGCTCCCTCTGGAAGCTTGGTCATAGCCTCGGACAACGCGACCTTCAGGTCTTGCCCCTCGTGGGGGACAAGCTGGGCCTGGCCACCTCTGTACATCGTCCCCGACGCCTCCATCTTACCCAGCATCATATCGGGGTGGTCTAGGTAGTATTGATTGACGCGATTTTCAGTTGGCCTCCCATAGTAATCGCGGTCGCTACTACCGCCTTCTAGTTCTACCCGTTCGGCCTGTACCCAGTCTGTGTTGCCAAGCGGATCTCCCTCATCCCGCTTGCGTAGGAAGATAATGTCAGTGGTCACCTCGGTCCCGGCCATTTGCTGAAACGCAGTGTTGGGCAGCCGCACAGCGCCCAACAGGTCGGCCTGGCTGGCGAGATATTCCCGCACTCTAGGGTCCTTGCCGTCCATTGTGTACCGGGAGGTCACAAAGGCAACCACACCACCGGGTTTAACTTTGTCCATCGCCTTGGCGAAAAAGTAGTTGTGGATCGACCCTGTGAGAAACTGCTTGCCCTTTGAGAAACTTGGGTCGTGTACCCCATAGTTTCCAAAGGGGACGTTGGATATGGCTACGTCGAAAAACTCATCGGGCAGCGGCGCTTCCTCAAAGCCGCACCCGTGTACCGTGGCGTTGGGATACAGCTTGGCCGTAATGCGGGACGAGATGTCATCCAGCTCCACCGCGACGCGCGTGGAGTGCCGGGTGATTTCCTCCGGGCTGAGGCCGAAAAAGTGCCCCACGCCGGCCGCCGGCTCCAATATCCTGCCGCCGTCAACACCTAACCGATCCAACCCTTCCCACATCGCATTGATCACTTCAGGAGAGGTATAATGCGCGTTAGGGGTGCTGGCCTTGGCGCTCTGCCATTCCTCGTCGGTCAGCAACGCCTTGAGTTCGTCGATCTCGCTCTGCCAATCCCTATCCCAGTGCTTGAACGCCTGGGGGAGACCGCCCCAGCCAGTGTATTTGGCCAGGATGGCTTGTTCTTCAGGGGT
>DAOTTX010000080.1:0-10787 GCA_034437515.1 Anaerolineae bacterium
GAGGGACGGGAGGGTGAGGGGAAAACAGGCGATTACCTGATTGTTTTTATCGAACATAGGCAAATTTGCCTGAAATACACGACTCACTGACAGGTCGTTCGTACACCCCAAGCGTAGCCCTGACTACACAAGACTCGTCACCTGGCGCTATAATTAGACGTTAGCCACGACATTGAGGAGAAACCTATATGACGAACTCGCTGAGTGAATCAATCGCACGACGCCTGCGTCCAGAGACACCGTTTCATCTTCCCCCACCCGCACAGCCGCTCAATTCGACCGTCAAGCTCACCCTGGAAGGCACCGAAACCGCGCCCGCCATCGTCCTGACCGATACCTACCGGCCCTACACCTGGCAGATCGCCATGCAACGCGATGAAAACACCGCGAACACCTGGCACGCCGAAGCCCAGATGCCGATGGAACCGACCATCGTGCAGTATCATTTCGAGGTCGCCGGGCAGAAGATCGTCGAACAGCGACAGGTCGAAGGCCAGAACACACCCATCTACGGTGAGTGGGAAAGCCTACCGTTTAAGATCGCCGTGTACGACCCTGATAAGATGCCGGCTGACTGGACGAAGGGCATGGTCGTCTATCAGATTTTCCCTGACCGCTTCGCCAAAGCCCAGAGCGACGACGACGCAGCCAGCAAGATGAAAGGCATCTACGGGCACGAACCGATCTTCAAACAGTGGGGGGAAATCCCCGAAGCGCCGCCGCTTGGGCGTGACTTTTACGGCGGCGACCTGCAAGGCATCATCGAAAAACTGGATTATCTTAAAGACCTGGGCGTCGAATGCCTGTACTTAAATCCGATTTTTGAGGCGGCATCTAACCATCGCTACGAAGCGATTGACTTTATGAAGATCGACCAGATGCTCGGCGACGAAGCAGACTTCGATCAACTGATCGCCGCCGCCCACGACCGCGATATGACCATCGTGCTGGATGCGGTGTTCAATCATTGCTCGTCAGACAGTGTATACTTTGACATCACCGGCAAACACACCGAAGCGACCGGCATCCCCGGTGCCAGCCAGTCGAAACAATCGCCCTATTATCGCTGGTTCAAGTTCGACCACTGGCCCGACCAGTATGACGGATGGATCGGCCTCGGCTTTATGCCGGAGTTCGTCGAATGCCCGGAGATGGAAGATTACTTCCTCGGCGAAGACGGTGTCGCGGCCTATTGGCTGAAGAAGGGCATCGACGGTTGGCGGGCGGATGTCGCCTTCGACAACACCTATCAATTCTGGCAGCGGTACCGCCAGCGCATCGACGCGGTGAAACCGGGCGCGTGGTTTATCTCCGAAGAATGGCGCGACTCGACACATTACATGCTGGGGGATACGTTCAACGGCACCATGAACTACCGGTTTACCTGGGCGGTGCGGGGTTTCCTCGCCACCGACGACCTGAAGCCGAGCGAGTTGGACGACCGCTTGCAGGTCTTTATGCGCGACACCCCCGCCCCGGCGTTGCACAGCCAGATGAATCTGTTGGATAGCCACGACACCGGGCGTGCGCTGACCGCCTGCGACGGCGACCGCGACCGCTTGCGGCAGTTGGTCGCGTTCCAGTTCGCCTACCCCGGCGCACCGACGGTTTACTATGGCAGCGAGGTCGGCCTAGAGGGTGACTCCGCTGAGGACGGACGCCGTTGCTTCCCCTGGGGTCAAACCGACGACGATCTGCACAGCGACTTCAAGCGGCTCATGCACCACCGCCAGCACTCACAAGCCCTGCGTACCGGTTCAGTGGAGCCGGTGATTGCGGACGACATCCGGCAAGTCTACGGGTTCAGCCGGACACAGGACGACGAAGTGATCTACGCGCTTTTCAACGCCAGTGATGAGGCGCAGACGGTCAGCATCGACGCGGGTGATGGCACCTGGTACGACATGCTCGAAACGCACCCCGATGTGGACGGCAACGGCGGTCAGCTTACGGTGAAAATCCAGCCACGCGGGGCTGTGTGGTACACACGCCGGTAACGGGCTTTCGTGCGGGCGCGGTGTGTCGCGCTCGCACGATTGGTCACGTAGAAGGCTGTTTCGTGTTCAACTCATAGATGACGCGCAACCCGTCCAGCAGTAGATCCGGCGCGATCACGTCAATCACATCGGTGTGTTTGTTGAATAGACTGGCTAAGCCGCCGGTCGCAATCACGCGGATGTCATCCGCCGCTGCCGCGGCTTTCAGCCGTTGAACCATGCCTTCGATCAAAGAGACATAACCGAGGAAGATGCCGCTTTGCATCGCATGGATGGTGTTCGAGCCGATGGCGCTGGGCGGCGGCTGAAAGTCGATTTTGTGCAGGCGTGCCGCCCGGCTGACCAAAGCATCGTGCGCGACCCCGATGCCGGGCGCGATTGCCCCGCCGATGTAAGCATTATCCGCGGAGATCACATCGAAAGTGGTCGCGGTGCCGAAGTCGATCACAATCGCGGGTGCGCCGTACATGCCCACCACCGCCGCCGAGTTGACGATGCGATCCGCGCCGGCCTGTTCCGGCTGGTCGATGGCGATCTTGACACCGGTCAGGGTCTCGTAGGTGACGATCAGCGGTGTTAAGCTGGTGTAACGCTCGATGAGTTCGGTAAACGTCAGCGTGAGCGCGGGCACGACACTGCTGACGATCACCCCGGAGATGGCACGGAAGCCGACCTCGGCGCTGTTCAGGAAGTTGCGCACCAACACCGCGTATTCATCCGGCATCTTGTCGGCGACCGTCCGCGCCCGCCAACTGACCGCCCACTGACCGTTCTGCCACAGGCCGAGATGAATATTCGTGTTACCGATGTCTACTGCGAGCAACACAGCTTATACCCCGTCTAGCAGGTAACGCGCCAGTAGATGCGTGCTATGCTGGATCGCGTCTTTGTGGGTGCGTTCATAGGCGTGTGAGCCATCCACACCCGGCCCGGCAAGCCCAACCCGTGCCTCACCACCTGACCGCCAATAGACCGTACCATCGGAAGCGTAATAGACGAAAATATCGACTTTGTAAGGAATGTCGTGCGTTTCCGCGAGGCGGCGCAGCTTGTTATTCATCTCGAAGTGATAAGGGCCGCCACCGTCTTTGACGCAGATGCTCACCGAGAACTCATCCCCGGCCTGTCCCTTACCGATTGCGCCCATATCGACGGTGAACAGCTCGGCGAGGTTTTCCGGCAGGCCGTTCGCCCCGCCATGACCGACCTCTTCGTAGTTGGCGATCAAAACATAGGCAGCCTGTGCAGGAACGACGCCCGCATCTTTCATCGCCAGCAGCGCCCCGTAGATGCAGGCGACCCCGGCCTTGTCATCGAGGAAGCGCGACCGGATGAAGCCACTATCACTGACCTCCACTCGCGGATCAATAAAGACGAAATCACCGACTTCGATGCCCAGATCGCGGGTTTCGCGCTCGCTGCTGGTCACCTCGTCGATGCGTACTTCCATCGATTCTTGATTGCGCTCCTGCGTGGCGGCTTTCCGGTTAACGTGAACGCTGGTGTTTTCCAGCACAATGCTGCCCCGGATGCGCCGGTCGTCATGGGTGCGGATGGTCACCCCCTCGGATTCCACGCCGCCCCACAAAATGCCCCCCAACCGGGACAGGCGTAAACGTCCGTTCGACTTGATCTCTTTGACCATAAAGCCGAGTGTGTCAGTATGGGCGGTCAGCGCGACGGGTGCGTCGTCACTTTCACCGGGGATGTGGATCAATAAAGCACCCTTGCGTGTTTCACTAATCGTCAGACCGGGGAAGTCCAGCGCCTCGAAGCCTTCACGCACGTAGGCCATTGCTTCGGTATGGTAACCCGTTGGGCTGGGAGCCTTCAGCAGACCGACCAGAAATTCGACGGTTTCATCAAGGTTGATGTTGAGCGTTTGCACCAAGTTGAGCCTCCATTTTTATTTTCTCACTCTGCGGCATCGAGTGTAGCGCAAACCTATACAAAAGAAAAAGGCGAGGCGAATGCCCCACCTGTGCTCGTCTGTGTTTGTCTTGCGCTGGTTGGTTCTAAGTGACCGGCATCCAATAGGGGTCTACGTCGTAGTAGCTGTAGACTTCATGATACCATTCGCCGTTGGGGGTCTGCGGCCAGTCGTTTTTGTCGAAGCCGGGCGCGTTTTCCAACAGGTCTTTGTCCGCTTCCATCAGAATAGTTTCATCTTCAGTATTCACGTCGATGGACGCCCACGGGACGGCGAACAGTTTGTCACCAATGCCGAGGATGCCGCCGAAGGAAAGCACCACATAAGCGATGTTCCCGGTGTTCACATCAATCATAATCTCTTCGAGATGACCGAGGTCTTCACCAGCGCGGTTACGTACATTCGTCCCCTTGAGGGAACCAGCCGATAGTGCCATAGGTGCTGTCATCGCCATAAAAATTTTCTCCTTCATGTATGATTTATTTTGTCTTTCATAATATATTGTCGGTAATGCGAGTAAGCGCAACGTGACTTGAAGATTTACAGATGTTGAAATCCTGATAAGCTACAATTGAGTATGACCCAACCCATGCCGGAGGTAACACAGATGACCGAGCCTGTGATCCGTAATGCCCAACTGGATGACACCCGCTACATTAGTGATTTGTTCCGCACACCGGTGACGACATGGCAGCGATTAGACCCCGACGGGCGCGTGCAGGACGTCACCTACGAGGCACTGAGCCTCTATGAACGGTGGCTGCACGGCGGCCCGTGGATGAGCGTGGAAACCGCCGCGATCTGGCTTAATCATCTGCTCAAGCGGGGCAACGTGATCTATGTGGCCGTCCAAGCCGGGGAAATCGTCGGCTATCTGGAAGCCTACCCCGGCAACGAACCGGCACCGTTCGGCAGGCATCTCCATGTTGCGCATCTGGTCGCACCAGATCAGGACATTAAAGACACACTGATGCGTAAACTACGCGAACGGGCGACCGATGGCGACTTCGACCGCTTCACCACCGCGTTTTCCGCCTATGACGACGACGCCCGCACCTACTACGAAAGGTTCGGGATGCAGCGGATCGAACGCACACAGCAGTACACCATCGCCGCACAGACCGGGCAGGGCTTTTATAAGGTGACCGAACACCCCAACCCCAACCCGGAACAGATCAACGGTTGGCGGATGACCATCGGACGCCAGCAGAGCGCCCGCCAACATTGGGAGACGCTGTGGCCGCGCCTGTGGGAAGTCATCCCCGAAATCCGTGAGCGGCGCACCCATCGCTTGAGCTTTAACGCCGCCGGGCAGACCGCGTTCTTATTCTGCCAGCAACAGCTTTACGCGCCTCGCACCGTCGATGTCTGCTGCTGGTCGCCCAAAGCGTTGAAAACACAGCTCATCACCGCGCTGCGTGATTGGGCACACCGGGAAGACTACCGCAGCCTGCGACTGTCGCTCTCCGACGAAAGCACGCGCGTGCTGCCAGATGACACGGAAAACGCCCCGCAGCAACAAGACGTTTATGCTGTTGATGTCATTTGATGTTACAATCGGTCAAAGAATTACAGTCGAGGGATGGATGAAACATGCCAATATATGAGCCGGATCACGTCGAATACTCCATCACCAGCGGTCATGTGAAGATTGTCATGGACGATGGCAAGCAACTCCCCGCTTACTGGGCACATCCGATGTTCGGACGCAAATTCCCCGGCGTGGCGATCATCCATGATTGGTGGGGGCTGACCGCGATGATTCGCCACATGGCGAACCTGTTCGCACAGATGGGACATTATGTGATGGTGCCGGATTTTTTCGACGGTTTAGAAGCCGATACACCACAGGAAGCGATGCGGTTGGTGCGTTCCATCGGTGACAAAGCCTATCCGCGCATCGCCGCCGCACTCGACGTGTTAGAATCTCACCATCAATGTAACGCCAGCGTGGCAGCGGTCGGCATTGGGATGGGCGGCAGCCTCGCGTTCGAGGCCGCCATCAGACGCGATGACCTCGAAGCGGTGGTTGCATACGGTGGCTTTCCGGATCGCTATTTCGGGCAGTTCAAGCGTGCCAACACCCCGATCTATGCTTTTTACGGCGCGAATGAGCCGCACATCTCACAGGCCAACATCGAACACCTACAAAACGAGCTACAAGCAACCGAACACGACATCACCCATAAAGTGGAACTGGTGCCGACCATCGAGCATGAGTTCTTCGCCGAGTCGCTCAACAACACACAACGCAACCACAGCCGCGATGTGCTCAAGCATACCTTCGCCTTCCTTGACGAGCACTTGATCGGCCCGAAGAAGCCACCACGCCGCCAGGTCTATTAGACGACCGGCTCTATACGACGAAACAGGAGACGCGGCATCGTCAGGCCCAGTGCGATTGAAGCGAGGATTAACCCGGCACGAATGGCGTTAATGGCTGTTTCCGGCAGTAGCGTCTCCGGGGTGGCGGTGCTATCCAGCGTTAACCGCAGCAGACCGAGCATCGTGCTGTAGGCGAGTAACCCCGGCACCAATGGGATAGCCCCACTTACGCTGAAAATCAGTGTAGGTGCACGCAGTCGCCGCGCCAACCCCACGCCAAGAAACCCGATCACCGTTGCACCAAACAACGTCGCGGCCTCGATGGGCATATCGAATATGGTCATCAATGCGGTGCGAATGCCGTGCCCGGTCGCCCCGGCTAAGGCACACCCTACCAGTGTACGTGGTGGCACATTGAACAGCACGGCGAAGCCGGTCGCCGCAAGTGCGGACCAGAACGCATCCTCAACAACTAATCGCAATATCTCAAGCATACTCATAGGCCCTGCACCCCCACAAGGGCCATCGCCAGTGCCAGCCCGGCGGCAATACCCAGTGATACCAGACCACCGGCGACCCCTCGTGCGATCCCGGAAGCGACATGACCTTGCAGCAGATCCTCCGCCGCGTTGATGAGTGGCACACCGGGTACCAGCAGCAGTACAGATGCTGCGAGCGTAAGTTCTGCGTGCGGGCTGATCTCCAACAACACCGCCATGCTCGCTACCATCCCGGCAACGAAAGCCGTCACCGCGACGACCAAAAACAAATTAAAATGACGCCGCACAAGTTGCTGACGGATGAACATCGCCAGCGCAGACGCGATGAACGTCGCAACGAACACGGGCGCATCACCGCCAAACAGACGACTGAAGGCGGCACAGGCCAGGCCGACCATCCCAACAACAAGCCAGCGATTATAATTCGGTTTAAGCGACGAGAGTTCGGTAAGCGCCTCACGGAGCTGCGTTCGGTCAAGCTGACCACTGAAAACCCGACGACTGATGTCGTTGAGCCGATCTATGATCATGAAATTAACACCCAGGCGCGTCACACGGCGTATCTTCGTGCGGAACTCCCCGCTACTGGTTGCGGTTACCGTCAGGCCATCCGGCGCGACGACGATGTCCATCCAATCACAGCCCAGGCCAGTACCGAGGTGATGCACGGTTTCCTCGACACGGTCGGCTTCCGCGCCGTGTTGCAGCAGCAATTGCCCTGCCCACAATGAAAGATCGATGATGTCCGTCAGTGCTTCGTGAGAGAGCGGTAGTTTGTTGCGCATCAACTTGCCTCGTGAATAACCAACAAAAAAAAGCCCCGCACATCTGTGGGGGCTTTTTGCTCCAGCACCTGGACTCGAACCAGGAACCTATCGGTTAACAGCCGACCGCTCTGCCATTGAGCTATGCTGGAATAATGAAGTGTTCGGGTGACATGCTCCTCACATCCAAAGATGGCTGAGGACTTTGCTTTTTGCAGCCTGCGCCGATGCCCTGGCGCGTTCTTCGATAATAGCAAACGCCGGGGGGACTGTCAAGCGGGGGTTTCACAAATACCCGGCATTTACGCCCATAGTACGCAGGGTTAAGATACGGGAAGAATCAAAGGGGGATAAAATGCGTGTGACGATCCGCAAAGTGACAACCAGACAGGATGAAAAAGCCTTTTTCGAGTTCCCGTGGAAGCTCTACGCGGATGACCCCAACTGGGTGCCCCCCCTGCTTTCTATCCGGCGGGAGACACTCGACCGGGACAAGAATCCGTCATGGGCGTATCTCGATGGAGATTATTATGTGGCGTGGCGTGGCGATGAATCGGTCGGCACGATTGCGGCCTTCGTCAATCATCGGCATAACGAGTTCCACGAAGAAAATATTGCCTGGTTTGGCTTCTTCGAGACGATCAACGATCAAGCAGTGGCGGGTGCCTTGCTGCAAACTGCCTTCGAGTGGGCACGATCACACGGGTATGACGCGCTGCGCGGCCCGCAGAGCTTCACCACGCATGAAGAATGTGGCCTGCTCGTCGAAGGGTTTGAGCGCCCGGTGATGCTGATGCCTTACAACCCGCCCTATTACCAGCGGTTGATCGAAAATGCGGGATTGACACAGCTGATGGATACCTACAGTATGCGCTACAGTTGGGAGCAAATCGAAGAAAACAACACACAACAGCGTGTTCAGCGCATCGTAGATCGCCTACAGCAGCGGTCAAACATTACCGTGCGCAACATCGAAAAGCGCAATAGGCACGCAGATTTCGCCAGGTTCAAAGACCTGTATAACGACGCCTGGGTCAAAAATTGGGGCTTCACCCCGATGACCAACCGCGAACTCGACGCGCTGGTCGAGGGCCTGGGGATATTCTTTGACCCGCATCTGGCGTGCTTTGCCGAGGTTGACGGCGACCCCATCGGTTTTATGCTGGGCGTGCCGGATTTCAATCAGGTCCTCGACCGCGCCCGACCACGACCGGGCATCCCCGAACCGCTGACGCTACTACGGGCGGCCTGGCATTGGAAAATCCGCCCAAAGATCGACAACTTCCGCATCCCGTTGATGGGTGTGCGAGAAGCCTATCGTAAACAGGGCGTGGATATTCTGATGTATAACTACTTCCTCAATGAGTTGCCCAAACGACCTACCTACTATCGGTCGATGGACGCGGGCTGGATCCTCGAAACCAATCAGGACATGCTCAGCGTCATGAAAAATTTCGGCCTAACGCGCTACCGGACTTATCGCTTTTACCAAAAGCCGACCTAATCCGTAAACTGCTCCACAATGACCGCGACCGCTTCCTCGGCGGTACTCTCACCGGAAATGATCGAACCGAGGGCGGTTTGCATGGCACGCGCGAACGCGCCGCCGGTACCCTCGGTCATCGGCAGCACCGCGTCGTCGATAATGTCATCCGTCAGTTGAATGTCGAGCGATTCCAACGAGGAACGCAATACTGACTGCTGCGATGGCAGCACATTCAGCGCCTCAGCAAAAACACGCTGGCGTGATGGCTCCATCATCCACGCGAGGAAATCCAGCGCGATGGCCTGCCGCGCCGCGTTGCCGGTCGTCACCACCCACATCCAACCGTTGATGGTGCTCACGGTGGAGCCGTCCGCAGTCGGGAGCGCCGCCGCTCGTAAGTCCACGTCATCGGCGAGCAAATCGAGATAAAACGACGAATCCACGACCGCGAAACCGTATTCACCACTGATGAAATCAGCGCGGTAATCCTGCGGGTTGTTATACGCCAGCACACTCTCATTGATGATGCCGGCCTGATGCGCCTGCTCGTAAAATGTGAACACCGTCCGCAAGGCGTCGATCCGTTCTGCCGCCATCACATCAACCTCACCCGGTTCGGGGAAGGTGCCGCCAGCAGCGAGATATTGTAGGTACAGGGTCGAGTTCAGTGTGCTTTCCACCGGTTCGGCTGGAAACGTGAGCGACTCTACATCCTGAACGATGGCGTCAAACGTCCAGACATCTTGTAGATCATCATTTTCGGCGGGACGGTACGCCAGAAGCTGTACTTCCAGGGTATAAGGCAAGCCGTAGATCTGCCCGTCGAACTGGCCCAACGCCAACCCACTGTCATACATATCATCGAGGATGATATTGGGGATTAACCCTTCGATGGGGTATACCAGATTATCGTTCCGCGCTGCGATCAAGTCCTGCCGGCGCATCAAGGTCACATCGGGCAGCGCACCGGGCGCGACCGCCGCCGCCGACCGTAAGGTCGCTAGAATACCGCCGACTTCGTTCGGGCGCTTCTGGCGAAAATCGACATCTACACCGCTGGCTTCTTCTTCGATGAACGCACCCACCTGTGCGTTGAGCACGTCTGCATCTTCCGGCAGCAGGGTATCCGGCCACCAGATAACGAGATCAGTCAGGATGGTGGAAGTCGCTTCATCGGTCGGCGCACTTGCCGTCGGGACGACCGCGACCGCCGTCCCGGTGGGGGCCGCCGTAGGGGTTTCAGTCGCCGGGTCGGCCTCAAGCGCGGCGTCACCGCAGGCCGCCAGCAAAACCAACAAAGCAAAGAGGTACAATCGCATAAATCTTACCTGGGTAACGTGAATAGTTTTTCACCGGCAAGGATCGCCACCGTCAGCCGGTTTTCTGCCGGCGTAATCGGGCAATTCCACCGATCATTATACGCACAGAACGGATTGTAAGCGCGGTTGAAGTCGATATGAAAAACCCCATCGACCGGTGCTTCGAGATCGAGATAACGCCCGGCGGGATATGTTTCCTCGCTGGCATCGACGAACGGCAGGAAATAGCCATGTCCGGTGTCGTAAATGGTCAGTGTCGCCGTCTCATCATGGACTGCAAATGAAAAGCGCCCATGACGACGATAGTTACGGATCTCGTTCTTGGTCGTCATCACCTGCACCACGCTATCGTCCTCGATGCGCGGCACTTCGACGCGCAAATTGAGGTCGGGCATGTAGTCGAAGTAGTTCAACCCCTCGAACAATTGCTTCTGCTCTGGCGTCAGTGGAGAGTCGCTCCCGGACT
>DAOTTX010000081.1:0-1799 GCA_034437515.1 Anaerolineae bacterium
AGGACATCCCGCCAGGGCATCGCCGGAGGTGATCGCTGAGGGCGAGCCAGCTCTAACGGATGCCGAAACGCAGCGTCGAGCACGGAAGATGAAGGGGGCCACATGGTAACCATCCCCGCATGTCCGACGCATCAACCCGCTGGCGCGGGCTGGTATCGCTGTGTCGCGCCGAGCGCGTGCAGCGATACTCCGATGACCCTGAGAAACCTCTGCGAGTTTCTATGGGTGTCAATGGGTCATCGAAAGCCAGCTAAATCGCTGGCTCCTCATACGCCGGAGGGCTTCGGTGCAGCACACTTGCGTGCTTGCACCCGTGCGGCGGTGTCAGGGGGCCGCCGCACATCTCGTCGCGGTTCCCCACGCCGACCGACCGCACACCCGCGCAATTTTGCGGTGTGCGGTGCTGTCGTCCGCTGGACGACTGTCAGCCGTGTGGGACGGCTGACCCAAAAGCTAAAAGCAAGTACAGGAGAAGCAGCGTGTATCACCGAGACGTGATCGCAAAAGTAGCACGACGACTGCCGCACCAGACGCGGCGCGATGTGAATGAAGTGATTGAGGTACTGACCGAAGTGTGGTTCGAGGAACTCGCCAGTGGTGGTGACGTGGTTCTGCCCGACATCGGGCGGCTGAGTATCGAGGTGCAGGACATGACCGCCGGTGGCGCACTTGCCAGTCATGGTCGGCTGCGCCAACGGCGGATACGCCGCGTGTACGGGCGCTTTCGTCCGACACCGAAGATGAAGGAGCAAATTAGGGAGGTGGAGTTTGAGTAAACGCGGCAGGAAAAGCGGTTACAGTGAACGACTGTCAGTCGGCTTCACGCCGGAGCAAATGCGCCGCGTCGAGGAAATTCTGCGCGTCCGTGCCCGCGACGGCAAGATGCAGCATAAAACCGATCTCATCAGGGATGCTCTCAACCTGTATCTAAGCCATCAGGACGACATCCCCGGTACGCGGGCAGCCATCACCCGTAAGCTCGAAGGTCGGCTGGATGCCGTTGAGGAGCAGCTTGGTCAGCAGAGCCATCTACTGCAACAGCAGAACGATCTGCTGGAAAAGTTGGTCACCTTCTTCAAGAAGCGGCGCGGCGCGTAGGTCATGGATAGAAAGCAGATGTGTGTCAGCAACGCGAAGTACAAGAAGCCGACCCAGAACGAGGCCAAGCGTATGAAGAATCTGCTGGGCTACCTGACCTATCGCGAGTCGGCTACCAAGAAGGCGCGGCAGGCAGGCGGACGGGAACGCTGGATGGATCGGGGCATGGGCGGCTCGGTGGCGGAGATTGCTGACCGTTGCGACGCCTACCAGAGCGAACATGTGCTGCTGTTCAGCCTCGTGATTAACCCGAACACGGATTTGATCCGGATGGTGCCGCCCGAAAAGCGCGAGCAGTTCGTCCGCCAACTCACCGAGCGCACGATGAACGGTTTTTTCGACCGACGCGGCATCGACACCGGGGTAGAGTGGTCCGCCGTCCTGCATCACCGGCAGACCGATGGCATGGAAGCACCAGGACAGGATAACCCACATACGCATGTGGTTCTGCCGGGCACCTACTACGACGCGGACGAGGGGCAGCGCAAGCCACTGTACTTCAGCAGGAACAAAGCTATCAACCACATCGACATGCTGCACGAGGTTACGCAGGAGCAGATGGCCCACCTGATGGAACGTTACGCTGGACGCGACTGGGAGCAGCGATACGACGCACTCGCCGCCGAACGTGAACGACAACAGGCAGTGGTATACGAGGAAGAAGCACATGGTAGGTGGGACAACGAACCCGTCTGGGCAGG
>DAOTTX010000082.1:0-6008 GCA_034437515.1 Anaerolineae bacterium
CACCAGGTAAAATACGAACCCGACCAGATAGCCGAGCACCTCCGATTGACCCTCTCCCTCCATCAGCGTGGTGAAAAAGCCGGTCAGGAGCAGGGGAAAGGCAAAGCTGGCGGTCACCAGTAACACACCAATCGAAGAGAGGATGGGGAATAGGATCAACTCCTTATCAGCGCGCAGGACGCCCGCGCTGGCTTTGATCAAGGTCCAACTGTTTTGCATTCGCTCGAACATGACATTACCTCCTAAAATCTTGGTTTGGATGGCTAAGGTTTTATCGATTTGACTGCTGGTGTGCTGCGCGCGCCTCAGCGAGGCGCACGCAGCACGCATTCGCCCCTACTGCTCAAACTCGGCTTTTGTACTTCGCCTCTCTTCTGTTCTGAGGATCACTCATTTCTTAATACCAGCGGTAGATAGATGAACGTGTTCCTGTCTTGGAGCGTGATGGGATGGCTATCAGATGTGTAGACGGTATCAGGATCGCCCAACTCGCTGACGGTGACGGTGACTGTTTTTGCGCCTACCTCTGTCCACGCGAAGGACACCGTGCTGGTGAGAGCCACGGTCTCGGTGAAGGGCGATTGCTCGGCAGCCGTCCAGGTGTAGAGCGCGGGGAGGATTGCGGTGCCCGGCGACAGCGTCGCGGTGAACGTATATGAGGTGTTGACGTCGCCCTCTTCTGGACCAGTGATCACCACGTGTGGCTTGGTCGATGGATTGATGGTGATGACGTGGGTGCCTGTCACTGCGCCGATGGGGTTGCTGGCGGTGACGACGATGGTCTGAGCGCCCGGCGTCATCCAGAGGAATGAGGCGCTATCATTTTGGCCCTTGTTTGGGTGAGTTTCGGTGTCCAAACCCTGAGGTCGCCAGATGTAGGTGATGGGAGTGGTTGCCGTGGGGTTGACGGAGGCAGTAAAGGTATACTCCACGCCAGTCTCGCCGCTCTCGGGGCCAGTGATGTTCAACTCGATAGGCGCACTCATAATCTGGCTCAACGGGACGTTGTGTCGCACCGGCTCGTTGACCACGACCAGGTCAGGGCTGGTGTACGTATGATACCCTTCCTTCTCGGCGACGACGCGGTAGGTGCCCCTCGGCGTGTAGAACGAAAAGTACCCATCCTCCCCCGTGATCTGGGGATTGATCTGATTATCATAGTTCCACGCATCCCACGTCACCCATGCTCCCACATGGGTATCGGAATAGTAGCAGGTGACCTTCACGCCGGAGATAGTATCACTGATCGTGCCGCTGGCCTCGTAGACGAAACCGTCGGGGTCGATGAGCACCGGCCCTCCTTCGATCACCGAAGTTGTGCCATCAGCGGTCACGCCGATCACAAAGTCGCCATCCTGGAGCAGGGGATCAAACACGCCCACGAAAAGCCCCGGGCTTTCCTCGATCAGGTCAATCGTTCTGGTGCCCAACGTGACGGTGACGGCAGCGGATGTAGTGTAGGAGACCGGCACCTGGACGCGGAAGCGCTTGTCCGTGCGGGGCCAGACGCGCCAATCGTTGTCGGGATTGGCGCAGCCGTTGATGTCGCGGGGAGGACTGAGGAGCCAGCCGCCATTGCTCCACGGCCCGGCGCGCACGCCGAGGGGGTCGTAGCTGAGGCCCGGCTCCACCGTGAGCGACAGCGGCCGGGAAGCGGGGCCGACCCCGTGGCTATTTTCGGCGGTAGCGGTGATGACGTGTTGTCCGGCGGTCAAACCTGGCGCTACCGCAAAGCCGCTTTCGGTAGAGTCGATGGTATCGCTCAAGATTTCCGTCCCATCGACGTAAAGGTGAACCGTGACGCCGCTGGCGACCGACCCGCTGAGCGTCGGGGTAAGCTGATTGGTCACGCCGCAGGGTGTGGCAAAGCGCGGTGCGGAGGGGGTGCCTGCCGAAGTGTAACTAACCTCGACCCAATCCAGCATCGGCGACACGTCGGTCGAGGTGGTCGAGAAGGTAACGCGATATTGGAGGAACTGGCCCGGCGGCGAGGTGATGGCATTGTTCACCGGCGTCCAAGCGGACCACTCACCACCGGCAACTCGCGAGCGGGACTCGAACGCCAGCGACGTGCCCCCCGGGGTGTCAGCGGCGTACGTCAGGTCGCCCCAGGAGGCGAGATCGACACCGGTATCGAAGGCCGGTGACGTGTAGCGTCCCTCCTGGGCGTACTCGGGCACGGGGAGGGACTGGGCGGAATAAATCGCATAACTACCGTTCTGCCAGTTCTCCCAGACGACGGTGGCGTTGTCGCTGTCATCCACCGCGATGGCGGGATGATACTGAGAGGCCAGGTCGATGTTGTCATTGATCCGGCTGTTGCCTCCCCATGAACCGCCGGTGGGCCGAGTGGCAAAGTAGATGTTAAGACCGACATCGCGATAATCCTCCCAGACGGCGTAAGCGTTGCCGCCTCCGCTCACCGCGATGGCCGGATCGTATTGGGATCTTGTCCCCAAATCATCGTTAACCTTCTCGTTGGCGCTCCAGGTGCCAGTTACCGGACGAGTGGCGAAGTAGATGTCACCATAGTCGCCATCACGTCGATCCTCCCATACCATGTAGGCGTTGCCGTTATCATCTGCTGCAATGCCTGGATCCCATTGAAGATTCGTTCCATCACCATCATCGTTGGCCAGTACTGCGTCGCTCCAGATCCCTATCGCTGAACGGCGGATGGCATAGACGTTGGGCCAACTGCCTGCCCCCCAGGCAAACCAGGCAACGTGGAGACTCCCGTCGCCCCCTGACGCGATCACCGGATCCTGGAACGCTAACTGATCGACAATCTGCGTGCCGGCACTCCAGACCCCTCCCGCCGGACGTTCGGCTAAGTTGATAAAGTTCTCAGAACCCGATTCCCAATTCTTCCACACGGCGTAGGCGTCCCCGACGTCGGAGACAGCGATGTCGGGCGTCCGTGGATTGGAATCTGGGCCGGTGATGGGATCGCTGACCTGGACGTTGGCCTCCCACATTCCACTGGCTGATCGGTGGGCGGCGTATATGTCTGCGGCGTATATGTCTGCGGTGTAATTTCGGTTATCTTGCCACACAACGTGGGCGTTGCCGCTGTCGACCACCCCAATCTTGGGATCATATTGCCCGGCCTCCCCGCCGTCGTCGTTGACCTGGTCAGCGCTGGCCCACATGCCGCCCGCCGGGAGGTGGGAGAAGTAGACGTCGCTGTTGCCGTTACGCCAATCCTCCCAGACGGCATAGGCATTCCCCTCCTCGTCCATAGCGACGTCGGGGTGATATTGGGCGACCGTCCCCGTGTCTTCGTGGATTCGAACGTTGGCGCTACACGCATCACCCACTGGGCAATGGGCAAAGTAGACATCCGCGTTGCCGTTGCGCCAATCCTCCCATAGCGCATAGGCATTGCCGTCGTTGTCCACGGACAGGGCCGGAATCTGTCCGACACGGTACAAACTTCCACGGGATCCCCGAATACCGTCACTAATCTCGGTCTCAGTGATCCACGAACCACCGGATGGGCGAGTCGAGAAATAGATGTCATCCCTGCTATCCCAAAGCACGTAAGCGTTCCCATCACCATCCACCTGGATGTCGGGATCGCTCCAAGGATCAGGCTGTGTGGGAGCATAGGAAACAGGGAACGGGTCAAACTCTTCTATGATCATGTTGACTCTGACATTGGCACCCCAGTCGCTGCCCGCCGGACGATAGGAGAAGTAGAGCGTTCCATCTACTGTGCCAACACAGTAGTCCACCCATACGGCATAGGCATTGCCACTGCTGTCCACAGCGATGTCGGGGGCCTGTCGCGTGATGGTCGCTGTTGTATCTTCGTTGATCCGGCTCTGCGTTCCCCAATCGCCTCCTGCTGGCCGATGGGCGAAGTAGATGTCTGAGCGGCCGTTGCGACCGTCTGTCCACACGGCATAGACGTTGCCGCCCGCATCCACCGCGATGTCAGGAGCGTACTGAGAGGTCGTGCTGGCGTCATCATTGACCTTGCTTTCGGTGCTCCACGCGCCTCCGGCCGGACGGGTGGCAAAGTAGATATCGCCATAGTCGTTGCGCCTGTCGCTCCACAAAGCGTAGGCGGTTCCAGCACCGTCCACCGCGATGGCTGGTGGGGTATACTGCGATGCCTCGCCCATAGCGTTGACCTTGACGTTAGCGCCCCAGTCGCCTTCGGCCGGGCGATAGGCAAAGTAGACATCCCAACTGCCATTACGGTCGTCATTCCAGACGGCGTAGGCGTTCCCACTGGCATCAACCGTGATGACGGGCAACTGCTGGCTGTTGGCGCCAGGGTCATCATTGATCTTCTCCATACTTCCCCAGGCACCGCCCGCCGGACGGTAGGCAAAGTAGACGTCGGGATGTTCGTTCCGATAGTCCTCCCACACGGCGTAGGCATTGCCCGTCTCGTCCACCGCGATGCTGGGTTTGCCTTGCGCCGAGGCCAGCTCTTCCAATGGGGAGATGGGCACGTTCTCCCCAAAGTGCCGCTGCGCTAATTGCAACGTGCCCGACACAGACCTGCTATCGAGCCACTCCAATGTTCCCTGCTCCCAATCGGTGCGGGCATCCTGGGTCCAGGTGTAGACGTCACCTGTTTGCATAGCGACGTCCTGGTTTTTGACGTAGGTTTCCTGTGGGACCCGAGGTACAGAGAAGGTCTCTACTGAACGCTCATGCGGAGAATATGTCGAGGTGGTGAAATAGGCGTTGGCTGTCGGCGGTAGTTCTCCATTATTCTCTGGACTTGCCGCCACAGGCAAAGGATAAACGAGTGACATCAGACTTGCGAACAGAACGAACAAATACCCATACCGTTTCATTTTTACCCCTCTCATTTTACTCTTGTTTCCTTGTACACAATATCTCCAACAAATACTTGCATCTTGACAATTATGCGCTTCTTTTCCCCTGGCCTACAGGATGCGCCGGACGAACTCGAAGCGCAGGATCCACTGGCTGAACAGGAACGTGACCGGTACGCTGACGATCGTCACCAGGATGAACTTGACCAGCGGCGGCCATTCGACGCCGGTCGCCGTGTATTGGAACAGCAAGACGACCGGCACGTGGAACAGGTAGGCGGCGTACTGGCTGCGGGCCAGTGTCTTCCCCCATCGCCCCTGGATGTTGAACCGCTCGCGGAACAGGACCGGCAGGCCGATGCACATCCCGCAGCACAACACCGCCTCCCAGATGGGGTACAGTATTCCCATCGCGACGTCGCCAACCGGCAGGACCGACCACAGCCCCAGCGCGTAGACGGTCCACACCGCCGAGGCGGCTATGCCGACCAGCAGCCAGGCCCATCCTATCCGGTTGGGAAATTCGAGGAACCAGCGCCGGTGGTAGGCCAACGCCCCGACGATGAAAAAGCCCAAGTCGCGGGGCAAGTCGGCAAAGGCGACCTGGATGATCCCCAGCAAGCCGACCCACCGGTCGATGGGATACCAGATGCGGACGATGCCAGTCGCCACTGCGACCGTCAGGGCAAAGAGCAGGATGACCCGGTGGGTCACGGGGGGCGGCTCCGACCGGCGCGCTGCTGGGGGATGGTTCTGCACCGCGCGCAGCCCTGCGTAAACCAGGCTAAAGAGCAGCAGATGCTCGACGTACCAGAGGTGGCCGAAATTCAGCTCCGGCCAGGCCGGTCCACTCCAGCCGGCCGGCTGCTTGCCAAACCCAAAGTAGATGTCGGCATAGTAGCGCCAAAAGGTGAGCGGGCCGAGGTCGCCGGTCCGGAGATGGGCCAGGTACTGTTGAAGGGGGATGACGAGCAAGAAAAAGAACAGCAGCGGCGGGCCGAGTCGCTGGAGACGGCCCCGCAGGAAGGGTCGAGGCCCGTGCCGCTCGTAGGAAGCTACCATAAAGTAGCCCGAGATCATAAAGAAGAGGCTCATAAAGAAGCAGCAATTCCAATTATGACCTTCTTATGGGACAAAATCCCTGATTTAGCATCCAAATGCTTGTCCTATGGGGCGCAAAGGCCATTTTAAGCCTACTTTTGGGGCGCA
>DAOTTX010000083.1:0-2117 GCA_034437515.1 Anaerolineae bacterium
ATGATCTCCTCTTGTAGGATGCATGACGTAATCAAATTATACGTAAATGCTGCTACATTGAAAAATCCTTTTCTCTCCGCTCACTCCTCTATCGTCCAGTGTCGCTGCTTCGGTGTCCGTTTCATCTGCGACAGTAGCACGACGCGAGCTCAGCCGTGAATCCCTGTGGCCACTGTGCCCCGACGGTCTCCTGTAGCCGGTCGCGCTGATCCGATATGCCATCCCCTTATACGGACGGCTCGTGTCAGACACAGACGCGGGTTGGCGGCTGGGCGGCGGTGCTGTCCTGCGGCGAACCAGACCGTCACGCTGATTACCGACTCGCAGTACGTGGCACGCGGCATCAACGAGTGGATGTCTGGCTGGATCGCGATTCGCTTACACTTTTTCGGCGATCCAGACCGTTACCGGGAACTTGATACCACCCTGTTCCATCATGGCGCGGGTTTCCTCATCTGGGGATTCGAGCATCGCCTTGAACTTCTCAGCGTTTTCGCGTGTGTCGAATGTATTGACGACCACGACACGGTTGCCGTCCATCGTGCGATAAATGACTTCATCGACGATGCCCATCTGCTGGTTAAATTCGTCGCCCATTTCATCCGCACCACGTTTCCAGGTGTCAAAATCTGAGACTTCGTGACTGCCGATCAGCATAACCATGAAACTTCTCCTTTGTTGTTAGTTTGATGTAATGTCGTGGCAGCACGGTTCCTATACAGCCAATACGAAAAGTATACGGTTATCTTCGACAAATAACAAATTAGGCTGTTCGTGTGGGACGGTTCAAGTCCCGGCACAAAAGCGGGCTTCGACTACATGAGTGGGCGCGGCAAAGATGCCCACCTGGTCAACTTTGGTGCGGAGGTATAGCGATGGATACCATAGTAGCCATATTCAGTTACGGGTCACACAGAGTCAAAAACCGTCATACCGGAAAGATGGTATCGGCGTACAAGATCGGTTACAGCAGTGCCGCCAGCGCGGTGCTGCTGGCACTCTACGGCGACCGGGCGCGGGATGTGTCCTCCAAACAGGCGTCCTACCACTACATCCAGATCGACGCGGAGGTCACGATCCGGCACGGTTACATCCTGCTCAAGGTGTCGGACGCGGAGCTGGCGAGCGCGGAAGCCATCACCCGTCAGACGCACCGTCCGGCGGTCTATCGCTGGCGCGACGATGCCTGGGTCGAGTTTCCGAGCCTGAAGTCACCGGACTACGCGTCGGTGATCGGGCGCAGCGGGCCGGGGTTCAACCCGACCGGAATGCGGATTGTCGCGGCGGCCACCGGTGAAGCGGAGGCGGCGGTAGCGGGCATTCTCGTCGAGAAAACGCAGCGCAGTGCGTCGGACACGCCCTGGTTCTGGCTGCGCGGTGATACCTACCCGCACCGTGAGACGCTCAAACGCTGGGGCTGTCGCTGGTCGAAGAAGCGCAAGTCATGGTATTTCATCGGGGCGGACCTTCCCGACGCAGTGCAGCAGCTCATCGAGCAGGTGAACGCGCCGTCCGACGACGATTTGCACGAGCCAACCGTGTCCGACGAAGATCACGATCCGTGCTCGGTCGAGGAAGCGGCTGCCATACTGGGGCTGCGCGTGAAGGACAGTGCTCCGGTTGACGACACGTATAATGAAGAGCCGCCCGCCTCTGAAGGGGAAACCGAGTCTGAGCCGCCCAAAATCCGTGTCATCAAGCCCGTGCTGGCAGACGACGACGCCGATCCGATCACGACAGCAGTGCGTCAGACACGCCCCGAAACCATGCCTGTCCTACAGCCCACATCGACTATGAACGGCAGACGCAATCTGGTTCGCATCCCGCAGTCGGCCTGCGGTGAACTGACCGGGAGCATCACGGGCAGCGTGTGGTGTTACGGGTGGGCAATCCATGAGGATGTGTGCGTCTATGTGAATTTTGGCGGGCCGCGCATGGCGGTTGAAGCCATCCGAGCGAAGTTCAGCAAGGGTGACATTGTTTCGTGTGTGCCCTGGGACGCGCCGAGCGTCGGACTGACGGCGGGTGAGGGTAACACGGGGGTGTACAGCGCTTTCATGCAGAACATCCCCGAAGCGAAGTTCACCTCGCTGATTCTATGCCACGAGCTGCTGACT
>DAOTTX010000084.1:0-5490 GCA_034437515.1 Anaerolineae bacterium
AGGCGCAGCAGTCCTATGACCTGTTTATGAAGGAGTTTCCGCTTTAGGCAGACCATATAACGAAAAACAAATTATGTGGCCACTTTCGATGCCGTTGCTACCTTTACTCGAAACATTGTGATGCGATCCGGGCTACACAGCAGCGCGAAAACGATGTGGCGCAGTTGACGTGTTGTTGTCGGTGTCAGCAATTCGTTCAGGCATACGAGCAGTGGTACAATTTCGAGTATGGGCTTTTGCTTTGGTTAGTGTCGTTTTGGAGAACAACAACTATACCTCAAAAGCCCTCCATACTCCCATTTTTGGCGAGGGTATTGTAGGGTAAGAAAAGTGTTTACAAAGTTTTTAGGAGAATCGGTCGATGAAAAAGTTTATTAACAAGGTTGACGATGTTGTCAGCGAGCAGATGGAGGGTATGCTTGCCGCCCATCCTGATGCGATCAAGATCAACCTGGACCCGAAATATATCACCCGTGCGGGCGCGCCCATCCAGGGGAAGGTTGCCATTGTTTCCGGTGGAGGCAGCGGCCACGAGCCGATGCACGGCGGTTTCGTCGGTATGGGGATGCTAGACGCTGCCTGCCCCGGTGAGGTCTTCACCTCGCCTACGCCGGATCAGATGTACGAGGCCGGGAAAGCGGTCAACGGCGGCGCAGGAGTACTGTTCATCGTGAAGAACTACACCGGCGACGTGCTCAATTTTGAGACGGCGGTCGAAATGTTGGCAGCCGAGGGTATCCCGGTGCAGAGCATCCTGGTAGATGATGACACCGCCGTAAAGGACAGCCTCTACACCGCCGGGCGGCGCGGCGTCGGCGCGACAGTCTTGATGGAAAAGATCGTCGGCGGGGCAGCGGAAGACGGCTACGATCTGCACAAGCTCGCTGACCTGGCGCGTAAGGCCAACATCAACGGGCGCTCGATTGGCGTGGCATTGACCTCGTGCGTTGTGCCCTCCGCAGGCAAGCCGACCTTTGACCTGCCCGAAGACGAGTTCGAGTTCGGCGTCGGCATTCATGGGGAACCGGGCCGTGAGCGTTATAAGATGAAAGACGCCGACTCAATCGCTAAGATGATGGTTGACGCGGTCGTCGATGACGCAGCCTACGCCCGCACCATACGCGAATGGGATAACGAGAACAGTCAATGGGTGGACAAAGAACTGATTGACCCGCCGCTGGCTTCTGGCGACGAGGTGATCTGCTTCGTCAACAGCATGGGCGGCACTCCGGTTTCCGAACTTTACGGCCTCTATACCGAGGTCGCGGCACAAATCGAGGCGAAAGGGTTGAAGATCGTGCGCAAGCTGATCGGCCCGTACATTACCTCGCTAGAAATGCAGGGGGCCTCGCTCACCTTGATGAAGGTCGATGATGAGATTCTGAAATACTGGGATGTCCCGGTCAACACCCCCGGCCTGCGTTGGGGAGTCTAATACCAATCTGGTGTGAAGGAGTCATGTAATTTCCCGATCATAGCATGATGTAATCGGAATACATGACTCACTTTCGCATAAGTGGTATTACCAATGCACTCCAAAAGAGAATTATAGGGAGAAACGCAATGTCACAGGCATCAGATTTTGCAGATCAAGCCAAGAAAGCAACGGCAATCTACGAGCTAATCGGCGAAAGCGGCGCGATCTACATCTTCTATTGGTTTGCGGATAACAGCGTCACGATGGCCCGGCGGCAAGTTTCGGATACAAACCGGGTATCAGCGGAATATCTATTCGGCAAGAATGTTATCAAGGCACTGGACGACTGTGGCGTAGCTGACTTTGACGGCACAACATATCAAAAAGGTGCTGAACTGCTCAAGCGTCTGCAGAGCTAACCAGCTTTCAGCATGAAGGCTTATACCAATCAGGTGTAAAGGAGTTATGTAACTTTTTCGATCATAGTATGATGTAATTTGGAATACATGACTCACTCTCGCATGATTGGTATTAAATAGAGACGATCTCATCTAAACGTGGGCGGCGTGTGAGTCGCCCTCAGTGATTGGATGCTGTTTTATCCACTAGTTAGGAAGAAACTTAATATGATAACAAATGCAAATATCATCGAGTGGCTGCGGCAGTTGGCCGAAGTCTACACGGAAAACAAGACTTACCTCACCGAACTGGACTCCGCAATTGGTGACGCCGACCACGGGGCCAACATGGCACGCGGGTTTAATAACGTTCTGGAAAAACTGCCCGATCTGGAAGACAAAGACATCGGCACCATCTTGAAGAACACCGGCATGACTCTGATTGCCAAGGTCGGCGGGGCAAGCGGCCCACTCTATGGGACGTTCTTCATGCGGGCCGCCGATGCCGCTGGTGGTGTCGATGAGATGGACGGTGAGGCACTGCTAGCCACGCTCAAAGCCGGTATGGAAGGGATTGTTCAGCGGGGGCGGCCTTCGCTAGAGGATAAGACTATGTACGATGTGTGGTCACCGGCGCTGGAAACGCTGAAACAAGCCCTCAATGAAGGTCAATCCACCGGCGAGGCACTGAAGACCACCGTCACCAGAGCAAAGGAAGCCATGGAAGCCACCACACCGATGCAAGCCAGGAAAGGCCGCGCCAGCTACCTGGGTGAGCGCAGCATTGGGCATCAAGACCCCGGCGCAACCTCGACATATATGATGCTCAAGGCCCTTTCCGATGCGGTAGGGGACGGCGCGTAATGGTTGGTCTGGTCATCGTCTCGCACAGCCCCGCCATCGCCGCCGGTATCGCCGATCTGGTCGGGCAGATGACACAGGGCAAAGTCGCGCTGGCGGTCGCCGGGGGCATTGACGACCCCGATAATCCCCTGGGCACGGATGCAATGAAAGTCTTTGAGGCGATTACTGAAGTCTACAGCGCTGACGGTGTGGTCGTGTTGATCGACCTGGGCAGTGCGTTGATGAGTGCGGAGACGGCGCTGGAGTTCCTCGACCCCGACCAGCGGGCGAACGTCCATCTGTGCCCTGCCGCACTGGTAGAAGGGGCCGTTGCCGCCGGGGTACAGGCATCCATCGGCGCGACAGTCGAGCAGGTGATACAGGAGGCGCTGGACGCCTACGCTGCCAAACAAAGTCAGTTTCCCGATGCGGCACCCGCACCCGCAGCAGCACCCACCCCAGCAGATGAGCGCGGCGGCCCGACGGAAACGCTGACCGTTACCATCCCCAACAGACTTGGCTTGCACGCCCGCCCCGCGGCCCGGTTCGTCGCCATTACCAACCGACACGATGCGACCGTCACCCTGCGCAAAGATGATAAGACCATCGACGCCCGTAGCATCAATCAGGTCGTGACACTCGGTGCCCATCAGGGGGATACCATCGAGATCCGCGCCAGCGGTCAGGATGCCAGCGCGGTATTGACCGAATTGCAGGCGTTAATCGACGACAACCTCGGCGATGACGACGATGCAACGGCTCAACCAGCGGCACAACCGAAGACAACGGGGGCAGTCGGCGCATCACCGGGGATCGCCATCGGCCCGGCGGTGTTGCTGCGGCGCAGCCTGCCGACCATCGAAGCAACGACCATCGACGACCCCGACGCGGCGTGGGCGCATCTGCAAACCGTGCTGACCATGGTCAGCGAGGAGATGCAGCAGACCATCGCCACCATGCCGAAAAGCGAGGCGGAGATCTTCGAGGCGCACCTGTTGATCTTACAAGACCCGGAACTGCTCGACGCGGTGCAGGCCAAAATCACCGAAGAGCGCCTTAACGCCGGGGCCGCGTGGCAGCAGACCATCGGTGAGATCGCCGCGCGTTACCGGGCAGTCGAGGATGACTACATTCGTGAACGGGCCGACGATGTCCAGGATGTAGGGCGGCGGGTGCTGGCCCGGCTCACCGACATAGACACCGAACCGGTGCGGTTTGAAAGCCCTGGTGTGCTCGTCACCGATACCCTGTTCCCCTCGGATGTTGCCGCGCTCTCGCCGGAAATGACGCTGGGCATCATCACCGCCAGTGGTGGCACCACCAGCCACAGCGCCATCATCGCCCGGTCGTTGGGGATCCCGGCGGTTGTCGGTGGTGGGGCACAGGTCAACGCGATTGCGCACAGGCAAACCGTGGGCCTGAACGGGAAAACGGGCGAACTCTGGGTGGAGCCGTCCGAGGCCGAGGCCGACCGTCTGCGACAGGCAGCGCAGACCTGGCGGGATGAACGCCAGCGGTTGCAGGCCGCCGCCCATGAAACCGCCGTGACACAGGACGGGCACCGGGTCATCGTCGCAGCGAACATTGGCTCGGTGAGTGATGCCCGGCTGGCCGTGAAATCCGGCGCGGAGGGGGTCGGGTTGTTCCGCAGTGAGTTGCTATTTATGGAGCGTGACAGCGCCCCCACCGAGGACGAACAAGTCAGCATCTACCGTGAGGTGGGGACGATCATGGGTGAGCGCCCGGTGATCGTGCGCACACTCGACATCGGCGGGGATAAACCACTGCCCTATCTTGATGCACCAGAAGAAGAAAATCCGTTCCTCGGCTTGCGTGGTGTACGTTATACCCTGGCGCATACCCCGCTGTTCAAGACGCAGCTCCGCGCCCTGCTGCGGGCCGCCGCGGATGCTAACCTGAGCGTGATGTTCCCGATGATCAGCACGCTATCCGAACTCCACGCCGCCCGCGCCCTGCTGGACGAAGTGCGGGACGAACTCCGTGCGGAAGGGGTCGAACATGCCGAGACCATGCCGGTTGGTATGATGATCGAGGTGCCCGCCGCCGTGTTGATTGCGGGCCATCTGGCACGTAAGGTCGATTTCTTCAGCATTGGCACCAACGACCTGACGCAGTATCTTATGGCAGCAGATCGCGGGAATGCAGCCGTTGGCGATCTGGTCGATGCGCTGCACCCTGCCGTATTGCACATGGTACAGCAGACGGTCAACGCAGCGCATGACGCTGGCATCGAAGCGTACATGTGCGGTGAACTCGCCGGTGACCCGTTGGCGACGCCCTTATTGGTCGGCCTGGGGCTGGATGAGTTGAGCATGGGGGCAGCGGCCATCCCGGCGGTGAAGGCGCGTTTGCGGACGCTTACCCTACCGGAAGCCCAGGCGATTGTCGATGGGGCGCTGTCGCAGCCATCCGCTGCGGCGGTGCAGACCTATCTTGAAGGACTGGCATAGGCTTAACCGCTGCTTATTTGCTGGTGATCTGATTGCAATACAATTCGGAGATCATAATAATATCAAGAAACGCTATAGTAATATGGTGAAACATAGTTATATTTCGTTCGGCTGCGCTCATTGCGATGCTATCATCGGCGATTTCTTCCTACATCACGAGATCTTGATGGAAGTAAGATATTGTGAAGATGAGGCACCTGCTATCCTGGAAAAAGAAATTACGTTGAGCAATCAACTAGCAACTACTGATCCAATACCTTCGCCAAAAACGAGCGTATGGAGGGCTTTTGAGGTATAGTTGTTGTTCTTTAAAACGACACTAACCAAAGCAAAAGCCCATGCCTGAAATTGTACCACTGCT
>DAOTTX010000085.1:0-13158 GCA_034437515.1 Anaerolineae bacterium
TCATTGAGCCAATTCGAGCGCGTACTCACCTCAGAAGGAGAAATAACACTGACGCCGAAGTCTGTAAAGATTGAAGGCATCGTCAACAGCAGAAGACGTTACACGGATGAAGAACTGACTGAAGCGGTGAAGAAATCACGTTCGCTAGCGGAGACTCTGCGTCATCTCGGTGTGCGGGCAGCCGGTGGCAACTATGCAACATTGAAGAAACGTCTTGAAGAACTCGATCTTGATACAACACATTTTCGTGGCAAGGGTTGGCTGAGCGGGCAAAAAAGCACGACCGTGACGAAAATTCCCATGAACGAGATCCTTGTGAAGCATTCGACCTATACGCACTCAAACGACCTACGCAAGCGCCTCATCAGCGAAGGGTACTTCCCCGCGCAGTGTGCGTGCTGCAACCTGACCACCTGGCTTGACCAGCCGATTCCGCTTGAAGTCGATCACATCAACGGTGATCGGCGCGATAACCGCCTGGAAAATCTGCGGTTGCTGTGCCCCAACTGCCACGCGCTCACCCCGACCTATCGCGGCAAGAATATTAGCGTCGACTAACGAGTTTGCGCCGCTACTGTGCGATAGGCGAGCGGGTGAGCCATCAATTCATCGTGTGAGGTCGCCGCCAGCATGGTCTGAATATTCGGTGGTGTCCGTGCCCTGGAAACAGGTGAACCACTCGCATCATGGATGACTTCTCGGTCACATTGATCTCATTTCTCCGCTTTTTGCCGCCCGCACATCTGCAAAATGTGGGCTAAAACCGCACCACGACCTTACCATTGTTCTTCCCCGCTTGAAGATATTCGACAGCGTCAATCGCCGCTTCCACCCCATGAAACTCAGTCGGGTCGATTTCCGGTCGCAGTTTGCCATCGTTCAGTAAGCCGATGAGCTTGTGCATCCGGTCGGCAAGTTCTGGTCTGCCGAAGTACAGATTGAGGTTAAAGCCGCGAATCGAGGCGTTCTTCCCCAAAATGCGATAGTAAATCCGCACATCTTTGACCACATCCGGCTTGCCCTTATATTCGGAGACGAAGCCAATCGTAATCAATCGCCCGAACCGCGCCAGATGACGCACAGCAGTGTCAAACATGGTCGTCCCCACACCCTCAAAGACAATATCTACCCCTTTGGGGTATTCCTGCTTGAGTACGGCGTTCAGGTCTTCCTCTCGGTAGTTCACCGGACGGTCACAGCCAATGGCGCGGAGCATCTCGGCTTTCTGCGGTGTGCTGCATGTGCCGATGACATGGTTCCCGGCGAGCTTGGCGAGCTGCACGGCGAACTGCCCGGTACCCCCCGCTGCCGCCGTGACCAGCACGGTTTCACCGCTGGTCATCTCCCCACAGGTATCAAGGGCGAGGTCGGCGGTCAAACCACCGACGGAGAGACTCATGATCTCCGGGCTGGCAGCGGGGATGGGTACGGCAAGCTTGGCAGGTGTCAGGTAATACTCGGTGTAACCGGCACCGATAGCGTTCAGCAGGGCGTAGTCACCGGGCTTGAATGTGGTGACGCCCTCACCGACTAGCACCACCTCGCCGACGGCTTCACCCCCCATGCCAACCGGCAGCGGTGTCGGCAGCAGATACTCGCCCGCCGCCATCATCACATCGGCGGCGTTGACCCCGGCGTACAGGTTGCGCACCACGATCTCATCCGCGCCCGGTGTGGGGAACGGCGTGCTCTGCACTTCGACGGCGTCACGGAAATTTTTACTGTGCTGTATTGCGATGATACGCTTATATGTTTCAGGAAAGTTCAAATTTAGTTCCTATCTAGAAATAATCTCGTACTTCTCTTGAATGTCAACGGTTTTTAACTACATGAATAATTATAATTGTGTATGAGAAAGAACGCGACCGGGTGGATTATGTGCCAATTACAGCAAACAACGGGCTACCAACAAATCGACCGCATCCTATCAGGTGCGATCCACGTTTACGAAACGGTATTCACAGACCGCATCAGCGGTTGTTATTTAAGCGGCAGCTATGCCGACCGCACCGCATCAGCAGACAGTGACATTAACCTGATCGTCGTCTTTGAAGGCGAGGTCACCGCAGACGAACACAGCCATTTTAACACCATCGGTGAGGGCTTGCTGCAAATCGGCGATGTCACACTCAACGCCGCGCTCTATGCAGAAGCCGTGTTATTTACGGGGGCACCCACGCAACTCAAAATGGCGCTGTTTCTCTACGGCGAGGACAAGCGCGCCCACTACCCACTGGAAAATCTCGACCAATACATCCAGCGCACGATGGCAACGGCCTTCTGCCACATCCAGGGCTTACGCCAGCACAAGACCGACCTCAAAGCACCGCTGGCCTACCCTGACGCGGAAGACACCTTCTTCGGTTACATCGACCAGCGCGTGGGTGCGTCGTTTCCGGTATGTCCGCTGGTCAGCACCGTCACCACGATGGCAAGCACACTTACCGGCATCCAGGCACAGCGACAGGCTGGCTCCAAGCAGCAGGCGGTGATACTCTACCGGGAGTTTGTAGACGATGATTGGATCGGCTTCATTGAGGACGTGTACCGCACGCTGAAACTGCGTTGGGTATGCGCCATCCCCAAAGACGAGGACGACCGGCAGCATCTACACACGTTATGTCAATGGATGCTCGGCTTCGAGAATTACTTCTTGCAGGCGTGCTGGCCTCATCTCTCACAGAACTTGCAACACGAGGCACTGGCAGTACGCCAAAACGCAGAAAAGACCCTGCATACCATCGCCTACAGTGGTGACTTGTTCTAATTGACCCGGCGGCGCAGGTCGTCATACCGGCGCAGTAATTCGGTGTACTGTGTCTCGAAAGTCGCTGCCATCTCTCGCAGTAGATTTTGCCCTTTGCGCCTGTCCCATTTTTCCTGAATCTTGAGATCCATCAGTACGCCATGTGTGAGGTCAAATTTTTCGATCTTGAGTGCTTCGATGCGCTCGGTCAGTTCGGCACATTCCGCTTGTAGGCGGCGCAGTTTGAGCATTGTCAATGGCATGTTGGCTTCATCTTCGTCCGGCGGGCTGTTGTCGAGGGCTTGCAGCGCCTCCAGATCACGCTTGGCATAGGCATCGTTGATCTGTGCCATCAGCCGGGTGCGTTGCAGCCGGTCTTGTTCGTTCTGCGCCAGGTCAGGGTGATGCTGCCGCGCCAGCCGCCGGTAGACCTTTTTGATGTCTTCGCTGGCTTTGGGGCGCTGGTTGGGCAGTTTAATGTCCTCGATGTTAAAGCGTGTGCTACTTTGTGACGACGCAGACCAGCGGTCGCGCCAGATGTCATCCAACGGCGTGGATGCGCCGCGTGCTTGCCGCCGCGCCAATGACTCTAAATCCGCGATGGCGGCTTTGAGCACCTGTACTTTATCCGCAATCGGCTTGACGATGCGATCATAACGCCGCTCGATGGGTTTGAGCTGGTTACGCAATTTTTCGACCTCGTCTTCCAGCACACGCAACGTTTCGTGCTGGCGTTTGATGGTCACCCGCAGCCGGATGATCTTTTCTTGAATCTCGTAGTCTTCCATGCGGCTTAGTCCGTTAACGTGAAGCGATGCCGGCGGATCAGGGTTTGATTCTCGGTGACGGTGACCACGCTGAAGCCAGGGCCATCGTGGGGGGCGTGGGTCGTCTCCTCCTGACCGGGCCAGGCGTGGAACTGGGCCCAGGAACTGAGCGTGGCACAGTACAGCACACCATCACGATAAATATCCAGGTTTTGATGCACATGCCCGAAGAACACCCCGCGCAGCCGTTCTTTTGCAGGTAAGATCGCCGCGTGGAAGGCGTCGGTATTCTGAATGCCCATGAAGTCATCCAACCAGGGGATGCCGCCGGGCGTCGGGTTGTGGTGCGTGGCAATTACCAGCGGGCGGTCGTCGTCCGCCGTGCAGATCGCGTTGATCCAGGCGAGTTGATTCTCGGTCATGTATCCGGCGGGTGGGTCGGCGGGGCCGTTGCTATCTACGATGGCAACTTGCACACCGTTGACCTCAAACTCGTAGTGAAGCTGCATTTTCGGGCCGCCACGCTGCACCAGCGCATTTTGCAAGGCGGCGCTGGCGTCGTGGTTGCCAGCGACATAATGCACCGGTGCTTTGATCTCACCGAGGATGTCCTTACAGGCGGCGTAGGCTTCTGGATACGGATCATAGGCCACATCGCCGGTGTGCAGCACGAAATCGGGCATAAAGGGCAGCGCGTTCACCTGCTGGACTAACGCCCGCGCCCCTTCATGAGGTGGGTGGGGGGCATAGTCTGCATTGTAATTAGGGTCTGCCGGGATGTGCGTATCTGAGATATGAACAAAGGTCAGCATGGGCCACTCCTGCTACAAATGATAATTTCTATTCTACCATTGAAGCCCTCACCGGGGAGTCTGATAGAATAACAATAGAAATCTTCGTAATAGGCTCGAATTTTTTGTAAGTTTGCTTATACTCATCAACCTTATCGTATGCGAGGGCAGTTCATGACCATTAGACGCGACTACAATCGACCGTTTTTCCACAAACGCCGAAACCGAGGCCGCCTCTACTTTATCGTATTTATGAGCACATTGATTATCGGTCTACTTCTGTATGTCTCGCTGCGTTTTGATCAGCTACAACTCCAGGCGTTAGATACTATCGGCATGGCTCCTACGCCAACCCCGTTTGCCAGCGACCTCGCCACTGACGGCATGGCGCTTTACAACAGCGGTAATGTGGCTGGCGCACTGACTTTGATCGAACGGGCGGCCCAGCAGCAACCCGGCAACGTCGATTATCTGTACGAATATGGACGCTTGCTGCTGGAAAACAACCGTGAGGACGAAGCCATCGTCATCGGGGATCGCATGATCGAACTCGCGACGAATGACCCGCGCAGCTACGAAATTCGTGCGGCGGCGGTCATGTACAGCGACCCCGCCGACGCCATCCAGGTGACCATTCGCGGGCAAGAGGCCGATGAACTCTACGCCCCGTTGGTGGCGATTCAAGGTGTGGCGTATACCAACCTGGGGCGCTGGCAGGAAGGCACCCGCCAGAGCTACCAGGCGGTCGAACTCGCGCCGAATAATGCCTTTGTCCTGCGGGCCAGTTACACACCGCTGGTTTACGTCGCCCAATACCAACAGGCAGCGGATAACCTGACCCGCGCCATTGAGCTAAACCCCAACCTGACCGCGCCTTACTTCGAGTTGGCATCGCTCTACCGCATCAACCGGCCTGAAGTCTACCAGCCGACGATGGCGGTCGCGTTGTTCGAGCGTGTGTTAGAGATCGACCCGGAGAACGCCAAAGCCAACCTGCGCCTTTGCCAGACCTTCGCCACCGTTGACCAGGCGGATTTCTCCCAGGCGCAACCTTACTGTGAGCGTGCGCTGCAAATCCAGCCGGATTACGCCGATGCCTACAAAGAACTCGGTCGTATGCAGTATCTACGCCGCAACTACGAGGGGTCTATCGAGTCGTTCGAGCAGTGTATCGAGCTTGGTTCCGAGGACATCGACTGCTGGTATTTGCAAGGACAAGCCGAGTTCTACCTTGATAACTGCCCGCGTGCGTGGGAATTGCTGACCGAAGCACAAAACATGGCGGAAGCCGCCGCGTTTGTGCCGGTATCAGTCGAAGAAGGGATCGAGATCGGTCTGTTCAACATCACGGAGTTGTGTGCGGGTTTCTCTAACCGGCAGGTGCCAACCGCCATCCCACCCACGCCCATCCCGCCCACGCCGATTGGTGGGTTCAGCTAACCATGTCTGGTATGCATTTTCGCCGTGACTATTCCCGTCCGTTGTTCGGTGATCGCAAGCCGCAGCGGAACTATCGCCGTATCTTCTTCGTCTTCGGGTTGATAATCGGCGGGTTGCTGCTGTTCGTCAGTGTGAACTTCGACAATCTGCAAGCGACCGCGATGGAGGTCGCCGGATTTGCCCCTACGCCGACCCCGCTGCCGGGCAATCTAGCGACGGTCGGCACGGCGTTAATGCTGGCGGGGGACTACGACGAAGCCGCCGATTTATTCGAGCAGGCATTGGCCCAACGCCCGGAAAACGTGGATTATCTGTACGAATATGGCAAGCTACACATCGAACTCAGTGACTACGACGCCGCTATCGCCTTAGCAGACCGCATTCTAGGGGCTGATCCGTCCGACCCACGCGGCTATGAGCTAAAGTCACGCGCACAGATGCTCGCCGATAATTCTTCAGCGGCGATCTCGGTCGCGCTCGCCGGTTTAGACTTGAATCGCGGTTATGAGGGGCCGCTACTGGCGGTGCTGTCGCGTGCTTACACGTTCAACGGCAACTACGCCGACGGTGTAGACGCCGGGCAGCGTGCCGTCGAAGCTGACCCTAACTCGGTCGATGCTCGGCTGGCCTACGCTAACGCGCTCAACTTCTTTGACCTGCGTGACGAGGCACTCAACCAGCTTGAGACGGCCTTGCAGATCAACCCCAATCACATTCAGGCGTTGTTCGATCTCGCGTTTCAGTACCTCGCCCGCAATCAGGATCAAGAAGCTATCGACCTCTACGACCGCATCCTGGCGCTGCAACCGCGCAACGCCAACGCTAACCTGTGGTTGTGCCGCAGCTATAAGAAGGTCGGGCAGTTTGAACGTGCGGTCGGCTATTGTGTGGACGCTACCGACTTGAACCCGCAATCTGCCGGGGCCTTTTACGAGTTGGGGATGCTGCGCTACCGTGACTACGACTTCGACGCCTCGCTGGCGGCCTTCAGCGAGTGCGCGAACATCAACCCCGACAGCCTGGAATGCACCTACCGGGCCGGGTTGTCACACTATTACGTGGCGATGTCGCAGCGTGACCTGGGCGACACCGACTCGACGAATGACCACTGTGAAGCCGCCTGGAACGTGCTACAGGACTCGCTCGTCATGGCGCAGGAGCGTTTCGACGCTGAGGTCGCGGCTGAAAACATCCGCACCGGTCTGATCGCCATCGAGCAGGACTGCCCCGCTTACGGCGGCACCGGGCCGATCAACCCGCGCCCCATCAACCCAGAAGCGACACCGGAAACCGACACGTCAGCTTAGTTAGAGGGAATCTTATGTATCTACGTACCCCTAAACGTTATCGCCGGGGACGACGGCGCAGTTTCTCGTTCGGCCGTCTGCTGATCTGGATTCTGGTGCCCGTGTTGATCGTGGTCGGCATTGGCATTTACGAGAACCGGGAGATGTTCGCGCCGGAGGTCAATCGGATGATGGTAAGCGTGATTTCCGATGTCGGGGACGGCATCGAGCAGATCAACGCCCCGGCTCCCACCGCTACGCCCGACCCGACCAACGACATCGAACTGGCGAACAACGCCTGGGCCAATGGGCGCATCCAGCAGGCCGTGGATGCCTACCAGCGAGCGGTCGCCTCCACGCCGAACGATGTGCTCGTGCATTACCGGCTGGCCTTCGGGTTGATTATGCAGGGCAAGTTCCAGCAGGCGCTGGTCGCCGCCGAGGACACCATCACCGCCAATCCGTTCGAATCCTACGGCTGGGCCATCCGTGCGATGGCGCTCAACCGAATAGGGGACTATACCGAAGCCCTCGCCAGCGCCAACCATGCGCTGACGCTCGCCAGCCCGGCGATGGTCGCGGAAAATCCCGACCTGGCCCCGGCGCGTGCTCGTGCGCTGGCCTTCCAGGCGGAGGCGTACCTCAACCTGGAGCAGCCAGAACGTGCCCGTGCCGCCGTTGACCAGGCGCTGGAGGTCTACCCGGAAAGCCCGGAGGCGTTACAGGTCAGCGGGCAAGTCTGGGAAGGCCCACCGTACTATGATTTTGACGCAGCGCGTGTGGACTATGCCGACGCCCATAAAATCGCGCCGGAGATGCTATACATCACTATCTGGTTGGCACGGGTGGAACGCTGGCGCTTTGAGAACACCGAATACGCCGTCGAGCTTTACCAGCAGATTATCGAGAGCAACCCCGGCAATGGGCAGGCCCTGCTCGACCTGGGCGAGTATTACTATCGTGTCGATAACGATTTCAACCGGGCGGCGGAGATGTTCAGCCGTTGTGTGGACGAAAACCCGCAAAATGCGCTGTGTCAGTGGTGGCTGGGGCGCAACCTGATCGCACTGGAACAGCAAAATAGCGCCCTGGAGCCGTTGCGCACCGCTACCGAACTTGACCCTGATAACGGCTACCCGTATTTCTGGTTGGGGCGTGCGTATATCGACCTGGGACAGTGTCCGCAGGCCGTCCCCGCGCTGGAAGAATCACGGCGCATCGGTGAGCAGACCGACGATCAAGGCTTGATCGACAGCGCCAACAGTCTGCTTTCAACCTGCGGCGCGGCACCGGGATTGATCCCCGCACCGGGGACGGAGGCCACCCCAGAAGTCCCCTGAGTGCCCCATAGGAAGAAACTTAAGCGCGGCATAGTCCGCGCTTTTTGTTTGCACACCTCTTGCTCATGATGGCTTGCTAGACTTGCTTTTGGAAAATCCAGAGCGAAGGAGATTTCAATGTCAGAAGATTATTCAATTGCGCGAGATCTGGAAGAAGCCGAAGCGATGGCGGATGGCTTGGCGGATTATATCCGTCGGGATGCGTTGTACGGCAACGTCGGTGGATTTTTCTCCAAGATGCCCGCGCTGACGGTCGGTGCATTGCTGATGCGCCTGCGCCGCTTAGACGCCCTGCGCGACCACATGGACGCCGGGCAGATCACGCGGTTAGAGAAGGTCATTCAACGTCATCAAGACACCGCCAAAGAATGGCAGCTCCACTATGGGCAGAAGATTGAGCGCGAGGTCAAGTCTCGGCTGGATGCGATGCGCACATTCTTCGAGGAATGTAAAAATGACCCGCAGCTATGCCCGCGTGTCTACAAGCCGGAAGCCAACCGCCGGACTATCGTGCAGGAACTGCTCTATGCGATGGAGCAGATGAACATCGACCGAGACGAAGAACTCGAACAAAAACGTAAGACCACCGACAACCGCTTACGTACCGTCGTCGAATCGACCGACTTCATCTGGTCGGAAATACTCGAACCCGTTTACGATCGGCGTGATTACTGGTGGCTCTATAGCTATCCGCCTGCACCGGAGCAGTAAATGCGCCCGATCATCGTCTTTGCGCTGGTCGCGGTGGTCATCGCCGGCCCGTTGATGGGCATCGGCCTATACCTGGGTTACCCCAGTGCAAACGAGGCCGAGGCGCTGTGGGTCGTCGAGGACGTCGCCGCGCCGAACGCCGATCTGGTCAGCATGTTGCGCGTAAACCTAAGCGAAATGGTCGAGCGTGTGCCAGAACAGGCACAACCACCACTCTATTTTTTCGCGCTGGAAGCGTGGACGCTGCTGTTCGGCGGCACCCTATTCGTAGCGCGTGTGCTCTCGTTGATCTGCGCGTTGTTGGCGACGGTCGTCATGGTGAAGGCCGCGCAACAGCGCCACAGTAGAGACGGTGCAATGACACCCTATGTCGCCGGATTGTTGGCGCTGCTCGGCGTCGTTTACCCGGCAACACAGGCTTATGTCTACGGTCTGCTGTTGTTGTGGATGGCGCTGGCGACCTGGGCGCTGCTCCGTTGGGCACGGCGACCGTCGCTGCTTGGCGGCGTCGTTTACACACTCTGCCTGACGTTGATCTTCTATACCGCGCATGTGCTGATCTTCGTTGTGGTGCTGCACGGCCTGTATGCCTTGCGCTATGGGATGCTCCGGCGCTACGCGGTCGCGGTGCTTTCTGCGGGGCTGGTGTTTGCGCCCTGGTTATTGTTCTTACAGACGCGCACGCTGCCGGATTTCCTACAAACGACGGTGATCGCGGTTGCGGTGATCGCGTCCGTACCACTCATCATCGAATTAACGACCTGGGTCATCCAGCAGGAACGTAACCGCATGGTTCTGTCTGTTGGGGCTGGTGCTGTGAGCTGCGTGATTGCGGCATCGCTGCTGCTGTCCAATCGATTCGTGTTACCCGACTATATCAACGATATGCAGCGCCTACGCACACCCGACGAGCCGATGTTGATCGACTTCACCCCGCGTGAACCGCTGCGCTACCTGAACGCACAGGCAGAAAGTCCGGTCGCTGGCCTCAGCGTCAATCTGGGATGGCGTGACGTCACCCCGGCAACACTGGCGAGCGCCCTCGATGCCGTGCAAAATGCCGAGTCCCTGTGGCTGATGTTGTCCGCAGACGCGGGCTACATTACACAACTCACCCAACAGCTCGAAGTCGCTGGCTGGGACACCGGTTACACCTATGTCAATGATTTGTTCGTCGCCGAGTATAGCCGCCCTGGGAACTGACCGATGCCACGCTTATTCGTCGCGCTCCCCATCCCTGATACGATCACCGAGCGCATTGCAGCACTCAAGACCGATATTCCTTCAGCGCGGTGGGTCAAACCGGCCCATATGCATCTGACACTGCGCTTCATCGGCGCGGATGTGCCGGACGAACGGGTTGAGCCGATCAAAGTGGCGCTGGCGACCGTCGCGCTGCCGTCGCCCTTCCCACTGACGGTCGCCGGTGTGGGGCGCTTCCCGCCCAGCCGTAAAAAAGCACCGCGTGTGCTCTGGGTCGGCATCCAGCCGCAGCCCGTACTTCTCACACTCCATGAGCAGATTGAGCGTGCTTTAGCGACGGTCGGTTACAAGCCGAGTAAGCAATCGTTCAAACCACACGTTACACTGGCACGTCTACGCACCCACAAACCCGCCCGCGAAGCCGCTCGGTTCATCGAAGCACAGGCCGCGTTTACGGCGGGGACGTTTTATGTCGAAAAATTCATTTTATACAACAGTACGCTCACCCCTCAGGGGTCGCGTTACCAACACGAAGCTGTTTACATGTCAGGAGACATTAAAGAATGAAGGCATGGTTGAAAGCATTAACAGGCGGTCTGCTTTTGGGCGGCCCGCTCTATCTCTACGCACGATATATCGAGCCGCGCTGGTTGGAAGTCAAAGAGATCGAGATCAAACTTAAAGACTTGCACCAGAATTTTGACGGTTATTGCATCGCGCAGATCAGTGACCTGCATATGGATCAATTCGTTAAATTTCAGCTCGTCGCCAACGCCGTTAGCCGCACGCTGGAAAATTCCCCGGACTTGATCGCAATTACGGGCGATTTTATCTCGCATGAGGTCGAGTATGATGTGAAGCACATCAGCCAGACACTATCGCGCTTAAAAGCACCGGACGGTGTGGTCGCCATCCCCGGCAACCATGATTACAGCGAAACCGGCGGCACCAAAGAGATTGACGATGTGCGCCAGATCATGTACGACCTCGGCATTCATGATTTGAGCAATGAGGTCCATACCCTCACTCGCGGTGATGGACAACTGCACATCTGCGGCGTCGATAACATCAGCGCGCAAAAAGCGCGGCTTGATTATGTGCTTGAGGCGCTGCCCGAAGACGGCCCGGCGATTCTACTCGCCCATGAACCGGATTTTGCCGACATTGTGGCCGCTTACGGGCGCATCGACCTACAGCTTTCCGGGCATACGCACGGGGGGCAGGTGCGCCCGCCGTTCTACGGTACGATCATCGGCCCCAATCATGGGTTACGCTACGGTGCCGGGTTATTCGACATCAACGATGACATGCAAATGTATGTCAATGTCGGTCTGGGCACGGTCACCTATCCTCTTCGTTTCAACTGCCGCCCGGAAGTGACTATCATCACGCTGCGCCCGGCCTAGAACAAGCAACAGAGGGGAAATCAAAAAGGTGCGCCCGTTCGGACGCACCTTTTTTGTTGCTGCTATTACTGGATCAGATAGGGTTAGCTACCCGATGCGGTGACGGTGAAGGTGCTCGCGGTGAACGGACCAACCTGGTTGGACGGGCCGTAGCCACGGATCCAGACCTGATAGTCACCAGGGACGAGGTCAGCGGCGATGGAGCAGACACCATTACCACAGATGTCAACATCCTGCACCCATTGGGCAAAGGTCACACCAGCCGCCGCGTTCACGACGTAGATGCGATACCAGTAGGTGTTGGGGTTGTCGTTGAAAGTCAGTTCTGACGGACCTTCGACAACGCTACCAACCGGGCTAGACAGCATGATGCCGTCTGCGACCGCACCATCAATCGTGAAGTTTACGGTCGTGTTCGGGATACCCGCGAGGGTCGTCGCCGTCACGCCAGGACCCCAGGCGGTGAAGGTCGCGCTGTAGCTACCAGCCAGCAGCAGGGTCGGTGCTGCGACCACACATTCGCCGCTGACGCACACATCACGCCCAAGCACCCACTCGTTAACCAGGGTGTTGCCACCACTGGTCAGGGTCAGGTTGTACCATTGGGCTGCCGGGTCTTCTTCCCAGACGAACTCGTTGATCTTACCGACCGTGTCACCATCGGTCAGGCCGACGACGACAGGAGCCTGCGTGGTCGGGACGTTGAGGGTGAACGTGGAGGTCAACTCATAATCTGTCGGGGTGAAGGTGGCTGTGCCCAGATCATAGGCACGCATGTAGACATCGTAATCACCATTGGATGCGGTGCCGAAGGTCAGGCCAGCACTGGCGTTGCCCAGCACCACACACACGCCATTGTCTGCACAGGCCTCTTCAGCGGAGATATAGCCGGAGACAGGCAGGGCAGCAGGCAGGCCGCTGGTCGCCGCAACAGTCGGGGAGTAGATGTAGATTTCATAGAAGTCAGCATCGGCGACTTCAGCGAAGATAAAGCTTTCCAGCGGAGTTTCGACCGTCGCACCGTCCGGCGGGTAGATTACGTCAATCGCTGCCGGGAAGTCAATCGTGAAGGTAAAGGGTGCGCCATCAACCGAGGTCTGACCGCTGGTGTCGGTGGCGATGATGTCCCAGGAGTAGGTGCCGTCTGCCAGGGCATTCACAGCAGTGGCGGGCAGGTCGAAGCTCCACTCCATCGTGGTGCTGTCCTGCGTCAGCGGGATACTCGTCGCTGCATCAACGGTTGTGCCGGGCATAGCGCCAGCCCATAGGTACCAAACGATGTCGTCTGCCGTGTCGCCGTTGTCTGCCGGGTCGGTGACGGTGAAGGTGACATCCATGCCAAGTTCAGACGTAAATGTGGTCGCATCCGGTACCGGGTTGCCGCTGACGAAGTCAAAGCTACCGGGGCCAGCCGCGCCGCTTGTGTCAACGGTGAAGGTCTGGAAACCTTCGACAATCTGGACTTCAG
>DAOTTX010000086.1:0-9332 GCA_034437515.1 Anaerolineae bacterium
CCGCAGGCGGCATTTCCCCCTCGCCCCAGGCCGTAGGCCGGATGTGGGAGAGGGGGACAGCGACGCATGTCGCAGGGGGTGAGGGCAGCTTTGACACGTGAGTCATTACAAATTTGCAACTGTCAAGCGTCTGACAACTTGTTCGTAGTCCCGTAAACGATTCGCCGTACTCCCCCAAAATTTAGGGGAACGCCCATCCAGCACTCACCTATGGTTGTATACTTGTAAATGTAAGCAGCGAGAACAAATTTATGACTGACGAATACGAAATTTTAGTTGAGATGTACGACCGCCTCGAAAGCTACCGTGAAAAGCGGCGGCGGCTCTTACAATATGCGTTGGGGTTTATCACCGCGCTGGCGGTCGCCTTACCGACCATGGTCTTAGTGCGGCGTCTGGGATTGATCTTCTACGTGCTGCTGTTCTCCGGCTTGATCCTCGCGGTGGTTTCCGGGCTGCTGTTGCTGGCGGCCTACATCCGTAACGAGGTCGAGGCGCGAGAACTCGAACGCGAAGTCGAGGACTTCAAACTGGCGGTGACGTTGGGCGTCAAGCCAAAGCGCAAACGCCGCCACTCATTGAACCCGAAGGTGCATTACATCGTCGGTGATGACGGCGAACTCGTCCCCGCCGACGAAGATAAAGAAACCGAAAGGCACTCATAATGATGGACACACAAACCCTGTACCGTCCGGTTGGCCTGAAGGAGATGGAACTGATTCTAGAGACCGGCTGTTACCCGCCGCGCCTCAAAGAACAGCCGATCTTCTACCCGGTGCTGAACTTCGACTACGCCGCGCAGATCGCCAGCCGTTGGAACACCAAAGACCCCAACTCCGGTTATCTCGGCTTGGTGACGGCCTTCGACATCGACTCGGTTTTCGTCGGGCGCTATAAGCCGCATACGGTCGGCGCAGCGATGCACCGTGAGTTGTGGGTGCCCGCCGAGGAACTGACGGAATTCAACACACACATCTGCGGTGATATTCGCATCGAGGCCGTCTACTATGGCGACCAGTACACAGGCCGCCGTGACTGGCTCCTACACGAGACAATTGATGAAAAACAATGAGAAACTTATCCAGGCCAGTAAGCGCCGATCCTGCCGGAATACCCTGTTTTTGTTCGGTGCGCTGGTGTTCCTGTGGTGTCCGTTGACGATCATCGCCGGGTACGTCGGTGCCGAGATACTGTGCGGGAGCCAGATGATATTGATCATCTATATCGGCTGGTTTCTCGTACAACGGCGACGTGAACGACGGCTACGCCGTGCGCTGGGTGCCAACCGGGTTTATATTCCCATGCCGGGGACGACCACTGCCGAAAAGCCCAAACGCGGCTATCTACGCACGGTAGACGGCGCACGCCTGGAAATCATCGACGACGAGGACGCCCCGCTGTATGACGAAAATAACGTTGAGTGACGCTTAGTGTTCTGCCAATGTCGGGGCTTCGGTCTGTTCCGGCAACACCGGTTGGACGAACTGCCGCATCACGAACGACTCGAACCAACGCGCCGGGAGTAAACGGCGTAGCCGCATGGTCATGTGGGTCTGCATACCGACATAGTAACGCAGTCGTGGTTGGCGGGTCGCCACGATCCGAACAACCTGTGCGGCGACTTTTCCGGGCGTCAGCGTTGCCTTGCGACCAACATCGCGTGCATTGGCGGTGATGCGCCTGGAAGCATAAGTCGTACTGTGCTTGGTCGGGCGGATGGATGTATCCAGTGTTGCTGTGTTGACCTGACCGGGTTCTACCAATGAAACATGAATGTCGAAGGGCAGCAGTTCATAACGCAGGGATTCACTATAGCCTTCCAATGCAAACTTGCTTGCGGCATAGGCCCCATTAAAAGGCAAAGCGAGCAAACCACCAATCGAACTGATGTTAATGATCTTGCCGCTGCCCTGTATTCGCAATATGGGGAGCACAGCCTGTGTCAGCCGCACTACACCATAGAAGTTGGTATCCATCTGGTCATAGAGTTCATCAAACGTCGTGTCCTCCGCCGCACCGTACAGATCATACCCAGCATTATTGATTAACACGTCGATGCGTCCTGCGTCCTGCATCACGGTGTCTACGCAGCTATGAACTGAGGCTGAATCTGTCACGTCTAGCGGTACTAATGTTACGTCATTGATGTTTGCATTTGCCGGGTTTCGGCTGGTGCCGTAGATGACATGCCCCGCCGCTTGAAGCTGTCGCGCCATTGCAAGACCGATGCCTTTCGATGCACCTGTGATGAGAATGACTTGTGCCATGTGCCTATCCTTTCTTATGTTGACATTGTGCGAGATGTCACAAATGCGAGTATGCTTAGATGACCTGACGGATAGGAACTCATAACTTGATGACACCATTCACACGTACAGTTTTAACCGGCTTCGCGGCATTCTTGCTGGTCTTGTTCGGCCTCGTCGCGGTGCTAATCGCCATCGAGGACTCGGTCGTGACGGCGCTGATCTTCTTCGGCGTGTTGGGCGGCACGGTGATCGCCGCCTTTTTGTTCTCACCGGCGCGGGCAGAATACAGCAGCCGGCGTCCGCGTGAAAAACGTGATTAACGCCGAATCCTAACATAGCATTCAGCGAGTCTGTTATCTCGCTCTCATCCACAAGTCTTATGATAAAACCGTTTTAAATACATACGCTGAACAATGAAGGAGCCGTATAGATGAATAAAAGGCTATTTTTGTTTGTAATTTTTACACTAATGCTAGGTCTGTTCGCCTTCCCCTTCCTCGCACAAGAGGAAGATGGCGACGGGGTCAACGCGCAGGTTTTCACCGTCGTCACGCCGGATATTGAAGCATCCAACGGTGTCGTCCATGTGATCGACACTGTGTTAGTGCCACCGTCGATTGACGTAGCGGCGCTGCTCGAAGGCGGCGGTGACGAGAGCGAAACGACGGAACAGGAAGAAGCGGAAGACGAAGCCCCCGTTGAAGAAGGCGCTGAGGGTGACCTGCCGTCTATCGCGCAGATCGTCGCGGATTCACCTGACCACACAATTTTGCTGGCGGCTGTTGAGGAAGCGCGTTTGTTGCAAGCACTCAACGGTGACGGCGAACTGACTCTGCTCGCACCCAATGATGCGGCGTTTGAGTCATTGCTAGAAACACTTGACGTCTCGGCAGAGGAATTACTCGCTAACGTCGATCTGCTTACGGCGGTATTGAGTTACCACGTCATCCCGCAGCAGACGTTAATGGTCGCTGATCTCGCGGAACTCAACACCTATGAAACGCTGCTCGGTGATACCATCGAACTCGGTTTTGGCGCGGCAGCCGTTGAAGCGGGCCGTCAAGTTGCCGGTGGTGCATCCGCAGCGGAGATGACCGAAGTCGCCGCTGAAGCCACCGCAGAAACCACGCCCGCAGCGGAGATGACCGAAGCGGCTGAAGCCACCGCAGAAACCACGCCCGCAGCGGAAATGACCGAAGAAGCCGCCGCCGCTGAAGCCACCGCAGAAATGACACCCGCAGCGGAGATGACTGAAGAAGCCGCCGAACCGGGTACCATCGTCGAGGTTGCCGCTGGCGTTGAGGACTTCTCCACATTGGTGACCGCGATTGAGGAAGCTGGTTTGGTCGAAGCGTTGAGTGCGGAAGGCCCCTTTACCGTCTTCGCACCGACCGATGACGCCTTCGCCGCGACCTTAGAAGAACTGGGCATCAGCGCCGAGGATCTGCTAGCGGATACCGAGATGCTAGCCAACATCCTGACCTATCATGTCGTCGATGGTTCATTCACCGCCGCCGATGTGACCGAACTTGACGGCGAAGCGGTGGATACACTCAACGGCGACTCCGTCGAGATCACCATCGACGATGACAGTAATGTGATGGTCAACGGTGCGATGGTGGTCGAAGCGGATGTGATGGCCTCCAACGGCATCGTCCATGTGATTGATACCGTGCTGCTGCCGCCGGAAGCGCCCGAAGCCGAAGCGACACCAGAAGCGACAGCGGAACCCGAAGCCGCCGCCGAAGATGATGATGACATGGCGGCTGCGTCCGACGATCAGGTCGTCACCCTGGTGAACTTGATCGGCGATCCAGCGCAGGGCGAGGAAATTTTCAATATGACGTATGAAACCAACCTCGGTCCCTGGGCGTGTAGCCAATGCCACATGGTCGAATCGGATAGTGTCGGTGGCATCGGCCCGGTGCTGTACGGTCTGCGTGACATAACCGACACACGCAACCCCGATGTCGCACCGGAACGCTACATTTACAATTCCATTCTGAATTCCAACGGCTACATTGTGGAGGGCTACAACGAGAACATCATGCCGCAAAACTGGGGTGAGATTCTCTCAGACGATGAACTCTACCATCTGACGGCTTACATCATGACGCTGGGCGAAGAGTAAACATTCGTAGTGGTATAGCGTACCGGGGATGCTCATGCGAGTGTCCCCGGTTTTTGATTCTTACTCCAGCACCTCGTCGCGGAAGCGGTAAAAGGCATGTTCGACTTCATGGATGTTGGGGTGCGTTTCCACACGCTCTTTACTCTGTTCGTAGATCAATACCGTGTACTCGTTGAGCGCGTCTCGCCGTTCGGCATTTGTCACACATTCAATGACCATCGCCATGGTGTCCAGCAAATAGGCCGTCACACGGGGATTTTCTTGCGCCCCTATGCGGATCTCGTCGAAGGCGATGCGGATGAGATGATCGTAGCTGTATTCCTCCGCAATGAGCCGCAGTTTGCCCTCACGATGATAATAACCGTCGTGGATCTCTCGGCTACCCAGACGTGCCAGCGCCGCCCCTAGATAGTCGATGACCATCATCGCGGTGAAGGGATCGTTCATCGCCGGTGAAAGGGCGCGAGCCGCCATCTGCACAAGTTGGTCCATGGTAAAGGCCAGATCCTGAGCGTGGGTGCGCTGCCGGCCGATAGTAAAGCACTTATTAAACGCCTTGACAAATTCATCGTCGAGTTTTTCCACCGGGCAGACGATGCCGAGAGAGCTACGCTCGATGACGAACGTCCCCACCCGATGATACAGTTTGATGGTAAGGTCGCGGTCTTCGCTGAGTGCCAGCAAGCGGTCATAATCTACCGCCTGGATGTAACCGTCGTGCTTGGCAGGGATTTCATATGTCTTCGGGCTACGCGGATTAAGCTGAGCATCAAGATTTTCCTCATCGGTGACGATGTCAAGGTGAGCGGCTTTGACGCCGATGGGGTCGGGGTAGTAATCATCAATGACCTGGTTAATCGCCTGGTTAGAGCGTTCCACGATGCTGGTCGCCTGGATGGACGACGACACATGATGGATGAAGTAGATCAGCACGGCGAGGCTGATGATGGCTAAAATCAGCGCGATGATGCCGGAAGTATAAGGCACGAACGCGACCTCGGCACCATCATCACGCACCGTGCGCAGCACCAGCAGGCAGTAAATAAAAGTCGAAGTGAACATCCCCAGCACGAACTGGTTGCCCCGGTCACTGAGGAAGTTACGCAGCGTCAGCGGGCCATGCTGCTGTGAGGTCAGTGAGAGTACAACCATCGTGATCGAGAACACCGTCCCGGCGACGGCAATCATGGAACTGGCGATGGTGGAAAGCACCGCACGCGCCCCGGCCGGTGTGTTGAGCAAAAATATATCCGTGTCCGTAAACTCTGCTGCGACGAAGTGGTCAGCCCGCACGCTAACGGTCGCCAGTAGCACCGCCGCCAGCGCCATCACTGCCGGCAGCAGCCACAGATTGAGTTTTAAACGTACAATCAGTCTGTTGATCCAATTGGGTACGTGCATGAAGTCGCCTCCAATGAAAAATAGGGTGGCTAACATAGCCACCCTAAGAATAGTACCATCTGGTTACAGCGTGATGCTAGTCACCGGCTGCGGGCTTCGGCCCCTCAAGCAGGTCGCTATCCGGCTGCATGTAGCCTTCCTCGTCGCTGCGGAGCTGGGCGACATAGGTCAGCATGATCCCGTAAATCACTTTGGAGCTGACGTCGGCGACGGTGAAGGTCAACTGACGACCCACCACACCGGAGACGTTGTCCAGCAGTGCGGGCATCAGGTACGCACCGGGGTAGAGCATCCATGAGATGAAAAACAGAATGCCGATCTGCCCCATGACCCTACTTGGCCCCTCTGACAGATTGGATCGCGCATCGGTGATGACTTGATACATCAAGAACAACACATGGAAGAAGAACGCGGTACTGATCGCACCCCAGATCCAGAAGGGGCCTTCCGGGCCGGCACCGTTGGTGTACTCATAAAACTGCCCGATGTAACCCGTGACGATCATACCGGTACCGGAGAAGAAGAACCAGTTACGAATGCTGGCACGCCGGTCACGGGTGATTTCCACGACGAACAGAATCTGGAACAGCAGCATCGGTACGTCGATGAGCCAGTTCAAATAGCGGAAGCCGTTGGTGAACGGGTTCTCGGCAGACGCACCCTCGAATGCCCGTACCGGGACATAGGTACCCAACAAATCATCAACGGAGTCTGCGTTGTTCAAGGCGTCAACGTCGATGACAACGCCTGCTTCTTCGGCACCGTCCTCACCGAGCGCAGCAAATTCGGCAGATTCATCGACGAAGATAAAACCATTTTCCCAGCTCTGTTGCTGGTTAAACAGAATTAGCGCAGCAGAGACCATCACGACAACCGACAGCACCGAACTCGTGCGGAAGCGCGGTGCAACTGTGCGGATAGTCATAACGAAATAAAATAGGGCGGCAAGCATCACTGCGTAGCCGAGTGTTAACACATGGGAAATAATGTCGAATTCCAATGCGTTGTAGACGAAAAAGTTCTCGAAACTTGGGCTTATCATCTTGTTTCCTATCCTCACAGGCTATGTAATCATTGTTTAGAACGTTCAAAAAATTTAAAACGCCCTCAAAATTTAGTTAGTAAGAGAATAACGAGATGAGATGAGTGCTAGAGGCATAGTAGATAAATATCTTCTGAAAATTATGCGTCAGGCACATAAAAGCGTTGTAAACAAACAGTGGGCGTACTTGTAATAACGTCACTTTTAAGTTCGACCCTGGTGTAAATTCCAGTGGCGTGACCTGTGTTTGTTTATCATGGAGGAAATGATAGCGAGGAGGACAAGCCATGCACTGGTTTACCGACCAGCCCGAACAAACACAGGGGCAAATGCCCACGCCAATCGTCTATGTTGAGGACGATGTCAAATTCGAGGACAAGCGGTTACAGCGCGATCTTGACCAGGAAGCACCGCCCGAAGCGGAAGAACTCAACACGCTGGGTGCGGACGGCTGGGGCATCGCCGGTGTGTTCACATACGGCAGCACACTTACCATCTATTTGAGGCGTCTGGTCAGGTAAGAGAACGGGGCAAAACCACGTCTACTTAATAAGTAGAAGCTACATTCTGTTGGATTGATAAAGAAGGCACCGATGGCTGAAGTCCTGAACCTGACCGATACTGATCTCGACGCTGTCCTAGCAAAGCAGCAACCGCTGTTATTGGTACTTACCCGGTCAAATGATTTAAGGGGTGATTTCGTCGCTACGCTGAAGCAAAGTGCCGAAATCACCGATGACGTGATCTTCGCAAAGATTGATGCGGATAATCATCCCGACGCCGCCAAGCGGTTTGAAGTTGGGAAGAAATCTGTATTGATCGCGTACTACAGGGGTAACACCCTCGTGCGTCGCAGCCGCCCCTGGGGGACAGACATTCCCCTGACGCTGGAAATGCTGCGCGAAGCCGTACAGGCTGATCCAGTACAGGATGTTGCTACCGAACAAACAGTTAAAGTAAATGAGGAGAACCCCATCGTGGATAATGCCCCTGTCGCCGTAACCGACCAGAACTTCCAGCAAGAAGTGATCGACCACTCCAAAGAGGTGCCCGTGCTTGTAGATTTCTGGGCGGAGTGGTGCGGCCCGTGCCGTGCCGTCGCGCCGGTGCTGGACAAGCTGGCGAAGGAATATGCCGGTCAGATCCGTATTGCAAAGGTCAACGTGGACGAGAACCCCGGCCTCGCACAATATTTCCAGGTGATGAGCATCCCGACCATCATGATACTGAAGAACCGCACCCAGGTATTTAGTCAGCCGGGTGCCTTCCCCGAAGCGGCCTTCCGTGACCTGATTAACCAGGTCATCGACCTGGAAGTGCCCGACCCTGAAACCGAAACCGAGCAGCAAGAACCCTCCAATTAATCTTTGATACCGCCGCTCAGCCGCACGCGCTCTGCTGCGGCTGAGGGCACATCTGCTGAATCACGACTACAACTACAACGTATCGACATCAACCCCGGCGGCACGAGCGCGTGCCAGCACAGTTTCTGCTGCACGGATCATCGGACGATCAACCATGCGACCTTCGTAAGCGAAGACGCCGGTCCCTTCCGCTTGTTGGGCGTCGTGCGCGGCGATCAGATCACGCGCCTGGATAATTTGCTCGGTGGTGGGGGTAAACGCCTGCTGGATTAGCGGCACCTGCCTGGGATGGATCGCCAACTTCCCGGTATATCCCATGTAATGCGCCTGTTCGGTTTCCGCGACGAGATGGCTATCCTCGACGGTGAGGTCAACGAAGGGTGTGTCGATGGCTTCCAGACCGAAGGCGCGGGCGTGCGTGACCACCGCGCTGCGTCCGTAGAACACCTCCCAACCATCGGGCGTGCGAATCGCCCCCAGATCACCGGCGAGGTCTTCCGCGCCGAAGATCAGCGCGTCCACACGCGGGTTGGCGCTGGCGATCTCCCGCAAGTTGATCACGCCCTTCGCCGACTCGATGATGACCAGCAACCGAATGCTCCCCGGTATCCAGCCGTATTTACGTTCAGCCCGGTTGAGGTGCTCGTGAACGCGTTCGATCTGCGTCGCGTCCTCAAGTTTGGGGATCACGTAGCCTTCGGGATGGCCTTCGAGGGTAGCCTCCAGATCGTTTACCCACAGATCGTGTGTGTCGCTGACCGGGTTGATGCGTACCAGCCGCTCGGTATGCCCGAAGTCCACATCCTTGAGGGCTGCACGGATGACATCACGCGCTTGTGCCTTCTGGTTCAGTGCGACGCCGTCTTCTAAATCCATGATGACGGCATCGACACCCAGCGCCGCGCCCTTCTCGATCTTGCGGCGGTCGTCACCGGGCATAAAGAGCAAGGCTCTGCGTAGTCGTTTTGGCATGAAATAATCCTTTAATTTTGCTGGTTCTACCGGAATTGGTGGAAAAACCGTTTTAGCCCTCATCCCCCAGCCCCTTCTCCCGAACGCTACGCTGGGAGAAGGGGAGAAAAGTCCCTCTCCTAGCCGCGAAGCGGCGGTCGGGAGAGGGATTTAGGGTGAGGGCAAGGGTAAAT
>DAOTTX010000087.1:0-7202 GCA_034437515.1 Anaerolineae bacterium
CCCTCCCATCTCAACCACTACAGTCTCTTTCAGATGGGGTTGCGTTGGTTGCATCGACAACTCGCCCTGGGCCGACCATTTGATCCCCATCCTGACTTCCAATTATGGCAGTTTGCACAAAGGTGACAGGTAGTGAGCCAAGGAAGAGGCTTGACGGCTTACTCAACACTCCTAAAACTAGCTGATGGACTATTTCAGCCCGGCTGTACTAGCACTGCCGATGGCTGTAAGCACACCGTCATTTCAGTTGGACAGCTTCCTGATAAGCGCATTGGTGATGCCAGCCTAATTGTGCACGTTGGCGGCCTGATTGATGTGTGAAGGTCGATCTAACGGTCTCCGGCGGCCACCGGCCGAAAGATCGGATTAGCCGCGCCCTCGACCGCAACGCCGAGGATGGCGGACAGCGTCGGCATGACCTGCACCGCGTCCGCTTCGTTGATCATACCCGTCGGGATCGTCGGCCCGGCGAACAGCGCGAAGCGATCATCGCCGGATAATCCCGGACGCAGGCCATGACTCGACGTGGTTCTGGCTGCGCCACTCGGTTCGGTCTCGTCGGTCTTGTCTGCCTCAAAGCTATAGCCATCCGGCGCGATGAATAGATGCACCTGAGCGCGGTATTCGGGTGGGAGGCACGAATTCGGATACGGTTCGACGCCATATTCGGCGAGCTTCGCGGCGATGTCGCTCAATTCGGCTTCATCCTCTGGCGCGACCATAATGATCTGTCCTTCGGTTTGGAAGATCACATCCGGGATGATGACTTGCGGATGAAGCGCGTTATGCACCGCGCTATGACCGTGATCGCTCATCACTGCGATATGCCAGTCGTCTTCAACACCCGCAGACCGCAGACGTGCCAGAATCTTACCGACGGCCATATCTGCCTGCATGATCGCCCAATGCGACAGTTCGCTCTTGTAGCCGGTCTCGTGCTGGACAGTGTCGGTGATGAGGAACTCGGCTACGATCAAATCAGGTGCGGCTTCACTCGCCGCCAGTACGCCCACCCAGTCGAACATGGTATGATCGCCCATCACCCCGAAGAAAGCACGTTGCGCGTCGCTTTCTATGTCTACCATCGGCAGGGTATCCGGCACACCGGCGGCGCGGCAGGCATCACCGAAGGCTTGTTCGGTCGGATGTAGCGCGACTCGCATCCATGATTGATCGGCCTCTTCGGGGGCGGCATCCCGCGCCCGTTGGATGAACGCGCCTGCCCACCATGGGCCGCGAAAGATCGTGGTATCTTCGGGACGGATCATGCCGAAGCCGATATTGGCGACGATCTTTCCAGCAGCCTTCGCCCGTGCATGGAGCGTCGGGACGCGCACGTCGTCGGGGTTAGCATAGCGAAACACGCGGCGCTCAGTATCCCATATCTTATTGCCGTAGACACCGCTCATGTCGGCGGTGACGCCGGTCATCATTGACGTGCGACCAGGAAGCGACGTCCCCAGCACTTCGGCGTGTAGGCGATCTACGCGGAAACCGCGATCTTCCAGTGATTTCAGGTTAGGTAGGCGTCCGCTTTCGGTACGGTAATAATCGGCAGAAACGCCATCGATCATCAGCACGATTAGTTTTTGACTCATTGTGATTTCCTTTTCAAATTAAAACAGAGGGCATGATCTTCTCACGCCCTCTAGTGGAACTTATTCGTTAGTCCATCGAGAATACGTCGGGGCGCAAATCGATGTAGAATTCGGGATGCGGTTGCCACTCAATGCCATCCCGCACGCCGTAGAACTCGACGCTCTGGTACAGCGGCGCGAATGGCACGATCTCGTCGAGCATGTCAACGATCTGGCGGTAGTTGGTTAGGCGCACGTCAGGCTCGAGCGACGCGCCAGCTTCAGCCGCTAGAGCGCGGAACTCAGCGGACGGTTGGAAATATTGCCCCATCCACGAGTCCCACGTTTGCACAATGCTACTGGTGGCCGGATCACCCGATGTGCCGAAGCTCTGGAGGGTGGCGACGTTCTGACCGGAGAGCGAACGATCCGCCCATGCCGCCGTGTCCAGCGGTTCATAGTCTACATTGATACCCACCGCCTGCCACATCTCGTTAATCACGTCCGTCACCAATTGGCCGTTGGTATAGTAAGCGTTGGGCGGGGTGAAAGCCACCGGCTCGTCGTCGTAGCCCGCTTCGGCCAGCAGGCGCATCGCTTCTTCAGGGTCATAAGCGAAGTTGGGGCGGCTCTCATCAAAAGCGAATTCACCGGGTAGGAAATAGTCGTTCATCACGCGCACCTGACTATCCCACAGCGCCTCAGCGATCAATTCACGGTCAATCGCTAATGAGAGCGCTTGACGGATGAGCGGGTCACTGGTGATGAAGCCCTCGTTGGTGTTGAAGTAGATCAGCATGAAGTTGAACACCGGCGCGGTATCAATACGCAGATTCGGGTCAGTTTCGATCTGGCCGATAGTATCCGGGCTAAGCGTGGTGGCGAAGTCGATTTCGCCAGTACGCAACGCCGAAACGCGGGTTGAAGTCTCCGGAATCAGGCGGAAGGTCACGCGGTCGGCGGCGGGCACACCCATCCAGTAATCTTCGTGTGCTTCAAGTATGAGACGGTCGCCGGGCATGAAATCCACTACGCGATAGGGGCCAGCGCCGATGGGTTGGGTCTGTGCGGCGTCGAAGCCAATCTCTTCGATGTGCGCTTCTGGCATGATGGCGGCGTTGGGCGAAGCAAGGCGCAACGGCAACAGCGGATCGATCGCCGGTGTAGTGATGGTCAGTTCGAGGTCGCCCGTCGCTTCCACCGACTCGATGAACGGCAGGAATGTCCCGCGAATGAAGCTCTCCTCATCACTAAACAACAGGCGATTGAGACTGTAGGCGGCATCTTCAGCGGTCATGATTGCGCCATTCTGGAAAGCGACACCTTCGCGCAGAGCGAATACCCAGATCGTATCATCAACCGCTTCCCATTCCGTCGCCAACATCGGGATCACGTTGCCTTCGGCGTCGGTACGGGTGAGCGAGTCGAAGATGGTGTTATAGATGCGGTTGCCGACGATGGCGCCCGGTACGTGGTGCGGATCGAGTGAAGAGATTTCCGCATTGATGCCGATGGTCAGCGTCCGTTGATCCTGTGCCGCGCCACCGAATGGTAGAGCCAATGCCAGCGTCAGAATAACCAGCAAGGTACCTAATTTGTTACGAGAATACATATTTGCTTCTTCTCCTAAAATACGACGAAAAATCAGAATTTGACTTCACATCGGGCGGGAGGCACAGACGACCTCTCACCTCTCGTTCGATGATAGATCACTCAATTAAGGGTAGTATCGCTCAGGTCGCGCATCCAATCGCCGATGGTGCCGATTGCCATCGTCAAAGCCATCAACGCGATGCCGGGCATCATCGCCAGCCACCACGCCGACGCCAGATAATCACGCCCTTCGTTAATCATGTTGCCCCACGTTGGGTTCGGTGGTCTGATGCCCACGCCGATGAACGATAGCCCGCTTTCCAGTAAGATCACCCGCCCTACACTGAGCGTCGCCAGCACCAACAGGGGTGCAATAATATTCGGCAACAGATGGCGGATGATGATGTGCGGTTGGCTGGCGCCAAGTGCGCGCGCCGCGACCACGAACTCTCGTTCGCGCATGGACAAGACTGCTCCCCGCACCACTCGCGCGTAAAGCGGCCACGTTGCCAGCGCCGCCAAACCGATCAACACGGTGATGGAGCTACCCAGCACCAGTGCCAGCGCAATCGCCAGCAGGATGAACGGCAAAGACAGTTGCACATCGACCAGATACATGATGAATTCGTCCAGCCAGCCGCGCCGGAAGCCGCTAATCAAGCCGACTAACGTCCCAACCGCCAACCCGATCACCGTTGAAACTGCGCCGATTAGCAACGACACGCGGCCACCGTACAGCGTCCGGCTGAAGATGTCGCGTCCGGTCGCATCCGTACCGAGCGGATGATCCCATGTGCCGCCTTCAAGAAAGACTGGCGGCGCGAGTCGGTTACGCAAATTCATATCTGTCGGCACATAAGGCGTCAACTGCTCAGCGAAGACCACGACCAACGTCAGCGAGATCAGCATTATCACGCTTAGATTGATCGCCCAATTCGACCGCCGCTTCCAGAAAACTGAAAAATCGATAAGGACTGATCCTTCGCCGGTTTTCTGCTGTCTTTCTGCGCCTAACGGCTTTGAAATCTGGATAATATCGGTCATTTAGTCCGCCGTCTGGATACGTGGATCGAGAAAAAGGTAGAAGACATCGACCAGCATGTTGACGATGCCGAAGGCCGCCGCGCTTAATAGCACGATGGTCTGAATCACCGGAAAATCACGCGCTCCGATTGAATCGACAGCTAGCAGGCCAATGCCCGGCCACGCGAAAACCGTCTCCACGATAGCTGAACCGCTGATGATGGCCGCTACCTGTAAGCCGATGATGGTCACTACCGGGATCAGCGCATTTCGCAAAAGATGCACCGATGTCACACGGCGCGGACGTAGCCCTTTGGCCTGCGCGGTGCGGATGTATGTCTCATTCTGTACTTCCAGCACAGATGAGCGCGTCAAGCGGATGATGAATGCCAGCGGATAGATCAGCAGTGTTAGCGTCGGCAAAATGAGGTGTTGTGGTGTATCACGTCCGAATGATGGCGTTAGTCCGAATTCCACGCTGATAAACAGGATGAGCAAGATACCGATGAGGAATGACGGCAACGACTGTCCGGCCAGACTGATACTCATGATGAAGCGGTCAATCGGGCGATCGCGCTGATACGCCGAGAGTAGGCCGAGCGGGATGCCCAGCGTTATCGATAGCACCAGCGCCGGGATGCCGAGTTCTAGCGTCGCCGGGATGCGCTCGCGCACGATATGCAACGCCGGACGGTTGAAGCGAATTGAATTGCCGAGATCACCCTGAAGCACACCATTGAAGTAGATGGCGAACTGCACCGGGATTGGTTGATCCAGACCCATACCAGCACGGATACGTTCATAATCGTCGATTGTAGCTGTTTGTGGTAGCATCAAGGCCACCGGATCACCCGCTAGTCGCCCAAAGGTGAAGGTTAGCACGACGACGCCGAACAGCGTGAGTATCGTGCGAATGGAACGCAAGAGCAAGAATTTTGTCACAGTTTTAGCCCGATAAACATCAATCAAGCCAACAATTTAGAAGACGAGATTTAAAATATTGCCATGATTGGTTTAAAGTCGGCCAGCGCTACGTTAAATTTAATGATACGCTAACGCTAATTATCTCGGTCATGGGTTTGAGGTGGCACATAGGGGTTAGCCGACGACTATAAATCACATTTGATACTTGTTAGGAGCGAGTCCATGACCTTATCTGTCGCTATCTTTCTTTTCTTGACGGCAATCGTCATCCTATTCCAACTGGCGTTGGCACTGAGCGCACCCTGGGGTGAATACACTCTGGGCGGCAAGTTTACAGGGAAGCTACCGCCCAAGTTGCGCATCGCTAATCTGGCACAAATTGCCGTCTTGCTATTTTTCGGCGCAATCGTCCTAAGCCGGTCAGAGCTAGCTTTTAGCTCGTTCTACTCGTTTAGCAATGTCGCCATTTGGTTTGTGGCTGGCTTTTTTGTGTTGGGTTCAATCGCCAACCTTGCCACACCCAGCAGAGGGGAGCGGCTACTCTGGGGCCAGTCAACGTCATCATGCTCATCGCAACCACTTTGATTGCAATGCAGTGACCGACAATCTGAGTATCTTGAGACTGAGTATAATATTTACCTGCTTCTAACTCCACTCTCCGCTGAAGTTGCGTGAGACCGAGCGCTCAGCGCGAGACAAACAAGCCGGGTGTCGGCGGCGCTGACGCTGGTCGCCGGTGGTATGACCAATAAGCAGGCCGGGCAGAAGCTCCACATCGGCACTGCGACGGTTAAGACGCATCTGCTGAACATTTACGGCAAGTTAGGCGTCTCTGATAGCACGTCGGCGGTGACAGTCGCCATCCAGCGCGGCCTGATTGATGTGTGAATGTGGGAAGGAGGCTGAAAATCACATGTGACAACCTATAGCTTTTTCCCGACATCCACGCCCTGATGCCGCAGATAGTTATACAGCGTACCTTTAGAGATCGACAACTGCTCACAAATCTCACTGATGCTCAACTCGTCCTCACGGTACAGTCGCTCAGCGAGGACCGCTTTATGTTGCGCCTTCTTCGACAAACCTTTCGGGCGTCCGCCGACGCGCCCTCTGGTACGCGCCGCCGCCAGTCCTGCTTTAGTCCGCTCGCGGGTAATGTCGCGCTCAAACTCGGCCAGCGCCGCAAACAGATGAAACGCGAACTTGCCATGAGCATTGGTGGTATCAATTTGATCGTTAATACTGTGGAAGGAGGCACCCTTTTCCTGAATCTGGTTAACCAGTGATACAAGGTCTTTGAGCGAACGCGCCAGCCGGTCTAGCTTCCAGACGATGACCACATCCCCCGCCCGCAGATGATCGAGTAAAGTCATCAACTGTGGCCGCGCTTTCCCTGCCCCTGATATTTTCTCCTGATAGATTTTCTCACAACCCGCCTGCTCCAGCGCATCCAGTTGAAGCCCAAGCTCTTGATCCTGCGTGCTGACCCATGCGTATCCGATTTTCATAGTATATTGTCCAAATAAACGGTTATTGGCACAGATTACTGCACTTTGTTTATTTAGATTAATTTATTACACGTAATTCAGGGCATTTTGAAGGGTTTTCGCTGTCCTGCGAGAAGTGCAAAGAAACGGTCGTTTATTTTGACTGTACTCTTTCTAACATAGTGGCGACTTTGAAGAGTGGAGCCTTATATCCTCAAATCTGTTGCTCCCGAACCCTACCCATGCTAAACTCGAATCAATCACATCAACCCTTCGCAGATTGTTTTAAATCAGGGGAAGTCCGGTGAAAGTCCGGTACTGGCGCGCAACGGTAAAAGTCCGAATGCCTGACTGCGAAGTGACGCACAACCTCTTCGCGTCCAGGGGGTGAGCGGCAAGTCGGCACCCCCTCCTGTGTATGCCGTCCTTCCGTTCATCAGTGACGTTGAACGGGATGTATCGAAAGGACGGACATGGCTTCAAAAAAACAACGGTCGCGGGTCCTCCGCACCGACGGCAAACTCATCAACATCGTACATCATCGTGGGCATCTGCTCGTCTGCTCGAAGGGCTGCTGCTGCGGCCTGACGGAGCGCGG
>DAOTTX010000088.1:0-3833 GCA_034437515.1 Anaerolineae bacterium
ATTGCCGTACCACGAGCCGCCGCGCAACACCCGGCGGGCGCTAGAACTTATGTTCTCATCTACCACTCGTTCCTGTGGGTTGCTGTATTCCGTCAAGCACCAATTCCAGACGTTGCCGATCATGTCCAGCACGCCCTCCGGTGAAGCGCCGTTCGGGAAAATGCCGACGGCGCTCGTCTGCCCGATACCGGTTTCGCGCGTGTTGCCTTTGCTGGCATCAAACTCGTTCCCATAGGGGTAAACCCAACCCGTATTCGCCCGCGCCGCTTTCTCCCACTCAAACTCGGTCGGCAGGCGCACCAACCACGTTGCCGGATTCATCGGGTCATAGGCAGGTTTGCCCCCCTCTCCCCGCGCAGCAGTGGGAGAGGGGCCGGGGGTGAGGGCTTCTAACCGCCAGGACAACCAGCGGCAGAAGGCCATCGCATCGTACCAGCTTACGTTTTCACGGGGATGGTTCCAGTATTTAAAGCGTTGATCGCCCGGTGCATTGTTGTGGCCCTTCGGCATCGCCAGCCCTTCCCACCAGCGCGGGTCGTGGAAGCCTTCGGGATCATCAATGAAAGTCTGGAACTGCACGTATGTCACCGGGTAGCGGGCAATCTGAAAATCGTAGTCGAGTATCATTGTGCCATCTTGATAGGTGAACTCGCCGGCGGGGATCGTCACCCAGTCAATATCAGGTAGGCCGTCGCCTCTCACGCCAATGCCGGGGCGTTTATCTGCGTTGATGGCTGGATGCCCCAACACGCGATAGGCGGCGGCGCGTTCCTGCGGGAACGCGCTGTATTTTTTAGTATTGGCGCTATCAATGATAATCTGCTTGGTCGCATCGCTGATGTCTTCCAGTGCCAACCCCACACCACTCTCGCGGATGACTTCCAGCGCAAATTCCGGTTGGGCGGGCGCAATCCAACGGGCGATGCCCTCCGGGTCACCGCGCACCCCGGCTAAAATAATGGCCGTTTCTTCGCGCCCGTGCGGTTTCCACCATACACCATCAAAGATGGTGGTCGGGTCAGTGCCATTATCGACATCAGCACCAAGTACCTCACTGGCTAAGTATTCCTGTAGCAACTGATGCGTAAAGCGCACATCCGCACCCACATCCAGCAAACTCGCGCCCTGTGTCAAGCGCAGCAAAAGCGCGTGATCGACATCCGGCAGATGGTCGCGCAAGATGGATTCTGCCTGGGTGCGTGGCATATCAGTTTCGCTCCCCATCGCAAACGCGATCTGCGCCAAGCCCGCCCGGATGAACTTATCGTCAATCCACTTCGCGCCGATGCTCTCCGCCGCTTTGCGATCCCGCTCCAACAGCTTATCCACAAACTTCTTGAACAACGCGCCACGATTATCCGGCAACGACTTGTCGATGGCGTAAATATCGCTGACCATCTTCGTCATGTAAGGGTTGCGGCACAGGTGCATCATGCGCCGTTTGTCGCGCTGCATCGTGTGCCATTCATAATATCCGGGAGAGTTCAAACCATATTTTTCATCAGCAGGCTTGATGTCATCATCCCATTCGCCCTGCCAGAATTGCGATGTTTTGTCATGTTGGACAAACAACCTCCACGCCTGGAGAAGCGGGTCATTGCCATACATGGCCGCCCATAGGTTTTCGCCATCCTGCGCGGTGGCGATGCCCGCCGGGGCGTATTGCTCGACAAAGCGCCGCACGATCACATCTTTGATGCGCGGCGGGTCAAGCGGTTGCAGGCGCACCTTGCTCACATCGGCGATGTCCTTGAGTTCCTCCTGGTAATCGCGCACGCGGCAACTCAGCACCCAACGGGCTTGCTTTGCGGCAAAATCCTGTATCGCCGGGATGAGGGCGCGGCCATCATCGGCCTTGCGCGGCATCTCATTGAGCGCATCCAGCAGGAAGATCACATCATGGTGTTGCAGGAGTTCATCATAGACGGCCTGTAAGTTATACATCTGCGCCCGCACAAAGCTCACAAAGTCGGTTTTGCCATCGAACTTGCGCAGTGGCACAAACACCGGGATCGGCGCGGTTTCATCCGTTTGTAACGCCCTGGCTAAATCGACCGCCAATTGAAGCAATGTCGTGGTCTTGCCGCTGCCCGGCTCACCCAACAGCACCACCCGCTGCGACTCTTTCACCGGCACACGGGCATCAGCTATCGGCTCACCGGATTGGTCGAAGGCATCACCGCGCACGCGCTCCAACGCCAGCGGGTCAAAGCCCATGTCCAGGTCCATATCCAGGCCAAAGCCAAAGGGATTATCGGCTTGTTTTTTCGGTGCAGATTGCGCTGTCGCTTCCAGACTGACGTAAAGCGCGTCACGCAAGTCCGCCTGTGATTTCACTAGCAACCACCGGGCATAATCCTGTATCTCCGCGCTGAAGTCAATTTCTGATAGCGACTCGGTGTGGGCACTCAGGTCAGCTTCGACTTCTTTGTGTTCAGGCTCCGGCGGTGGCATTGCCCCGCTGATGATCGGCACTTGAGGCAGGGTCGCCAATTGCGCGATGATCTTGCCGATGCCCGTCGCGAAATTCGCCTCATCACACAAAATCGGGTTCAAGTTGATGGTCTGCAAGGACATAAAGCGCGGGTCGATCTTTACCGGCAAAATGGGCAAGTCCAGCGATGACGCGAACAAGAATTCCCGCTCCACCCAGTCGGATAACTCCGCATTGGCAGTATCCACGTACAGCATGGCATAGCTAGCTTCGAGTCCCTGCTTAATGCGCCGGAACCACTTCGCGCCGCCGGGGATGCTATGCACATCACGCCAGGTCAGGACGCTTTCGGCACGCAAGGCGCGTTCAAGTTGATTGACAAAATCGGTGTCTTTGCGACTGTAACTGATAAAAACGTGCGGTTTGGCGCTGTTGCTCATATAAAAGCCCATTACGAAAACGATTATACAACCATTATAACAACATTCTTGTTCTATGCTATTTAATCTCACACCCACTACACCCACTGTAACCATATCATATTGCCATATTTTGCGACATAAAAAGCATACCCCCTCAAAAAATGTTTTTTTGCAGAAAGAGCGCAAAGCCAAGTGGGTGTGTGGGTGCAGTGGTGACAAATGACCACAATATAAGCTAATTATTCATCTACACCTTCAAATACAGCGACTTTTAAGCGCCATAGTCGAGTCTGAGTACCCCGAATACGCATTTGCACAGTCAAGTGGCGGCTTCCCTCAGTCGTAACCAACCACGCTTCTTCCTTCAACTGTGACCCAATCGCCGCTGTGGTGAACTTCAGCATATGAACCTTGTTCACCGCCCGATAGGCGACTTCTGGCAGCAGGTGGATAAACTGCTCATCCCGGTAACCAACGATGGTCGTCCCTGGCGGCGGTTCAATCGGATGCTGACGATCCTCAGCTAGCATCGCCTCACCGCTGGCGAGAAGCTGACCCAGCACGTTGAGAAAGACCTCGCTGGCGCGTTCTTCGCGCACGATCTGCACCGTCTCAACAATCGAATCCTGCCAGGGCGGAAGCATGTACTCGCCGTCGATTTCGTCGATAAACCGTGACAGCAGTTGGTAGACGGTCACCAGCACGGCCCAGTTACCGACCAACCGACCGGTGCTGGCGCGACTGCCCTTCACTTTGCTGCGGAGCTTCGCCCGGTAACCATCAACGTTACTCAAATAACGGGCGGTGATGTCGTCTTGGATCGTGCCCGCTTCGAGTTGCTTCGCTACCCAGGAGACAAAATGTGCCGTAAATCCCGGCAGATGGTGGCGCAGCGCATCGGCAGCCAGCAGTTTCTCACCGTCCGGATCGCGGTGTTCCCAGGGCGGCACATCAATCACCAACATGCGGCTGAGAAC
>DAOTTX010000089.1:0-4051 GCA_034437515.1 Anaerolineae bacterium
GCTTTTATGCGTTGTTTTCTTCACCAATCTGCCCAATAAATAGTGATTCTGGGCAAAAACATGTCCGTTTTTGTAATAAATTTCGTAAACCACAGAAAGTGTTAGAACCAGTTACGTATGACTTCGGTGACTTGCTGGTACGCTATCGTCATCCGATCCGCACGCTGGGCGGTCACCGGCGCTTTGCCAGCATCACCCAGTATGCAAACTGGCTCAAGATCGACTTCACGGTGATGGACGTCGGCTATCTGCAAGCCATCGCCGCATTGCCTCAAATGCCTGCCGATCTCGACATCGGCTATGCGGTGCTGCTGGATAAAGATGATCTGACCGCCGACCTCGCCACCCCAACTTATCAGGCCTACATCCTCGAACCACCCACCGAGACGGCCTATCTGGAAAACATCGAAAACTTCTTACATGAGACGACCTATGTTGCTAAGAACCTGTGGCGCGATGAACTACTCCCCGCAAAGCACAGCTTTGATACGGTGATGAAGGGGGAATATCTGCGCCAGATGCTGGAATGGCACATCGCGCTGGCCCACGATTGGACGTGGAAACCGGGTGTGCTGGGCAAGGGACTCAAGCGCGATCTACGGACGGACTACTGGCAGCGGTTGGCAAGCACCTATATCGGCGCGGATGCTGACGCCAACTGGCAAGCCCTGTTCGAGACGATTGCGCTGTTTCGTGATGCGGCGGCCGAGGTCGGGGCGGGGTTGGGCTATACCTACCCCGCAGCGAGCCACCAGCGTATAGTCGCAGATCTGCGGATGGTCAAGGGATTAGATCAAACGAACAGATAGGGAAGTGATAGACTATCGCACTCCCCCTGACGGCGAACTCACATCGGTGAGAGTGTCGGTGTCGGTACAGGGATACGCAGGTTCGCGCCGATGACCAACGAACTGTTTGCTGTCAGGCCGTCGTTGGCATTGATCAGCCTCTCGACCGTCACGCCATACACCTGGGCGATGCTTTGCAGCGTGTCCCCTTCCTGCACCGTGTGGATGATCTCATCCGAACTCGCAGCGGCGCGTGTCACGGTCGGCGACGGGGTGGGCGTAACGGTGAAGCTGGAGGCAGTGGTCGCAAAGGCGGCGGTCTCGCTGGCACGCACGCCGAAGGGTGTGGGCGTAGGGGTAGCATCGACCGGGTACGGGCCGTCCTCCATCGCTTGCCAGGGGACGTTTAGCGCACCAGTCAATATGCTTACACGCATGATTTCGGCCTGCTCCAGTGTTTCTGCCGGAATAACGATTTGTGTCAGTGGTGCCTCAAGCAATGGCGCGTCACGAACCACACCATCGACTGTGATCCCCACAAATTGATTGACACGACCGTTCGTCTGTCTGCGCAAATTGTCCCGTTCTTGTTGGTCAAATATCACGACCGTCTCCCATTGACCATCTCCGGGACTTCTCACGTAAACATCCTGTACGGAGTACGCGCCGTGCAATGTATAAAGTGAGGGAAATGGATCTCCGGTGATCGGGTCAAAACGAAACTGCTGCCGGAAGACCGGTGCCGGTACTGCCGTCGCATAGGTGACGGTATCTATGCCACTGCTCGCCACCAGACCATAACGATAGGCATAGTAACGTGCCAATGTACTCGTCATCACCTGCTGGTTGAGCAAGGCGTTGCGCACATCCAGGTCAAGGTTGCTGAAGTTCACGACCTCGACATGACCCCGCCGATTAAGCGAGTTCATCGCCTCATAGAGACGTGGATTGTCGTTCACACGTATGACAAGCGAGTGAGTATAAACCTCGACGTTCGTCACCGTGATACCGTAGGCTTCCAGCCGCGCCCGCAGCACGTTGACGTCGTACTCAATGTCCGCCGTCGTCACACTGCCAGGGGGCATATCTGGAAACAGACCGATAGTGATCGACCGCATCTCTTGATTGGTCGGTCGGTTGGACGGCGGAGTCGCGGTCGCTGGTACTCGCGTCAGTGAAGGGGTCGCGGTCGGGATGTTCTGCACCGGCAGTTGACTCAAGTCGCCGCTGATCTCCAACTCGTTGACCGGCACCCAACCCTCAACTCCGTTGTAACGGATAAGCACCCACGCGAAATCACCCGTGATACCAATGGCGAAGGCCGTTTCCCCACGCGGGAACGTCACCAGCGGCGGGATGTAACCAAACGCCGGACCGCTGCGCACACTGGCATCGGTCAGCGCGGTCACTGGAACCGGACTCGCAGGTGATACGGTCGGCGTCAACGGTGGCACCGTCGGCGGGACGATCACAGGCGCGGTGGTGAGGTCGCCGTCAATGTCGAGCAGTTCTGTCCGCACCCAACCGATTTGTGCATCCGGTGTGACGATCCGCACCCACGTCTGGTCGGGCAGTGTAGCGGTGACGATAACTCGCGTATCCGCGAGCAGCGTGGTCACAACCGGACGGTAGGACTCACTTGTGCCGAGGTACACACTCAGGGCGTCCTGTGTCCGCCCACTGACAGGGGTGAGCGTCCCCGGCGTCAGCGTGGGTATCGCGGTCTGGCGGGCGATGGTGGTGCCGGTCAGATCAATCGTCGCGGACGGTGTGAACGTCGGGCTAGCGGTGACCGGTATTTCCGTTACGAGCGGTCCTGAATAGTTTGCTGGTCTGGGCGGTGAGGGTGTCAGGCTTGGTGCCAGTACAGAAGTCGGTGATGCGATGATGGTCGCCGTTGCAGATGGCATCGGTGATGGTGTCTCCGTGGCGGTCTGGCGGGCGCTCGCCGTGCCGGTCAGGTCAACTGTGGGGGTGAGCGTAAACGTGGGCGTCGGTGTTATTGTGCGCGTGGCGATCACGACCTGTTCCGTCAGCACCCAGCCGGGCGTCCCGTCCTCAACGAGGATCTGCACCCAACCGCCGTCACTGCTGCGCCTGCCGGTTGTTTCTCCGTCCGCGCCAGTGACCAGTGTGGCAATCGGTGGGTCAAAGCGTACCCCCGGCCCCTCGCGCACGTTGATGTCATCCTGGGCGTAGGCATACGGTACGAATGTATTGGTCGGCGTTGGTGAAGGGATAGCGGTCGGCGTAAACGAGGGTGTCCATGTTGGTAAGGGCGTCTGGAATGTCGGCGGAACGGTGGTTGCTTGCGGCGCAACGATGATCCCGGTACTGAGTAGCACCCAGCCCGATGCGATCGGTACGTAACTGATCTCTGCCCAGTCACCGCTGATGTCGGTCAGTGTGACGAAGGTACGGTTAGGGATGGCACCGACAACCTCTGAATCAACGGTGGCCGCGCGATGGACGTTGGCATCCTCGGTGAAGTAAAAGCTGCTATCAGGGGTGCGCGTCAGTTGAACAAGCGTACCTCGTTCGACGTTCGGGGTAACCGTTGGCGTATCTGTTGCGGTGGTGACGCGCCCGGCATAAAGCAGCAGCATGATCAACACCAGACCAGGCAATAAGGATAATCTATAACGCATACGATGCTCCTGTACGTTTTGTCTGTGCGTCTATAGTGTAGCGCTATTATGCTGTGACGTTCCAAATTCGTAGGGTAAAAAGTGGTTGGTGCTAGGCGGTGGAGGCTGCGGTTTCGTCGGATGTATCCATCTGCGTGGGTTGAAGTGGCAACGTAAAGACAAAGGCTGAACCGTTCTCACCGTCACTTTCTACCCAGATGTGTCCATCGTACGCCTCTACTGCAACCGGCAAAAAGCCAAACCGAGGCCAATGCCCTTGGGCGTGTTCTTGTAGATGGTCAATTCAAAACTCGTATGCTCGCTAACGCTTCGGTGATCATCACCGATAGCTACATCTACATGCCCTATGGCGATCTATTGAGCAGCCAGGGAACAACAGACAATACATATCTCTACGATGGGCAGCAGTATGATTCGCTGACAGATCTCGTAACTACTCAGGTACCCCCACGTCATTCGGATAACAAGGGGTCATAGCGGGTATCTATCGGGCTACAATTTATTACACCTCATCACCTGTCACCTTTGTGCAAACTGCCATAATTGGAAGTCAGGATGGGGATCAAATGGTCGGCCCAGGGCGAGTTGTCGATGCAACCAACGCAACCCCATCTG
>DAOTTX010000090.1:0-22753 GCA_034437515.1 Anaerolineae bacterium
TACTCCTCCGCATCCTCGAGCGTAAATTCTTCTTCCAACGCGGAGATCGGTGTGAGTTCGTAGTGATCGCGGATCTTGTTCTCGATCTCATCGGCGATTTCGGGGTTTTCGACCAGAAAGTCCTTAGAATTCTCCCGGCCTTGACCGAGCAGATCATCGTTATAGCGGTAGAACGCGCCGCGCTTCTCGATAATACCCAGGTCGGTGCCCAGGTCGATGATCTCGCCGGTTTTGCTGATGCCGTTCTGGTAAAACATGATGTCGAACTCGGCCTCACGGAAGGGCGCGGCGACCTTGTTCTTGGTCACACGGATGCGCGTGCGGTTGCCGATGTTATCCCCACCCTGTTTGATGGCCTGAATGCGGCGAATATCGAGGCGCACGCTGGCATAGAACTTCAGCGCCCGCCCACCGGACGTCGTCTCCGGCGATCCAAACATCACCCCTACTTTTTCACGAAGCTGGTTGGTGAACATCACCGTGCAGTTGGATTGTTTGATCGCACCGGAGAGCTTGCGCAGTGCCTGGCTCATCAAGCGTGCCTGCAAGCCGACGTGGGCATCACCCATCTCGCCTTCGATTTCCGCACGCGGTACGAGCGCGGCGACACTATCGATCACGACAATATCCAACGCGCCGGAACGCACCAACTGTTCGGTGATCTCCAACGCCTGTTCACCCGTATCCGGTTGAGAGATGTACAGGCGGTCAAGGTCAACACCGATGCGCTCGGCATAGGATGGGTCAAGCGCGTGTTCCATATCAACGAACGCGCACAGACCGCCACGCTTCTGCGCTTCGGCGACCACACTCAAGCACATGGTCGTCTTACCGCTGGACTCCGGCCCATAAATTTCGGTGATCCGTCCGCGTGGGATGCCACCGACGCCGAGCGCGATATCGACGGTCAGCGAACCGGTCGGGATGGTGGCGACGTTCAACTGCTCGGCATCGCCCAAACGGAGGATAGCGCCATCGCCGAAGCGTTTGTTAATGTCGGTCAGGGTGGCGTCTAGCGCCTTCATCCGTGCTTCGTAATTCGCATCTGTTAGATCAACGTCCTGCTGTTTTTTTGACTTTTTCTTCGCCATGAATATGCTCTTTCGCTGCAATTCGGGGTGTGTTATCAATTAGTGTAGCTAAATTTTGTCGTTATGCCAGTTAGTTTATCATCGTACAAAAGTTCTAGTTTTGCAATAGGATACTGACAAATGAAAATCTACACCAAAACAGGCGACGATGGCTCGACCAGCTTATTCTCTGGCGGTCGTGTCGCCAAGACCCACCCGCGTGTGGACGCCTACGGCACCGTGGATGAATTGAACGCCGCCCTCGGCCTCGTCCGGGCGTTGGGGGTGAGCGAGAAGGCCGACCAATGGTTAGAGCAGGCCCAGACTCAATTGTTTCATCTGGGGGCAGACCTCGCTACTCCGTTGGATAGCAAGACCGATTGGGTCGTGCGTATCAACGCTGACGCCATCGACACATTGGAAGCACAAATTGATACGCTGACCGCTGACCTGCCCGACCTGAAGAACTTTATTCTGCCGGGTGGGACGCCGGGCGCGGCACAGCTACACGTTGCGCGGACGGTATGCCGCCGTGCCGAGCGCATCACGGTGGCGCTTGCCAGCACCGAGCCGGTCGGTGACCATGTGGTGCGCTTCCTCAACCGACTCTCGGATTGGTTGTTCACGCTGGCCCGTTGGGAGAATCACCAGGCGGATATCCCCGAAGAGAAATGGTCGGTGCGTTAAAACAAAACGAGGCGACGTCTCTATGTCGTCACCTCGTCTGATTTCACATCGAAGAATACTAAAGCGCGTTGATGAGCATCCCGCCGTCGGTCGTCAACTCGGAGCCGACCACGAATGATGAGTCCTCGGAGGCGAGGAAGACCGCTGCTTTGGCGACCTCTTCCGGGTTGCCGAAACGCTTGAGGGTTAGCTTGCCCAGCACGCTACTGGCGAAAGCTTCGACCGCTTCCTGCGGCAGACCGAACTTACTGTACAGCGGTGTATCCACCGGGCCGATATTCAACGTGTTCACGCGGATGTGCCGGTCAGCCAATTCTGCGCTCAAGGTGCGGGCCAGCGAATGCACCGCCGCCTTACTCGCGGAGTAGATCGAGGCGTTTGCGAAACCGACCACCGCGTTCACCGAGCCGTTGAGGACAATCGACCCGTGCTCGCGCATTACGGGCAGTGCCTTCTGGATAGTGAAATATGCCCCTTTGAAGTTGATGTCCATCACTTCGTCGAACACGTCCTCGGTCATCGCCTCGACCGGCCCCATACGGGCGATCCCTGCGTTGACGAAGAGGATGTCTAGCCCGCCGTATTCAGCCTGCACATGCTGAAAGACCGCTTGCAGCGCCGCCGTGTCTTGGACATCGGCTTGCATGGCGACCGCGCCGATCTCCTGCGCGGCGCTGTCCAGCCGCGCTTGGTCACGCCCGGTGATGATGACCTTTGCGCCGTTAGCGACGAATTCCTTTGCGACCGCCAGGCCAATACCGCTGTTCCCGCCGGTGACGACGGCTGTTTTCTCGTCAAGTTTAGACATGTTATGCTCCTTATTTGAACGATCACTCAAAAATTGACGTAAAAAATTTATGCCAGTACGGAAAGGGCGATTTCCACAACGCTGCGCAGTTCATCACGGCTGCCGGTGGTGCGGGCCAGGGTACGCACGGCATAGACCACACCGACCAGATAGCGTGCGGTGTCTTCCGTGTTGGCTTCCGGCGCAATTTCCCCGGCGGCATGGGCACGGTCGAGAGCGCGTTTGAACGCGGCGGTTCCCTGTGCTTTGCCTGCGCAGGCCCGTTGTTCGACGTCGCTGTCACAGGCGGCACGTTCCATGATGGCGTTTTGCATGAAGCATCCACGCGGATCGACTAATGCCGACTCGACCAGTCGATAAAACAGCGTGCGGATGGCATCTAAACCGGAGATCGGCTCGTCCAATACAGCGAACAAGTTACTGCCCATATGCGCCTCGTAATGATCGAGTGCGTCCAGGTAAAGCGCGTGTTTGCTGCCGAACGTGTTATACAGGCTGCCCGATTTGAGGTTGGTCGCTTCCGTCAATTTGTTGATCGACGTGGCCTCGTAGCCGTGCTCCCAGAACACGTTCATCGCCTGTTGTATGACTTTGTCGCGGTCGAACTCTCTTGGTCTTGGCATGTCTCTACTTTACCCATTTTTGAGCGATCAGTCAAGAATGAGTTTTCACGCGACTGGTACATCGGCTACAATATGATGAAAAGCTGACTAAAACATGGAGGCATCATGCGCCTGCAAGATCTCAATTGGATGGATGTAGAACGATATTTAGAGCGAGACAGCCGGATTATCCTGGTGACGGGCGCGACGGAACAGCACGCTTACCTCAGCCTGATGACTGACATTCTTATCCCCTCGGCGATGGCGGAGGCGGTCGCCAAGCGTGAGAACGTGCTGGTCGCGCCATCGCTGAACTTCGGGGTGAGCTATCTGTTTGGGGAGTTCCCCGGCACCATCAGCCTCAGCCAGCAAACGTATGAACACGCCGTCCTGGAAATCGTCGAGAGTTTACTGCATCAGGGGTTCCGGCGCTTCTTCATCTTCAACGGGCATGGTGGCAACCGCCTCCCTACCCGCCTGCATGACTTCCAGATGGATGGCATCATCCGCGTGATGTGGTATGACTGGTGGCGCAGCGATGCGGCGCGGTCGTTCGCAGAGCGTGAAGGTCTGCGGATTGAACATGCCAATTGGGGGGAAAACTTCCCCTTCAACCGTGTTGCCGAGTCACCCCAGCAACCCAAAGCGCCTATCAACAACGACATGCTCATAGACGAGCGTTACGCCGCCCGTGAGATCCTCGGTGATGGCAACTTCGGCGGCCCCTATCAGGTCGATGATGAGCTAATGTACATGTTGTTCGACGAAGTCGTCGAAGAAGCCGCCGAGATGGTGCGTTCGCTGGCAAGTGAGTAGCCTGTGGGGTATATTGGATAGTGAAAATCAGAGACAAGGAGATAATGTTATGCAGCTTGATATTCTCGACATCACGGTCGAATACTGCGCGTCTTGAAACTACACCGACCGCGCCGTCAGTTTGACGGCAGAAGTGTTAGGTGTACGTGAAATCGAAGCCTACGTCCGCTCATGGCGGTTGATCCCGGCGACGGGTGGCAAGTTCGAGGTGACGGTCAACGATGATCTGATCTTCTCCAAGAAAGCATTAGGCCGCCACGCCGAACCGGGTGAGGTCAAGGCTTTAATCGAAGAGAAGCTCAAAGAAGCGAAAGACGAGTCATAGGGCTTTCGCTATGTAGCGCATCACATCACGCGAGATGGTCAGCCGATCATCTCGTTTTGTATTGGAACAAATGCCGCACCAAACACGTCTTGTACATAACAGATCATCGCAAATTAGAGCAAAGGAAACCACTACCATGAAACGACCCATTCTGTTTTTACTGCTACTGGCACTCGCGCTGACCGGTGTCATCACCACCGGTGCGCAGGACGACGATACCGACGCGGACGGCGATGTCGCCGTGACGGTCTACAACCAGGGCACGGCGCTGATCCGTGACCAACGCACGTTTACGTTCGATGAGGGTGTGAACACCATCGATTTTACCGATGTCGCCGCCGCCATTGACCCGACCTCGGTCAGCTTCGTTTCCATCACCGACCCCGATGGCACGGTTGTGTTGGAACAGAATTACATCTACGATCTGGTCAACAGTAGCGCCTTGCTGGAGCGTTACCTCGATGAAACCATCGCGGTCACCGTGCCGGATGGGGACAGCACCCAGGTCATCACCGGTCAACTGCTCAGCGGACGCAACAACGAGATCATCATCCGCGCCGAAAGTGGCGAGATCGTCGTCGTGCGCGCCGGCAGTGCCCGCGATATTCGCTTCCCTGATTTGCCGGAGGGGTTAATCACCCGACCGACGTTGCGCTGGCTGGTGCAGAGTGCGCAAAGCGGTGAGCAAACCATCGAACTGACATACCTGACCGGCGGCCTCAACTGGACGGCGGATTACAACCTGCTGCTGAACACCGACAACACCGCGCTTGACCTCAACGGCTGGGTGACACTCAACAACACCAGCGGCACCACCTATCAAGACGCGCAGTTGAAGCTGGTTGCCGGGGATGTGAACCGCATCCAGCTACAAAATGACGAGATGCTTTTCATGATGGAGGCCGATATGGCAATGGATACCGCTGGCGCTCCGCGAGGGGTTGAACAGCGCGAGTTCTTTGAGTACCAGCTTTACGAGATTAACCGTCCGGTGACCATCGCCGACAACGAGACCAAACAGGTCGAGTTCGTGACCGGTACCGGCATCCCGGCGAACATGTTCTTCGTCTACGACGCCAGCCAGCAATTTTTCGGTTATGGCAATCCTGTCACCGACCAGTTCTACGGACAGACCGGGGTCACCGATGTGGGGAACTACGTGGAATTTTCCACCGATGAGGAAGACGGTCTCGGCGCAGACCTCCCCGCCGGGCGTGTGCGCTTCTATCAAGAAGATACCGATGGCGCGGCGCTGCTCATCGGCGAGAACCGCATCGACCACACGCCGCAAGGTGAGCAGGTGCAGTTTTATATCGGCAACGCCTTCGACCTCGTCGGTGAGCGCACACAGACCGACTATCGACTGGTGAGCGATACCGTCTTGCAGGAAAGCTACGAGATCCGTTTGCGCAACCGCAAAGACGACGAAACCGTCGAGATCCGTGTGCCGGAGCGCCTCAACCGTTGGAGCAACTGGGAAATTCTAAATGCCTCAACGGAGTTTGAGCAACTGAACGCGCACGCCATCGAGTTCCGTGTGGATGTGCCGCCGGGCGAGGAAGTCGTCATCACCTACACCGTGCAGTATAGCTGGCCCCGCCGCTAATAGCCGGGCAGGGTGAGAAGAAAGCAGACTTCGCCCGCTCACCCTGTCTGATCTCCGTTCACCCTGTCCCTTTAGTGGACAGGCACCATGTAGCCGGGCGTTTTCAACACTCGCCGGTTGGCTATAGGTCAGTCTGTGCAGTCCCCAGCCCACAACCTACGCGAGTACGGTGATTTCTGCTATACTACGCGAAAATTCAACCAATGAACAAACGAGGCAACGATGATTGATGTAAACCAGATGCGCCGGGGGACGACCTATATCGACGGCGGCGAACTGCTCAAAGTGCTGACCTACAGCCACAACAAGACCGCGCGCGGTAGCGGCAACGTCCGTGTGAGTGTGCGCAATCTGCGTACAGGCGTGACGGTGGAAAAGACCTATAACACCGGCAGCAAGGTGCAAGACGTGCGCCTGGAAGCGTTCGACATGGAATATCTGTACGAAGATGACATCTTCCTGACCTTTATGGACAGCGAAACCTTCGAGCAACCGCAGATCCGTAAGGACATCTTCGGCGATGATATTTATTACCTCAAGGAAGGCACGGCCATCAAGCTGCTGCGCTACGAAGGTGAGTTGATCGACTACGAACTGCCGACCACGATGGACTTTAAGATCGCAGAAGCGGAAAACGCGGTTGCTGGCGACCGCGCCAACAATCCGACCAAAAAGGTGAAGACGGAAACCGGGCTAGAAGTCGAAGTCCCGATGTTCGTCAATCAAGGCGATGTGATCCGCGTGCGTACAGAAGACGGCACCTACCAGACTCGCGTCTAAATTCCCGCCCCAATCAAACACGTTCCAGACAAAGGCAGGGCTGCACGGCGCTGCTTTTTAACAGATTATTATTCCGCTTAGCAATCCATCACAGGTGACACTCACCGGCCATTTAATTTGCTCTATTCCAATGGTAGATAGCAAGATCGCATTTTAGGAGGGGAATGATGGACTTCGATTTACGTGGACATCCGTTGTTAGTCATCGCAGTGATCGCCGCAGCCGTCTTTTTGGTGCTGGCGGTGATTCAAGCATTGATTATTGTCCCGTTGCTTTTTCTGGGCATCCTGTTCGGCATCTTGCTGCGCAGTATGGCTTATAACATTGAAAAGCGATCTAACCTGCCGTATCGCTGGGCTTACACCGGCGTGGTAATCGGATTAGTGCTCGCTTTCGTTATGTTAGGCGTGTTGCTGGGGCCGCGCTTCGCCTCACAGATAGACGACCTCACTGAGACGATCCCCGAATCAGTCGAACAAATTGAAGCGGATATGCGCTCGACCCAATGGGGAGAAGAAGTGCTCGATAGTGTTTCTAACGTGGCGAGTAATGACGGCAGAGGTGACATTCTTTCCCAGGTGACCGGTGTGGTTTCTTCGGTCGCCAGTAGCTTGCTGAACGTGGTAATCGTGATCTTCCTTGGCGCGTACATGGCGCTCGAACCTTCACTCTACCGCAAGAACTTTGTACGCTTGTTCCCGGAAGAACGACGGCCGCGGGTGCGTGAAGTCCTCGATGAACTCTACACCGTGCTGCTCAACTGGTTGGCGGCGCGGTTGTTCTCGATGGTCGTGGTCGCCGCGCTGACGTTCTTCGGCCTGATGCTGTTAGGGATGCCAATCGCGCTGGCGCTGGCGGTCTTCGCCGGACTGATCTCGTTTATACCCAACGTGGGGCCGGTGTTGGCGATGGTGCCCGCGTTATTGCTCGCCTTCTCGCAGGGCTTTAATCAGATGGCATGGGTGTTTGTGCTCTACAACGGTGTGCAGTTCGCAGAAAGTTATTTCATCACACCGTCTATCCAACGCTATACGATCTCGCTGCCCCCGGCACTGACGTTAGGCGCACAGGTCGTGCTGGCGTTGATCTTCGGCACACTCGGTTTGCTGATCGCCGCGCCCGCCGTTGCCGGAACGATTGTGCTGGTCAAGATGCTTTACGTCGAGGATGTGCAACATCAGGAAACGGGTAAGCTCACGAGGACTTGAGTCGTCTGTATTACAGATAGAAAAGGACTCAAATGGCTGCAAAAATTCAACTCTATGCCCACAATGCCTGCCCTCAGGTACCCACCGTGCGCGGCATGCTTGACCGCACCAACGCCGACTACGACTATATCAATATTCGGCAAGAACCAGAGGCCGCCGCGCTGGTGCGCCAGATCAACGACGGCGACGAAAGTGTGCCGACGCTGGTCTTTGACGATGGCACCAGCCTGACCGAACCGTCCGCCCGGCAACTGACCGGCAAGCTCAAATCGCTCGGTTATGATGTGCCGCTCACCGCCATACTCATCGCTAACGCCTGGAACATTTTCATCGTGGTCATGGCACTATGGGCGATCCTGGCGGCGCTCGGTGTATTTTAAACAGATTTTTTACACTTTTGTAAGCGTTTTACAAGCATTGTGTGCTTTAATATAATCAAGTTAAGATTCTAAGCGCAGCACTTAACAAACAAAAAGTTACTTTATTACAAAGGTGTGCAAACACCACGTCAATATCTGATGCAGATCAAAATGCACTTCCCCCCGATATTGGCGAAAATGCTTGTTTCTCCCTCCCAAAGTGTAGGGGATGACCGTAAAACGTCATCCCCTGACTTGTTTTCGCGCAATTGGCAAATCACCCCTATAATTACCTGCAATATTCCACCAAAAAGCTATGAACTATGACCTACGAGATTACCCTCAAAGACACACCGACGTTTAACGAACTGACCATCGACCGGGCGCTGACACGCCACAACGCGACCTTCGGTCTTGCGCCATCGGTCGAACTCACTGCCGTCTTACACGATGACGCCGGAGCCGTGCGCGGCGGTGTACAGGGTGAGGTCGAGTGGGGTTGGTTGTATGTTGATCTGCTATGGGTGGACCAAACCTGGCGGGGGCGTGGTTACGGTCGTCAGTTGATGCACGCCATCGAACAGAAAGCCTACCAGATGGGCTGTGAGCGTAGTTGGTTGGCGACGACCAGCTTTCAATCGCTGCCGTTTTACTATCACTACGGTTACCGGTTGGTGGGCAAAATCGAAGACCGACCGCCGGGCTATAATTACTATTTTCTACACCGAGCGATCACGCCCGGTACGTCCCCGGCGATTGAAGTGACCGATGACCCCGACCCTGAAGCGGTCACGGCGGTGCGGCGCGGCCTCGCCGCTTACAATCGTGGACGTGGAGTGCGCTCCGATGGGCGACGCGCCGCCGCGTTCCTGCTTGACCGGCAAGATGATGTGTATGGTGGGGTCATCGCGGCAACGTATTGGGGTTGGTTGGACATTCAGGCCATGTGGGTCAATGAAACGCTGCGCGGGGACGGTTATGGGACGCGGTTGCTGGCGACCGCCGAGGCGACAGCGGCGAAACGTGGCTGCCGACATGCGTTCATTGATGTCAGCAGCTTCCAGAACCTCGATTTTTTCATCGCGCAGGGCTACGCGACCTTCGCCACCCTGCCGGAGCGCCCACCGGGGTATCAGACACATTTCATGCGCAAGCCACTGGAGTCCGCTACCGGTTGATAAAAACCGGTTGAAGGCTTCATGCTGCCCGCCTCGCCATTCTAGACGAAACGTTTGGGCGACGTTGTCTCACTCATCCTAACACAGAGGGATTTAGGGTGAGGCGGCATTAAATTCTACATTTCCACCAAAATGTTAGAACCAGACGGTTTGCGCTGCCGGCGGTCACGTTCTGGTCGCAGACTGCCGGCAGTCATCATCTGATTTATATGGCAAGACGATCAATCGAAGGCGTTCATTCACACCGAGTGCCTATAGTTGCCGACCGCGCCGTTTATACGAACGGCAACACCCGCCGCACCCGCCGCAGAATCTTCAGCACCGTCAGCGTGGTTGGGTCTAACAGAGAGAGCGCCGGTTCCGCGCCGATTTGCCGGTCTACCACAATCGACTGCGCCGTGACAAAACGCATCAGCCCTTCTGCCCCGCCCCGCCGACCGATACCGCTGTCCTTTTGACCGCCCCAGGGCATACTCGGTGAGGCAGGCACGGCGCTGGTACGGTTCACAGTGACGTCGCCTGTGTTCAGACGGTTGGCGATCATCTCGCCCTTTTGTAAGTCCTGCGTCCACACCGAGCCGGAAAGTCCGTAAGGGCTGTCATTGGCGAGACGTACCGCTTCATCGACATTTTGCACCCGCATGATCGGGATCAGCGGGCCGAACGTCTCCTCGTTCATCACCAGCATGGAATGATCCACGTTTACCAATACGGCAGGCTCAAAGAACAACGGGCCGAGGTCGGGGCGGCGCTTGCCCCCGCTAATGAGTTCCGCGCCCTTATCGATGGCGTCCCGAATGTGTTCTTCGGCACGCAGCAGTTCACGCTCGTTGGTCAAACTGCCGACATGCACATCGAAGCCGTCACCGGGGCTGACCGTCAACTCGTCTGCATAGTGGCGCACGCGTTCCACAAACCTGTCGTAGATGCCGTCCTCGACGTACACCCGCTCAATGCTCGTACACATCTGACCGGCGTTCTCGCACGCACCCATGAATACACCTGCCGCCGTCAGTTCAACATTAGCGTCTTCCAGCACCAGCAGCGCGTCTTTACCGCCGAGTTCGAGGCTGTACGGGATCAAGCGTTCGGCGGCCTGCATGGCGACCTTGCGCCCGGTCGCCGTGCTACCGGTAAAGCATACATAATCGACGTAATCCACCAGAGCCGCGCCGGTCTCACCCTTACCGGTGACCACCTGTACCGCGTCTTTGGGGACGCCGGCTTTGTAGAGCATCTCGACCGCGTAGAGTGTGCTGTAGGGCGTGATCTCGCTCGGTTTGATGACGGCGGTATTGCCTGCGATTAACGCCGGGATGAGGTCGATCATCGCCAGCAAGAACGGGTAGTTCCAGGGCGTGATGAAGCCGACCACGCCGTAAGGCTTGTAATACACACGCCCCCACTGCAACAACGGGATCGCCGGGGTGCGCTTCTTCGGCTTGAGCAGTTTCGAGGCCTGGTTGGTATAATAGGTTACGGTGCTATCAATGCCGAGAACTTCAATGAATGCGCCGGTATCGTTCTTGCCGGTCTCTTCCCGGATGATGCGTACCGCGTTTTGCTGATCTTGCCAGATGAGGTCGCCCCACTTGCGCAGGATGCGCGCCCGTTCCTCGACACTCAACGCGCTCCAGTAGACCTGGGCGTCACGCGCCCGCTCGACCGCCGCTTGCACTCCCTCAGGCGGGGTGTTTGCGACCTCACCGATGCGTTCTTCTGTGATAGGGTTCGTCACCGGGATTTGTTCGACGTCGGCGGGGGTACCGTTCTGCTTCGCCACAACCATCGCTGCTATCTCCAATTAACCGAATTTTGCTTCGATTATACCGTCTGGTTGTTTATTTCGCAGTCACAGTAATTATAAAAGTCAGGGCAATCGCTTCAAAAATTTTTAGAGTCATAATAGGTCGAAAAGCGTTTCTGTGTAGGGGTCGGGTCAATGTTTCCACCAAAAAACACAAGCCATCATACGGGACGGCTCTTACAGAACCGCCAACATCCTGATTTTTGTGACACTTGCGATTCAAAGCGACCACTCCGTCATAAAGATGGCTGCCGGTTGTGCGCCGGCAGCCAACAGTGGTTCGCCGTTACACGACGATGTTAACTTTTGGTTCTTGCCCATTGCGCCCGGCGATGAAAATGACACGCTTGGGTTCACCGCCGTTGATGAAGCGTTTCGCCGCTTCGCTTTCCAGCGCGATTTGTACCGCTTCCTGTTCGCCAATTTCCGGCGAGACTTGCGCCTCACCACGCGGCTTGCCGTTGATCATCACCACCAATGTGATCGCGTCCTCTTTGGCCTTCTCCGCGTCGTATTCGGGCCAGGGCTGCGTGTGGACGCTGTATTCAAAGCCCAGGCACGACCACAGTTCCTCGGCGACGTGTGGCGTGAACGGAGCCATCAAACGCAGCATGGTGTTCATGGCATCCCGCCACGCGGCTGCACCCAGCTTGCCAGCCTTGATGGATGCTTGCATATCATTGCGCAGCGTCATCAGCGCGGCGATGGATGTGTTGAACTTGAAGCGTTCCAGGCTGTCCTGCACACCGTCGATGGCTTGATGGACTTTGCGTTCGACATCACGGTTGGCGGCAGGGTCACCGTCGTTTTCGTTGGGCGGGCCGTTGGTGACCATGTCCCATACTTCGCTGATCCAACGGGCGGGGCCGCTGATCTGCTGTTCGTTCCAGGGGCCGCCCTTTTCCCAGTCGAAGGCGAACATCAGGTAAGCGCGGACGGTATCCGCACCGTATTTTTCGACCAGTTCATCGGGGTTGACCACGTTGCCCTTGCTCTTGGACATCCGCTGGATTTCCAGGTGATTCTTCAACTGGCTGACGTCGTTCTCACCTTCGATTGCGGGAATATCGACGGTCGCGCCCTCGGTGACTTCGACGATGCGATTGACACCCGCCATATCGACTTGCAGCACGCGCTCAGTACGCTTGGTGATTTCACCGAACACACCTTCAAACCCGGCGGGGACGTCGTTGGCGCCATCGACCACGCGCACGTCATCGGCGAACAACTTTTCGCCCTGGTAGCGCCCGGTCGCCAGGATGTAATCCCCGGCGCGCTCACTGCCCAGCACCTGTCCCTGGTTACGCAGTTGCAGCATCGGCTCACCCCAGATGACTTGCTCGGTGGCGCGGTCGTTGTCCCGCATGATCTCCACTGTGTCATCGAACATACCCAGGTCACGCATGGCTTTGGTAAACCAGCGCGTGTACAGCAGATGCATGGTCGCGTGTTCTGCGCCGCCGGTATAAGTATCGACCGGCAGCCAGTAAGCGGCTTCTTCGGGATTGAAGGGGGCGTCTCCGTAACCGGGACTCAGATAGCGATAGTGATACCACGACGAGCACATAAACGTATCCATCGTATCGGTCTCACGCTTGGCGGGTTTGCCTTCGGCGTCGGTCGTGTTGACGAAGCTCTCGTGCTGCCCCAGCGGATTTCCGACACCGGTCATCTGCACATCGGCGGGTAGCTCGACCGGCAGTTCGTCGCCCGGTACCGGCTCGTGGGTACCGTCTTCTCGCTGGATCATCGGGATGGGTGAACCCCAATAACGCTGGCGACTAATCAGCCAATCACGCAGGCGATAATTAACCGCCTCCTCACCGATGTCGTTGGCTTCCAGATGGTCGATGGCAGCAGCGACCGCCGGACTCTTACGCCCCTTCTCACCGTTGTGAATCGTGCCGTTGATCGGCCCACTGTTGACCATCTCACCCGGCCCGGCATAGGCTTCGGTCATCTCGGCGGGGTCGGGGACTTCGTCCGCGCCTTCCGGTTTGACGACTGTGACGATATCCAGATCAAACTTACGGGCAAACGCAAAGTCGCGCTGGTCGCCGTAAGGCACCGCCATGATCGCACCGGTGCCGTAGGTCACCATGACATAATCCGCAATCCAGATCGGAATCTTGGCATCGTTGACCGGGTTGGTGGCATACGCGCCGGTGAAAACGCCGGTTTTCTCCCGGTCGTCGCTGGTGCGTTCGATCTCGGTAGCGGCGGCGGCCTGTTCTCTGTAGGCGGTGACGGCCTCGCGCTGGTCGTCGGTAGTCAGCTTTTCTACCAGCGGATGCTCCGGAGCCAGCACCATGAAGGTCGCGCCCCACAGCGTATCCGGGCGAGTGGTGTACACTTCGATCTCGTCGCCCGTTTCCGTCTTAAACTTAACCCGTGCGCCTTCGCTGCGCCCGATCCAGTTGGTCTGCATGATCTTGATCGGTTCGGGCCAGTCGATCTTATCGAAGTTCAGCATCTCGTCGGCGTAACGCTTATAGCGGAAGAACCATTGCGTCATCATCTTCTGGACGACCGGCTGCCCGGTGCGCTCATCTTTGCCGTCGATGACCTGCTCGTTCGCCAGCACGGTTTGCAGCGTCGGTGACCAGTTCACCACCGCTTCGCCACGATAGGCCAGGTCTGCCTTGTAGAACTGCTTGAAGAACCATTCCGTCCAGTGATAGTAGCTGGGGTCACAACTGACGGCTTCGCGCTCCCAGTCGAACATCGCGCCCATGCTGCGTAGTTGCTTACGCATCCGTTCGATGTTGTCATAAGTCCATTTCGCCGGGTGGATGTTGCGCTGTACGGCGGCGTTTTCCGCCGGCAGGCCGAAGGCGTCAAACCCGATGGGAAACATCACGTTGTAGCCCTGCATCCGCTTGTAGCGGGCGCGGGCGTCGGAAGGTGTCATAGCAAACCAATGCCCGATGTGCAGGTCACCGCTGGGGTAGGGCAGCATGGTCAGCGCGTAATGCTTGGGCCGCATCCAATCGACCTCGGCGCGGTACAGCTTATCGGCTTCCCATTTGGCCTGCCATTTGTTTTCAATCGTTTTTGGATCGTATTGCTCAGTCATTGCCTCTTATCTCATTGATTAGATGTGCTTGTTGGGTGGGGATGCAGCAAATTAGCGCCGCATCGTCATAAAAGATCGGCTGCATTGTACCATGTCAGGTTTTGCAGATCGTCGAGAAAAAGAGGGGAGGGGCGCGGCTATAGACCGCTACATAAGAGAAGAGCGGGTCACCACCGAACCCATGTTATTAATTTGTGGTGTCATCATGAACACTCCTTACATTTCGTTGGAACGCAGTATAGCACAAACCGACATCAGGAATCAACGCATCCGTGATAGTGTTCACAAACAATTCACGGTAAAGTTGATTAAAATTTGAATAAAATTTTGTATTTTTAATTTTTTATCGAATATATTTGAAATAACACACGGTTCTATGGAATAATGTTCATGAATAACACGCTTGATGCAACCGATATTCAGATTCTACGTGAACTCCAGGCGGATAGCAGCATCAGTAATGTCGATCTCGCCCGCTGCGTAGACCTTTCGCCCCCGGCGACACATACACGGGTTAAGCGGCTGGAAAGCCTCGGCATCATCAAACGCTATAACGCGGTGCTGGACTACGAAAAGCTAGGTTACGACATGCTGTGCTTCATCTCGGTCAGCTTACAGATGCACCAGAACCAGGCGGTGCAGACGTTCGAGACGGAAATGCTGGGGCTGCCCGAAGTGCTGGAATGTCACTTCATCACCGGGGATTTCGACTACATTTTGAAGGTCGCCATCCGCAGCCGCCAGGACTTGCAGCGGTTTTTGATCGAACGGCTGACGCCGATCCCGATGGTGTCGAAGATCCACACGCACATCGTGTTGAACGAGGTCAAGTCTACGACGGCGCTGCCGTTGGCTTAGCACATGAGCAGGCACAACACCTAACCCCCTCCGTTCTGACGACCGTCAGGCCACCTCCGCATCTCCCCTGATCCGCTATGCGATTGCGTCGCACCGCTACGGGGGGAGAAAACGATGCAGCGGCGTTAGGCAAGCACCCTCCCCGTAGTGGAACGAATCACGGAGGCTGGGGTGGGGTTAAGCGAAAATATCGTAAGTTCTGTTGTGTAAAATATAGAGGAATAACTTGATGGAAAAGACATTTGATTACCCCATAAGTAGAGAGGCCAGCACGCTGCGTCGGTCGGTGATGCGTGATCTAATCGCTCGCACCGCCCAGCCGGGTATTATCCCGCTTTCCGGTGGCTTGCCTGCCAGCGCATATCTGCCAGTCGATGAACTCCGTGCTTGCTTTGACGCGGTGCTGGCGCGTGAAGGTGGTGACGCGCTGCAATATCGCCCGCCGTATGCGCCGCTGATCGAATGGATCACCGCGCACATGCGGTCACGCGGGGTGGATTGCACGCCGGAGCAGGTGTTCATCACCAACGGCAACCAGCAGGGATTGACCATCCTCAGTCGTCTTTTCCTCGACCCGGACGGCAGCGCGGTCACGGAAGAAATTACTTTTACGGGCATCAATCAGGTCACTGCCGGGCGCGGTGCGGCTGTGCTGACCGTCCCCACCGATTTAAGCGACGGTGTCGATGTTGATGCGCTGGAAGCGGCCTTTATGCAGGGACCGCAACTCTGCGTGTTGATTAGCGACTTCCACAATCCGCTGGGGGTGAGCATGAGCGCGGCGAAACGCGAACACGTCGCTGCGCTGGCGGCGCGGTACGGTGTGCCGGTGGTCGAAGACGATCCCTACTCGGCACTGCGCTTCACCGGGGAACGGCTGGCACCGATCAAAGCCTATGACCAGGCCGGGATGGTGTTTTACCTCGGCTCGTTCTCGAAGATGCTGGCCCCGGCGGCGCGTTTGGGCTGGATGGTCGCCCCGCGTGAACTGCTACCGCGCATCACCGTGCTGCGGGAGTCGGTCGATCTGGAAGCGTCGGCGCTGACGCAGCGGGCGGTCGCGGCGTTCTTGCGGCGTGATCTGCTGCCGCCCCACCTGGAACGGCTCAACGCGGTCAATCGTGACCGTGCCGCTGCCCTGCTGGACGCCCTCGACACGCATCTGGACGACGTGGCGACATGGACGCAGCCGGAGGGCGGTCTGTTCGTATGGCTCACGCTCCACGATGCGACGGTGAACACCTGGGACTTACTCGACGCGGCGCTAGAGGCCGGGGTCGCCTATGTGCCGGGGTCGGCCTTCGCCGTACATGGTGGTTACCAGAACACCATCCGCTTGAACTTCAGCAAAGTGGACGAGGCCGACATCCGCGAGGGTGTGCGACGGCTGACAACAGTCATCAGGTGATTTGAACCGTCAAGACGCCAAGGACGCTGAAGATGAGAGAACCTGATGCAGAAGTTGACGATATTGCGCGTCGCGTTATCGGTACGGCGATTGAAGTCCATCAGACACTCGTCCCCGGTTTTCTGGAAGTGACTGATGAGAAGGCACTGGCGATTGAATTACGGATGCAGAGGATTACAGTCAATCGTCAGCATCCGGTGAACCTGATATACAAGGGATATCAAGACGGTCGAGAGGTTCGCACCGATTTACATGGCACAGGTTATATCCTACTTGAAAGCAACCAATTTACAGTTGGGTTTACTGATAAATTTCAATGTGCCTGTCCTGAAGCAAGATATCAGACGAGTAGTAAGCAGCCGCCAACCATAGGATGCTCAAAACATCTGGCATCCTGGCGGTCAAGCAAAGATTATATAAATCACAAGTTCAAGGAGAAAACGAAAATGGTTAACACACGCAATCCCGAAGCACGCGCAATGACGGAAGAAGCCGATTTCCTCAAGATCAACGCGATTGACCACGTTCACCTGTACGTCGGTAACGCCAAGCAAGCCATGTACTGGTGGTGGAAAGGTTTTGGCTTCAAGCCGGTGGCCTACTCCGGCTTAGAAACGGGCAACCGCAAGTATGCCAGCTATGTGCTGGAAAGTGGCAAGATCCGGCTGGTGGTCAGCGCGGCCTACAAGCCGACCAGCGAGATTGCCGCACATCATCTGCTGCACGGGGACGGCGTGAAGGTCGTCGCGCTGGGCGTGGACGACGCCGCCGTCGCTTACGAAGCGACCACCTCACGCGGCGCGGTCGGTGAGTGGACGCTCCGTGAGGAAACCGACCAATACGGCACACTACGCACCGCCGCCATCAAGACTTACGGCGAGACGCTACACATGTTCGTAGATCGCAGCGACTACGACGGCCCGTTCATGCCGGGTTACGAACCGCTCGATATGGAAACCGACTCGGTCGGGCTGGCGGCGGTGGATCACATCGTCGGGAACGTCGAACTCGGTAAGATGAACGATTGGGTCAAGTTCTACCATGAGGTGATGGGCTTCCGGCAGTTGCTTCACTTTGACGATAAAGACATCAGTACCGAGTATTCCGCGCTGATGAGCAAAGTCATGCAGAACGGCAACGGGCGTGTCAAGTTGCCCATCAACGAACCGGCGGACGGTAAACGCAAAAGCCAGATCGAGGAATACCTCGACTTCTATATGACGCCGGGTGTGCAGCATCTCGCGCTCAGCACCGGGGACATCCTCGGCGCGGTGGAGAAGCTCAAGCGCAACGGCATTGAATTTCTGCGCGTGCCGGACACCTACTATGACATGCTGCCGGAACGTCTGAAAGGGGTGAACATCAAACAAGACCTGGAGAAGATCAAAGACCTGGGCATCCTGGTCGATCATGACGACGAGGGCTATCTGCTACAAATCTTCAGTAAGCCGCTGCAAGACCGCCCCACCATGTTCATCGAGGTGATTGAGCGGCACGGTTCACGCGGGTTCGGCAAGGGGAACTTCAAGGCGCTGTTTGAGGCGTTGGAAACCGAGCAAGACCGGCGCGGCAACCTGTAACGACAGACCGTCGAGCGTTGAAAACGCCCATCTATAGGGTGCCTGTCCACTAAAGGGGCAGGCAGACATAACGGATATTGACCTTAAACATCTACTTTTGTATTATACGAGTAAGAAAGCAATGTGTAATAGTGAAGTCAAAGTTGCTGCAATAGGGCCTATAGCATAATTGGTCAATGCATTCGGCTCATAACCGACGGATTGCAGGTTCGAGTCCTGCTGGGCCCACAAAATGTCAAAACCAGCCAGAACGGCTGGTTTTTCTATAGAAATGGTATGTCGTTGTCATAGAGAAATAGCAGAAATTGGTCACGGGATTTGTTCGGCGAGGTCTTTGAGTTGGCGGGCGCTGACCGGCTTCATCAGGATGTGATCTTGCGGTGCGAGTTCCTTACTGAGTACGTTAGCGACTAGCGTATTCGCCGTCGAGATAATCACAACTGTGTTGTCCATACGGGTATCAGCACGGAGCTTCTTATAGAGGTAATGCCCGGAAACCTGCGGCAAGTTCATGTCCAACACGACCACCTGCGGCACAGTCGTCTCCAGCCATTCCAGCGCGGCCTTGCCATCAAGGACGTGTTCGGTCTCGTAGTCCGCCATTTCTAGAGTCAGTTTGTAAATTTTGCCGATCTCCTGATTATCCTCGACGACAAGTGCGTGTTTACTCATGCCTGTATCCCCTTTTCCACATCATCGCTTATTATATACGCTGGAAGCAGATTTGATGAGTAAATCTCTATTTTGTTGACGGATTCTATCGAATATGTGAAACTATGCACAATGCCGTAATCTAGAAGAGAGTGATAGCCATGTCAATTTTTGATAAGATGCGCGGTTGGCAATCTCACATTGACAGTGAGATCGAAAAAGCGATCAAAGATGCTGACAAGTTGCCCAACGCAGGCAAGCCGCTTCAGCTCAACCGAGACGAGAATGTGCCGGATGAGAACCGCATGGCCTATAAGATTCTAGCGGAAAATGAACTCGCGCCGGAATGGATCATGCAGGGGAAGGCGTTAGAACGAAAAGAAGAAAAGTTTCGTAAGGCGCTCGCCCGCGCCCATGCGGATCATGCGAGCGGGCGGTTCGCCAATGCGGACACGGTTTGGCAATCTGAACTGCGTAAGTTGCAACAAAAGATTGACAAACACAACGAAGAGGTATTGACCTACAACTTAAAGGTCCCGCGTGGTGTGAACCACCGGCGTAGCTTCAAGCTCGAGCGTGAGCTGAAAAAGTTAGATGCCTGACGCGGATCGGGACACGAGCTGTGTCCCGGGTAAATGTGTTACTTACCGCCGTCGTCAAGCTCTTTCTCGTCCTCTTGACCTTCGTTGAGGCCGCGACGGAAGTTTGAAATCGCAGAGCCGAGTTCCCCGCCCAGGGTGGCGATGCGGCCTGCACCAAAAACTACAACAACGATTGCCAGGATGATAAAGAGTTCTAGTGGTCCGGGCATGGTATGCCGTCCTTTAATTTTTTAACCAGTTCATCTCTTATAATACTTCAATTCCTTGTGATTGTGTAACACCAGCGCCGAACGTTTGTGAAATTGTCACCGAAAACTCAGACCAGACGTGCTACAATAAACATATTCCAGGCAATCAACGGAACTTCATCATGGACGAACAGTCTTCGCTTCGGTCATTCATCAAAGGTGTTTCGCTGATGCCACATGAGGTGATCTTCGCGTGGTGCGTGCATCCGCTGTTTGCCGTCGTGTGTCTGGCCTAAGATGTGGCGATGATCGCTGCTAGTATCGAAAACGATTTGTTGTACGTTTTTATTGAGGGAAATTCAGGTGCCCGAACAAGCCCTATACTTAAAATGGCGACCGCTTAGCTTTAATGACGTGATCGGCCAAGATCATGTGACTCGCACACTACGAAATTCACTCAAGACCGGGCGTATCCGTCATGCGTATCTGTTCAGTGGGCCGCGTGGTACTGGTAAGACGTCTAACGCACGTCTGCTGGCGAAAGCGGTCAACTGCTTAAATGAAGACCCGGACGAGCGTCCATGCAATGTCTGTGCGATCTGTGTCGCGGTCAACGAGGGGCGGTTCCTTGATTTGATCGAGATCGACGCGGCTACCCACACCGGCGTGGATGATGTGCGCGAACTGCGGGATAAGATCGCCTTTGCGCCCGGTGAGGGACGTTATAAGGTCTACATTATAGACGAGGTGCATCGTTTTACCGGGAATGCGTTCGATGCACTGCTCAAAACGCTGGAAGAACCACCGGATCACGCGATTTTTGTGCTGGCGACGACCGAGATTGACAAAGTGCCTTCGACGATCAAGAGCCGTTGTTTGCAGTTCGAGTTCCGGCGCGTGTCCATGCAAGAGGTCGCCGACCGGCTGGCGATGATTACCGACGCCGAAGGCCTGGAAATCAGCCGGGGGGCGTTGGAACTGATCGCCCGGCACGGCACAGGTAGCGTGCGCGATAGCATCAGCCTGCTTGACCAGATCGTGAGCGACCCCAACGAAGTCATCACGCTGGAGGTCGCACAGCGTATTCTGGGTACCGCCGATACGGGCGCGGTGCGGGAGTTGGTCGAGACTTTCATTAGTGAAGACGTCACACGCGGCCTGAACCTCATCAATAACGCGGTGGACTCCGGCAGTGATCCGCGCCAATTTGGACAGCAGATCGTCGAGCATTTGCGGTCGGTCATGCTGGCGCAGACCGCGAACGTCACGCTGATCGAAGCCTCGGAAGAAGATCGTGAGTTGTTCGCCCGGCAAGCGGAGCAAATCTCACGCGGTAAGCTGCTCCGGGCGATCCGCGCTTTCAATGATGCGGTCAACAATTATAAGGGGGGGTGGCAACCGCAGTTAACGCTCGAATTAGCGTTAATCGACAGCGTGCGCGGGCCGGAAGAGACCGTGCAGGTCGTACAACAGACGGTCGTGCAGCAGCAGAAAACGGTCGATGAAGTGGAACGTGTGGTGCAGAGCGAACCAGGCACACCACCGGTTATCACGTTAGGAGAAATCGAAAATCGGTGGAAAGATATGCTCCAAGCATTGCATAGCCGGCACACTAGCGCGCCAGCGGTGGTTAATTTCTTCCGTCCGCAGCGTGTAGATGGTAACGTGCTTTATCTGGTGACGGATAGCCCGCTCTACTTTGAACGGTTGCACGGTCAAGATCAGAAATTGCAAATCATCGAGCGGGCGCTGCGAGACGTACATCATGAGGCGCTGCGGGTGCAGGTGAAATTGGTCGAAGAGGTCGATCAGATCGATGAACAGGACAAGGACATAGAAGACCCTCTCTTACGCATGGCGGTGCGAGAATTGGGGGGGCACGTCAAACAGGACGATGATTAGTGAAATTGCTACGACGCATGTGTTAAACTAGAGCCGATTATGTATAGAAAGGAATAGATTATGCCAAAGCGCAGAGGTGGTGTCCCCGGTGGTGGTAACCCCGCAGGGATGATGAAACAACTACAGAAGATGCAGCAAGATATGCAAGAAGCGCAGTCCGCGCTGGAAAATGAAACGGTCGAGGTATCGGTCGGCGGTGGCGCATTGACGATTACGATCACCGGGCATCAGCGTGTGCAGTCTATCGAAATCAACAAAGAATATATCGACACCGATGATGAAGACTGGGCGGAAGACCTGCAAGACCTGCTGGTCGCCGGTGTCAATCAGGCGATTGAGCAAAGCCAGACGATGGCAGCCGAACGCATGGAGTCGATCACCGGCCCGCTCAACGGGATGCTGCCGGGTGGCCTCGGCGGTTTGATGGGCTAATGATAACCGGGTGCGGTTCGCCGCACCTCTATTTTACTGATATGGACTAGAAGTTTTATGGCGAAAGCAGTCCCCGAACCAGTAACCAAACTCATCGAAGCCTTCTCCCGTCTGCCGGGTGTCGGGCCTAAGACGGCCTCCCGCCTGACTTATTATCTGCTGAGATCGCCTGATGAGTTATCCGTCGGCCTGGCGGATGCATTGCGCGACCTCAAAGCGAAGACACGTTTTTGCAGTGTGTGCGGCAACATCACCGTCGAAGATCCGTGTGAAATTTGCGCGGACGCCAAACGAGAGGGGCAGCTCGTCGCTGTCGTCGAAGAACCGCTCGATGTGTTGGCGATTGAACGTACAGATAGCTTCCAGGGCAAATATCATGTGCTGCATGGGGCGATCAGCCCGGTAAACGGCATCGGCCCGGATGATATTCGCATCAAAGAACTGGTGCAGCGCGTGGACGACGGTAAAATCCTCGAAGTGATTATCGCGACTAACCCTGGCATGGAAGGTGACGCCACCGCCATGTACATTCAAAGAGAACTCACCGGCAAGGGTGTCAAAGTGACCCGTTTGGCACGAGGCTTGCCCGTCGGCGGTGATCTGGAATACGTTGATTCCGTGACTCTGACCCGCGCTTTGCAGGGCCGCAGCGAACTTTAGCAGGCAATATATCCCAATATATCCCAGATTTGCTCTATTCCCCTTGACGATGAAGAGGGGTTTTGTTATGCTTTCGCAGCCTCGGATGAGGATAACTCACCGCAGCTAAACACCTTGACAACGCAATCCGAACAACGGCTCACTCAGCCG
>DAOTTX010000091.1:0-11039 GCA_034437515.1 Anaerolineae bacterium
CCGACAACAGGTGCACCAAAAACGGCATGGTTCCTTACACCCAAGTGTCATTCCGGAAGAACGCTTGTTCGGTGTCGTCGCATGAGTTCAAAACGCAAAGTAGCCACACCCAATCTATTTTGGTGTGCTATGCGTTCATCGGTACGAGTTCGATCTTCTCACGGCGTAGCAGACGATTCACATAGGGGTTGTGCAGTACGGGCATGGTTTTGGTTTCGTCATCCTTGCTGAGTTTGACGTAATAAACGCGCACCGCTCGCATCCCGGCGAAATCACGTTCACCGTATTCAATCGGCTCTTCGATTTCCCAGCCAGTCGTCAGGTAAGTGACCAGGGCATCGGCACCGGCGAACTTCTCTGATTTGTCGCACCAGTGTTGGGTGATGTCGATGTATTCTACGTGATGATCTTTTGACATTTCACCAGAATTACTGAGCATATTATTTTCCTCGCTTGATTTGCTTACGAAAGTGTCTCTACTATATAGTAGCATTTTATTATTTGAATCTTACAAGGGTTCCATTAACATACATTTAAGCTCAGGCTACTGTTCGTTTACAATTTTTGTGTTTCATTCTTTTAATGACGCCATGTAAATGTTTTCTGTCAACAATAACCAATTGGTGAAATATTTCACAGACCACTCGATGACACAATGCCATGTTGTGTGAATGCTGTTGGCACATTTGCCGAGGTACGATGGGCTAAGTTCGACTGCTATAATGTGACCCTCAAATGCAGATAATAACGAAACAAAGGGAAACTAACGTGGCAGAAGTGATTCAAATTTGTGACATCGCGCAGTATGACGGCCAGGAAGTGCGGGTGCGTGGTTGGGTCTACAACCGCACGGGGAAGGGCAAACTGCAATTTATCAAATTGCGGGATGGAAGCGGCATCGCACAATGTGTGGCCTTCAAAAAAGATATGGAAGCGGCCGACTTTGAATTGGCGAAAACACTCGGTCAGGAAGCGTCGGTCGTCATCACTGGCAGTGTGCGTGCTGATGAGCGTGCCCCCGGCATCCCCGGTGGTTACGAGATCGGCATCAGCAAGTTGGAGATCGTGCAAAACGCCGAAGAGTACCCGATCACGCCGAAGGAACACGGCATCGAGTTTTTGATGGATCACCGGCATTTGTGGCTGCGCTCACAGCGACAGTGGGCCGTGTTGCGTATCCGCGCTACCATCATCCGTGAGCTGCGCAACTGGCTTGACGATGCGGGCTACCTATTGGTGGACACACCCATCCTGACCCCCGCCGCCGGTGAGGACACCACGACTTTGTTCGAGATCGACTATTTTGGTGAACCGGCGTATCTGGCACAGACCGGGCAGCTTTATAACGAAGCGAACATGATGGCGCTGGGCAAAGTCTATTGCTTCGGGCCGACCTTCCGCGCGGAAAAATCCAAGACGCGGCGGCATCTGATGGAGTTCTGGATGCTGGAACCGGAAGCGGCGTATCTGAACCTTGAGGAGTTAATGGAACTCGAAGAGCAGATGATAAGTCATGTGATCCAGACCGTGCTGGAAAAACACCAACCAGAGCTAGAAATCCTCGAACGGGATACGACCAGGCTCGCCAACGCGACCGTTCCCTTTGCACGCATCAGCTACGACGAAGCGGTCGAGCGGTTGCAGAAGCTGGTCGAGACGATGGAACCGGGTGAAGAACGAGACGAACTCGTCATCGAATGGGGCGAGGACTTCGGCAGCCCCCATGAGACCGCACTGGCGGAGATGTTCGATAAGCCGGTGTTCGTGTATCACTATCCGTCGGCGATTAAGGCGTTTTACATGCAGCCAGTGGAAGATCGCCCGGAGGTGTGCCGCAGTGTTGATCTACTTGCGCCGGAAGGGTACGGTGAGGTCACCGGGGGCAGTGAGCGCATCTACGATCTGGAATTGATCGAGTCGCGCATCAAAGACCTGGGGTTGCCGCGTGAGAACTATGCGTGGTATCTCGATTTGCGTAAATTCGGGAGTGTGCCGCACGCCGGGTTCGGCCTGGGTTTGGAGCGCACCGTCGCGTGGATCTGCGGCCTGCCGCATCTGCGTGAGACCATCCCCTACGCCCGGATGCTCAATCGTAAATATCCGTAGTGATGAATGTTGGCGGCGGTGGCGCATGTGATAAACCGTCACCGCTGCGTCTGGTTGGGTGAGACGCAAGGGTGATCCGTTGATCACCCTCCAGACATCCAATTTTAGTAGGGGAAGATTTTTGCGATGCTTTCGACCCGTTGCATCGTCGCGGCGCTGACCGTGTAGATCCAATTGTCGTGTGACCAGGCAAAAAGCTGTTGGTTACGGTCCAGGGCGTAGAAGTAATCCACGCTGTAGTAGCTTGAGAATGCGAAGTTGCCAATACGACCGACATAGCGGCTGCGGATCTGCATGGCACGAAGCGCGTCTTCGGCGTCGGCTTCCGTCTCGAACTGCGCGGCGATGATGCGCGTCAGTGTCGGGACTTGTGCTTCTAGCAGCGGTGCCAGTGTTTTTACTTCTTCCTCTGCACCTTCAGCGACGGCTTCGCCTTCAGCGACGGTCTCGCCCTCAGCGATGGCTTCGCCTTCAGCAGCGGGTGCTGCCGCTTCGACCACTGGCTCGGCTTCCATAATTTCGACGTAATCAGTCGCTTCGATGTAAGTCGGCGCGGCGCTGAAGCCACACATGTTATCAACATTTAACAGACATTCAATTGCCCCGTGAACGGCGTAGATCTCAAGACCACGTTGTTCGTAGCGGCTGAACTGCGGCAATACCTGGAAGTCTTCGGTAATCGCTTCCGGCAGTACGACCGGGCCTTCGGCTTTTGGTTCTTCTTCTTCACCGTTTGCTATGGCGACCAGATCGACGGTTGCTTCACCTTCGTAATCCGGTTCGGGCTGGAACATGTTCTGGACGCCGACCTTGCCGCGTGGCCCACGATCATCGCGTGGCTCACGGTCATCACTTGGCCCGCCATCATCGCTCGGTCCGCCATCGTCACGACCACCATCGACTTCGTAGCCGGTATCAAACTTCACGCCGGTCGTGCCCGTCGTCGGATCGGTACCGATCTCGTACATTTCACTTGTGCTGACGAGATTATTGCTCACCTCACTCGGCAGGCCCAGCGTCCAATGGCTGATGGACGGTGACGCACCGGAGGTGACGCGATAGGTGACCGTAGTGGTGTTGCTTTCCGGGTCGTACACGTTGCTGACCATAGCGACCTTGTGGTTGCCCACTTCGCTCGTCAGGGCACCTTCGTTGCTTTCCGGCTCGACTTCACACGGTAGTCCGTATCCGTTGAGACTGGGCACCAGCGGAGCTGATGCGCCGGAAATGCCGCGCAAAGCGTAAGATAACGCAATTGGTACCTGTTCAGGGGGTAGGCGCTCCCTAAATTTGTTTTATCTTTATACAAAGCCATGCTTTGGGGCGAAATTACCTAAACTAAAAGCGTTTTTCATAGGGTCGTCTTAATGTTTATCTATCAAAACTAAATTGTTATGACAGAATACATTACGAAACATAAAGTTATGAAAAAAGTAAAGAGATAAAATCAATTATCTGGTGCCACGCAGTTGTGCCATCCGATTGATGATCTTCATGGCGATGACACTATTGGTAGTGTTGTAATAACGAAAGCGACTGTACGGGTTACCATCGACATCGTAAATCACAATATCATTGGATTTCGTATCGGTTTCACAGTGACCGACCCGTTCCCAGGGCAGCACGTCTTTATCCACCTCGACCACCCCCTGTAAATTTGCTTTGACGACCAATTGATGACCAAGCCGCGAACCACTGAGTTCATCGAAGACCACTTCATACCCATCCTGGATGCGCTCGGTTTTAAGTCGCGCCTGAATATCGCTCACTTTTTCGACCAATAGTTCACCGCCTTCACGCCAATCATCATACACCGGGCCGATGGCAAAGAGAGGTTTGCCGTCCTTGTAAAACGCAAAGTCAATCAGGGCAAAGCGATTGCCACCTTGTTGTAAGGCTTCGATCTGAAGGCCGGAAATGACCTCATAGCGATATTGCGAGGTCTGGTTTCGCACTTTGACAGCGACCCCATGCGTGTAGACAGAAATCCGTCGGCCTACGTTGCGTAGAAATGTGCTTATCATGAAGCTCAGCCCGCCAACCAACGCGGCAATGCCGATCAATAAAATCAGCGTGCCACTACCGACGACGATACTCAACACGCCGAAGCCGATCAGAATAATAGCGAGGACGCCGTTGATAAGTATTTTGGTTCTGCTGTTATCATATGTTCGTTCGAGTTGGCCTATATCCATCGTCGGAGCCTTTCTGCGTGTGTATACTCAATTGTATTTTATGCGCGATTTCCAGGGTTGCATTGTACCAATCATAGAAAGTAGCAGAAAGTCATCTGATGATGTGTGCACCGAAGAAACACGATCATAACAAAGACGATATGTCTGCTCGTCGTAGAACGGGTGGGGTAGATCAAAAGAAAGCGGCGAACAGCCGACGATCAAACCTAAAGGCGCACCCAATCCAGATCATCATGGTCGAGAGCGATGTTACCACGCTCGTCAATAAAACGGTCTTTACTATCTGCTGCAAAGTTAATCAGGTCGAACGGTGCTTCCCGCCGCACGTCTTTCAAGGCATCGCCGACCAACTCCACTAACGGGCGCAGGTTGCTCTCCCATTTGGCGATGGCAAAATGAGTGGTTGGGTAACGTTTGGCCAGGGTGTAAATCTTGTCTCGCCCGACCTGCCCGGCCTCACCCCAGAACAGCGGCGCGGTCGTCTCACTGTAGATGCTGGGCTGTGCCGGCATGGCGACCACATCCGGTTTATAGTGGTCGCCGATGCGCACTTCGACGGACATATCAGGATATGCCGGTAAATACAACGCCCACAAGAACGCTTTCATCAATGTGTGTGCGCTACGTTCTTGCCGTCCCCAGATGAAGACATTGCGCTGATTGTGAGCGGTCAACTGCCATTTGCGTGGGATGATCGGATCGGTCGCCATCGTTCTTCCTTACTTCTGCATTGTTCGAATCCTAGCAAACCTGCATGAGCGTACAATGATCCCCGCTAAGCGATTACATGGTGCCTTATAGTCTCTTGTGACCCACGCTTGACCACACGCATGATTCGTGTTATATTCGTTCTACATGATTGTTAGTGGAAGGAGGTGGTCTAAGATATGTTAGGCTATAAGGTGGAGGAACACCTCTAACAGGACCTCGTTCTAGAGGGCACACCCACGTTAGGGGTGTTCCTCGCCCAGAGTGCAATTCAGTTGCACAAAAGATCAGCGGTGGCTTTGGTCACCGCTGTTCGCATTTTCAGGCAATCGTCGTGGAGGCGGTCCGCATCTGATTGTGCAACCAGGTGTGCGCGTCTTCGCGGGTGGTGAATAGTTGCTCTTTGAGGTTGCGATGTCTTCCACGTAAACGCCCGACGAAAACACTCAAAACATTGTTGAAAATTCCACTACCCAGTACGACAGCGTTATACCCACATTGGCCTTTCGGCATCGTCGCGTAGACGTCATCGGCACGCCGGTAGACATAGGGCATAATCCCCATATCCAGGTTCGTAAAGTCATGCAGCAATATAATCGGGTCATCGGGTGACCAGTGACGAATCGTGGATGTTGTCACCTGCGCCCAGGTGTCAATCGCCTCGCGTGAGGGGTCGCCACTGGTGATAATCAGCGCGATGCGATTCTCCTCAAGCCATGCACGTCGGATACCGTTCTTAAAGGTTTCTGCGGGTTTATTGGGGGTCATCATTTTCACAATAATGCTCATCATAATATTGCTACTATGTTAACATGAAAGATGTTAAGTTGAGGTTATCGTATGAAAAAATTTACGAAATTTCGTTTCCGTTGTCGCGTGTTGAAGTGCTCCGAAGAGAGCCGATGGAGCTAATCATGCAAGAACAAGTTCAGAAGCGGCCCATTCTAGTGACAGGATCCATTCGTAGCGGGTCAACGTGGACGGGTAAAATGTTGTCTTTACCGTTTTCGGTGGGCTACATCTCGGAACCGTTCAACCCCACGCTTTCTTACTATGGGATGAAGCATAACTATTTTTACCCCTACGTGACAGAGAAAAATGGTGATCGTTATGTCCCCTGGGTAGAAGATTTACTCCGGCACCGGGTTCGTAAATGGCTTTCCCGCAGGCTATTGGATCAGTTGTACCGTCGTATCTTCCAACCAAGGCCGCTCCTTAAAGATCCCGTCGCGGCATTAGCTTCGGATTGGCTCGCACGTCGGTTTGATATGCAGGTCGTGGTCACGTTCCGGCACCCGGCCGCTGTTGTGCGCAGTTGCTTACGTTTGGGTTGGGTCGTCGCGCCATCGCACTGGTTAAACCAAAGACAGTTGATGGAAGACTGGCTCGCCCCATATGCTGATCAAATCCGTGACCCCAATCTGCCACTTTTAGATCGTCAGGCGCTTAATTGGTTATGTGTGTATACCGTGCTGGATGGCTTTATCCAACGACACCCGACGTGGGTCGTGGTGCGGCACGAAGATCTCGCACGCGAGCCGTTAAAGCAGTTCCGCAGTCTATACCAGCATCTTGGTATCCCCTTTACCCCAACTGAGGAACGCCAAATCAACCAGCATACGCAGGCGGACAACCCGGTCGCCGCTCCAGGGAACGCGGCGACCGCCCTTAAACGTGACAGTCGATCTCTGGTAGGGGCCTGGCGTGGGCATTTTTCAGATGCGGAGTTGGCGACCATCCACCGCATCACCGCGCCCGTTGCGGATCGTTATTATCCAGATGCATGGTAAGGTTTGGGTGTTTCTGAGCCGAATGTCATCTCTTCATAAAAAGTGCGTGCTATAATTCCTAATCAAGATAAGCATATGTACGTATAAGGAGGGAAGCTCTTGGTAACTACGAACACCACCAATTTACAAGAATTGGCGATTAACACCATTCGTACACTTTCGATTGATGCAGTGCAAAAGGCCGACAGCGGTCACCCCGGCTTGCCGATGGGGGCGGCCCCGATGGCCTATGCGTTGTGGATGCGTCATCTGCGACATAACCCACAAAATCCTCAGTGGATCAACCGGGATCGATTTGTGCTCAGTGCGGGGCATGGGTCGATGTTGTTGTATTCGATGTTGCACCTGACTGGCTATGATCTGCCGTTAGAGGAGATTAAAAACTTTCGGCAGTGGGGCAGCATGACACCCGGTCACCCCGAATATCATGACACCCCCGGTGTAGAAACGACCACCGGCCCGCTTGGTCAGGGCGCGGGCAACAGCGTCGGTATGGCGCTCGCGGAAGCCCATCTCGCTGCCCATTTCAATACGGACGATCATAAAGTCATCGACCATTACACCTACACGATTGTCAGCGACGGTGACCTGATGGAAGGGGTCTGCATGGAAGCCTCGGCGATGGCGGGGCATTGGGGGCTGGGCAAGCTGATCTGGCTGTACGACTCCAATGACGTCACGCTTGATGGTGAAGCGGAGATGATCTTCACGGAGGACATCGCCAAGCGTTATGAAGCGTGGGATTGGCACGTCCAGACCGTCAAGGACGGTAACGATGTTGATGCCATCGACGCCGCCATCGGTGCCGCCAAAGATGTGACCGACAAGCCGAGTATCATCATCGTCAAGACCACGATTGGCTACGGTAGCCCGAATAAGGCCGGGAAAAGTTCCGCGCATGGTTCTCCGTTGGGCGAAGACGAGGTTAGGCTGACTAAAGAACAGCTCGGCTGGGACCCGAACGCACATTTTCACATTCCCGATGATGCATCAAAGCATTTTCGTGAGAGTGTCGAGCGCGGTGCGGCCTATGAAAGCGAATGGCAAAAGTCCCTTGATGCCTGGCAGGGCGCTAACGAGACACTTGCGGAGCAATGGCAGGTTGCTTTCAGCACCGGCCTCCCGGCAGATTGGGACAAGGATATTCCGGTGTTCGCCACCGAGGAGCAGATGGCGACACGCAGCGCCAACGGTAAGGCGCTCAATGCGATTGCCAAGCACGTCCCGACGATGATCGGCGGTGATGCCGACCTCGCCGGTAGCACTAAAACACTGCTCGACAACGAACCGAACACTGTTCAGGGTGACCCAGCCGCACGGAATGTGCGTTTTGGCGTGCGTGAGCATGGGATGGGGTCAATCGTCAATGGGCTGGCATTGCATGGGGGCATCACCCGGCCTTACAGCGCGACGTTCCTGGTTTTTAGTGATTACATGCGTCCGGCGATGCGCCTGGGGGCGTTGATGGGGGTGCCGGCGGCCTACGTCTTCACGCATGATAGCATCGGCCTCGGTGAGGACGGCCCCACCCACCAACCCGTCGAGCAGGTGATGAGCCTACGGGCAATCCCTGGTCTGCACGTCTTCCGTCCGGCGGATGCACAGGAGGCGGCGGCGTCCTGGCGCATCGCGATGATGCTCGACGGCCCGGCAGCGTTGATCTTCACCCGGCAGAAGCTCCCTGTGCTAGAAAACGACGAACTTATCCACACAGGGGTAGCGCACGGTGGTTATACACTTGCCGACTGCGAAGGCACGCCACAATTGATCCTGCTGGCATCGGGTAGTGAGGTTCACATCGCGCACGAAGCCTACAAACGGATGATTGAAGAGGGTATCAAGGTGCGGCTGGTTTCGCTACCTTGCTGGGAACTGTTCGAAGCGCAGGACGAGACCTACAAAGAGAGTGTGCTGCCTGCTAGTGTGACTAACCGGGTCAGCATCGAAGCGGGGACGACTCTCGGCTGGCAGAAATGGGTCGGCCTTGATGGCATTACCATCGGTGTAGATCGCTTCGGTGCCAGTGCGCCCTACCAAAAGATTTATGAAGAATACGGCTTAACGCTGGAACACGTCGTTGATGCGGCGAAGTCGCTGCTGTTCGACTATAGCTAGAGTCTTGCGGGGCACGGTGTATCGTGCCCCATCATCGAATAACCAAAAAGGATTATGTCATGGTTATGCAGACACCTGAACGACTGCTGACGGTCGAGGATTTCTGGGAAGAATACGCCGGTCAGCCGGTGGAATTGGTACATGGAAAGGTGGTTAAATTGAGTCCTGCTGGTGGTGAGGCTCCCGAAGTTCAATTGATTATGGGGGGCGAAGTTTCATTTTTCGTCCGCAAGAATAACCTGGGTAAGACGACAGGCTCAGAAGGTTGCTATTGGATCACACAAGGCACTCTGCGAGCGCCAGACATCGGCTTTTACGGTTGGGAGAAGGCCAAGCAACACGCCGATCGCGACTCGTATCGCCCGTTCCCGCCGGATTTAGCGATAGAGATCGTCTCACCGACTGACCGGGCCAGTGCCATCGACGAGAAGGTTGCAGATTATCTACGAGCAGGGGTGTTGCTGGTGTGGGTCGTGTACCCTAAAACACGCACGGTGATGAGCTTCCAATCGAATGCGCAACCCCAGCGTTTGACCGCCGCTGACACGCTTGAAGGCGGCGATGTGCTGCCCGGTTTTACACTGCCGGTCGCCGAGTGTTTCCCGACGGAGCCTGCCACCGGTGACGACGAATAGGTGCTTCTGACGTTGGGAGAACGTGTAGAAGATGCTATAATTGCCGCATAATTTCGGATATAAAATGATGATCTATGGCAGACCCCACGCAGGAAAAGTTCAAACCCGCTGACGAGTATGTAGTTTCTGATCTGGATACTTTGAAGGTGTTGGCTGACCCATTACGCTTGAGCATCATCGAATTGCTGAACAAACCCAACACTGTAAAGCAAGTCGCCGCACAGATCGACAAACCACCGACGAAACTGTACTATCACTTTAATTTGTTGGAAAAGCACGATCTCATCACGATGGTCGATACACGCATCGTTTCCGGCATTGTGGAAAAACACTATCAGGCGACCGCGAAATCTTATCGCGTCGATCATAACTTGCTCTCACCGGGGCAGGGTAACACCGGCGAAGGGCTTGAGATGACCATGAACGCGATGTTCGAGTCCGCCCGTGAAGACGTGCAGGCCAGTATGCGTGCAGGCATTATCGAGCTAGGTGATGATGCTCCGCGTCACCGGCGATTGGCTTTCTCCCAGCGGCGCTTGTTGCTTAAAGAGGCGGAGGCGGAAGAATTTTATCGCCGGTTGCGTGAACTGCTTGACGAGTTTGTCAAACGCAATACCAGCGATGATGATATGCCGGTAGACCTTGAACTGAAACAGTACAAATTGCTGCTGCTGCTGCACCCTAGTGGACGCAAGCACACACAAGCGCCATCAGATGATGACATAGCCGACATCGAGTAACAACCGCCAGGCGAACGAGACAGGGCAGATCAAAACGATCTACCCTGTATGACCCTACCTAACCACCGTCCTGCACAGGAGGGACGGCGGCGGCTTCCTCGGTGTCCTCAGCCGTCGCCGGGAGTTCGAGAGTCGCAGGGGGGCGGATGGTCGCGCCTGCTGCCGGTGCCTGTGTCGCCAGCGACTCGACTTCACTGCCGCCGGTGCTGGCATCACCCGTGCCGACCTCGCCGGTGCTGCCCCCATCGACGGGTGCGTCAACCGCCGGTTCTTCCTCTTGGATGTCCGCTGCACAGCGGAAGCCCGCCGTGAACGAGATCCAGTCCGGTGTTTGGTGACGGCGCTGGACGTTGCGCGTGAAGAACGGCACGAACGCCCAGGAACCACCGCGCAGTACCTTATCACGCCCGGCGGCTGGCCCGGTTGGGTCAAGTGCGCTGGCGTTCGGATTGCTATACCAGTTTGCACCGTACCAGTCTGCGACCCATTCCTCGGCGTTGCCAGCCATATCGACCAGGCCCTGGAGTGAGTCCCCGGTTGGTGAGTAAGAGCCGATCTGCACCACACCGATATTTGCCGGGTCAGGACGGCTGGTGCGGGCATAGTCTTCCGCGTTGATCCAGTTTTCACCCCAGGGATAGAGATTTTCGGCGTCACCACTGCTGGCGGCGTATTCCCATTCGGCTTCGGTCGGCAGGCGGCGTCCGATGGCTTCGCAATAGGCCTGTGCGCCGTACCAGGTCACCCCGA
>DAOTTX010000092.1:0-8526 GCA_034437515.1 Anaerolineae bacterium
GACATGACACAGAAAAAGAGGTAGAATTCCAAAATTTGTACGTGTCGGAAAGATAGTCCTTAGAATAATGTCCCTTCTGTCGCAAAGCATACGAGAAGTAAATCCCTCATGGCAAGCCATGATCGAAGAGATTGAGAAGGCCCCCAATTTGCACCGGATGCTAATTGCGGCGTGGCATTTGGCTCGGATGCTGGTTGTGCAAGTGGTGGAAGATGAATTGTCTGTCAGAGCGCAGCACAAAACCGTGTGGGAGGCTTGTCCCTGCTGTGGTCGCCGCTTACAGAGCCAAGGGTTTGAAGCACGTCAGATAAAAAGCTTAGAATCTGTTTGAAAAGCCCTCACCCTGTTTCCCTCTCCCCAGGGACTTGAGAACGATTTGCTCCCCTTCTCCCCCAACGCTTCGCTGGGAGAAGGGGTTGGGGGATGAGGGCCAAAATTACCGAAACAATACTTCTCAAACGGCTTCTTAGAAATTGTATTCGTCTTCGTAGTACTCGTCGTCCTCATCGTCGAAGAAGTCGTCCTCATCTTCATCGCCGTAAAGGTCGTCCTCGTCTTCTTCAAATTCGCTGATGTCAAAGCCTTCATCCTCGATGATGTCGTCCTCGTCTTCTTCTTCGAGTTCTACATCCAGGTTGTCATCAAGATCGAGGTCGTCCTCTTCCAGGTCATCATCGAAGTCATCCAACCCGTCAAGGTCTTCGAGGTCTTCCTCGACTTCGATATCGAGATCGTCCTCGTCAAGATCGAGATCGTCTTCTTCGAGGTCATCGTCTTCCGGGCCGAGAGTGTTAAGTCGTTTGAGCAAGTCTTCGTACATGATGTTTACTCTTGTGTGCGTAAGTCGATCATTCTGGTGGCATTTTAGCACGTCCATCTACAGATAGAACCTTAAAAAATCATGCTTCGACCATCTGTAGGAAGTGCTGGTGCAGCCGGTCATCATCGGTCAGTTCCGGGTGAAAGGCCGTCGCCAATAGATGTCCTTGCTGTGCCGCGACAATCTGCGAATCACCAAGCCTGGAAAGCACCTCGACACCCGCTTCGGCTTCAGTCGCCACCGGCGCACGGATGAACACCGCATGAAAGGGAGCCGTACCGATGGCGGGAATATCGAGCGCGGCCTCAAAGCTGTCGATCTGCCTGCCGAAGGCGTTGCGGCTGACCTTGATATCCATCAGGCCGAGGATGGGCTGCTGATTGTGGTCGAGTGTCTTGGCGAGGAAGATCATCCCGGCACAGGTGCCCCATGTCGGCTTTTCGGCGGCGAACTCGCGCAGCGGTTCCATCAGCTTGTATCCGGTCGCCAGCTTACCGATGGTGGTACTTTCTCCGCCGGGGATCACCAGGCCGTCGAGATTGGTGAGGTGTTCAGGCAGGCGCACCTGTACCGCCTCCGCACCGAGATTTTGCAGCATCTTCTGATGTTCGATGAACGCGCCTTGCAGCGCCAATATGCCGACTCTGGTCATGGCTAGTGAGCCTTTCATTCTGTTCTACAGTTAGAAGTTACGCCGTTCACAGTGGCTGGCGCAAGCACAAGCTGAGTTCGCACGGTTGCTTTTGCCCCCTTTATCTCCGTCCCACTGTCCGATCCACCCCCTCGTCCACTTTCCGGTTCCTGCGGAACTTGAGGCGAGGCGGCGCGAACAACCGACCTCTGGTCGGCAGTCAGCCTGGGTGAGGGGTAGAAGGCTGCATCCTTATCTCGTCCGTCTACTCGTTTTGAGTTGTCTCAAGTGCATGACGACGAAAGATGTATTTACGCTTGCTCATTTCCCATCGCCGGTGTCAGCGTTGTTCTGCCGGTCACGGTCGGTCTGCGTCATGCCGGGGAACCACTCATCGGGCAGCGCGTCCGTCTCTCGTGTGACCACGTAGCCGCCCAGATCGCGCGCGATGAACTCGATCAACTTGGGTTCCAGCCACACGGCAGAATCGACCTGCACGGCGCGTGCGCCGACCTCGATGTAATCTCGCGCATCCTGTATGGAATGGATGCCACCGGCACCGATCACCGGCACTTCACCCAACCGTCCGACGAGATTGCCGACCACGTTGAGCGCAATCGCCTTGACCATCGGCCCGTAGATGCGCCCGCTGACCAGCTTGCCCGTCAGCGGATCACGCGCCTGACCACGCGGCGGCGCACCGACGACCAGCGCATCCGCGCCCGCATCGGCGACCGGCTCCGCGATCTCGTAGGCGTCTTGCAGCGGCAGACGTACCAGCACCGGCTTTTCCGCATGGCGTGAGGCCGCACGAACCAGCGCCTCGGCCTCGTCCCACGGGATGTCGTCGTCCAAACCGAGTTCGACCGCGTCCACACTTTCGACGGTGTTCAACCGCAATATACTCTTACGGACCTCGTCCTCGCTGGTGGCGATCAAATGCACGATGATCGGCGCGGGCATCACCGTCCAGATGTTGCGGTAGCGCCCTAGTACCTTGTTCAAACCGGGGTTGGGTAGGCCGGTATGCACCAGCACGCCAGCATCTAGCGGCACGACACGCGGCCCCCGCGCCGGGGTGCGCGGATCGTAGCTGATGGGGTGTGTGACCACCGCCCCCAGCTTATCCACGTTGATGATCGACTTGTAAGCATCGCCGAAGCCGAGCATCCCCGCGCTGCACATCACCGGTGTATGGAGTTCCAGCGGTCGCTTACCCGGTCGTGTAATCTCGAAAACCATGCTGTCGTCCTCAGTCTAATGGGGTAGGTGTCCACGCACCGGAGGCACGCAGCAGTTCGGCGAAGTCGTCATCGGGCAGCGACCCTTCAGCGACCGGCGGCAGCGCCCGCCGCACGGATTCGACCGTGCGCAGCGCGTCCTTGACCACCTTTAACTTGCGCCGCCGCATGAACAGCGCGTGCTGCGAGACGTGGCATTCCATCGCCTGCACCTTCGCCGCTGCCCAGGGGCGAATATCCAGCGCGAAGTGCGCGAGTTCACTTTCGTTCCACAAGCGGTCGCTGACCGTCGGTACGTTGGCGGCGACCGTATACACACGCACCGGTACGATTTTTGCGGCACGCATCACCGCCCGGTGGACGAGTTGGTGCGCCGGGTGCCCATACTCGCCGTCGCTGCCATGCGTCAACACCAGATCAGCACCACGCTGTTTGATTAACGTGCTGATCTGCTTGACCAGCGTATCGAAATCGGCTTCAAACGGGGAGAGCAGGTCAGCCGCGCCGATGAGCGGATCGACATACCCTAACATGCCCACAGACGCACCCAGTGCCCGACTCGCACAGCGTAACTCGTTCTCACGAATATTGCCGATGTTGCCGCGATGCGTGACCGGTGGGTCACCGAGTTCGCCGCCCTCGCCGCGTGTCGCGCTGACCACATGCACCGGCACACCGCGCCCGGTCAGCAGGGTGATTAACCCACCCGCCAGCACCGATTCGTCGTCAGGATGCGAGAAGAAGCAAACGACCGACCGGATCATGATAGTACGACCTGGGTCAGATCGAAGGCGGGGCCGTCGATGCAGCTCAATTTCTCACCGCCGCGCTCCCCACCCTGGATTTGCAACGCGCACGCCTGGCACGCCCCCGACCCGCACGGCGTCGGCGGGTTGAACACACCGAACAGGTAATCTTTGCTCAGGCTGGCGCGGAGTTCTTCAAAGCGGCGTAGCACCATTTTAAATCGCTCAAACTGATGATTCGCCGCCACACTGACGAAGATTTGATCGGCCCAACCGACCGTCATCACTTGATCGCTCCAGCGCAGCGGCTCGTTGATGTCGTCTTCACCGAGGATGACCTCGACTTCGGCAGGCAGGTGCGCGGTCGGGTATGCGCGTGCTGTGCCCAATAGCACTATCGTTACACTGACCTGATTGCCCAGTAGCCAGGGAATGGTCAGCAGCAGCGTGGTCGGCGGGGTGTCGTAGGCCACCAGCAGCACGTTGCGCAGCGTCCGCCGGAAGCGATACGGCTTGCCGATCAAACCGAGCATGTTAATGACCTGACCGGGCTTGTAACGCTCTCGCGCCGGGCGTTCGATAATCACCTTGTTGTCCGGTCGGATGTCCACCGGCCACCAGTGTTCGCGCAGATAGGGGTGCCACATCTGCGTATTCACCCGTGCCAGCAGCGACTGCCCCGGTTTGATGCGTGCCAGCGTGCCATCGACGGTGATCTCGATGTGCTGGTACTCGGCGTTGATCTCTTTGATGCGTTCGATAATGACTTCGACTTGTTCCATCAGTCCCTTAGTGGTTGGTTGTGTGTCGTCACTTGCAAGTCTAACATCAGGCATGGATCGTAACAAAGTCTCAGTTTTCCACGGCAGGGTGATCGCACCCAATCCACTTGACTGATGGCACTCGTTTTGATGTACGACAGCCCCCCCGCTAGATTTCCCCCCTCACACCCTAATGCGAGATCAGCAGGTTCTTTTCTGCATGGCGACGGCGATAGCTGGCCGGCGTGCCGGGCGGGTGCTGTTCATAGTAGGTGACGATGCGACCGAGATACTCGCGCAGCGGGGTATAGATCATCCCCAATTCTTGTTTGCTGCGGGTGTTATCCAGTTCAGACATCCACGCCTCGCTGAACGGCGAACAATCCGGCAAAAAGCCGTTGGCTTTCAGCACATCGCGCGGCACGGCTTCGATGTCAACCGAGGTATTCATCACCTCAGCCAGCACATGCAGGAAGTCGATCAGCGGTAGGCTTTCGTCCTGTGAGATGTTGTAGGCGCGGCCTTCGCCTCGGCCTTTGCCCAGCAACTTCATGATCGCTTCGACCACATCCCCGGCGTAGATGTTGCGTACCGAGTGCTGTGGCGCATCCGGGATGAGGATCGGCCCGCCATCCCGGATGCGCAGCACGTAGTTATAGAGTCGGTTGAAGGCGTCACGCTCACTGTTGACCATCGGCAGGCGTAGCGCGGTGTAAGGGAAACCATGATCTTCATGAGCGTTGGCGAGCACGTCCTCTGCCCGGCGCTTTTCCTGTCCGTAGAGCCATTCTTCATAGTCGTAGGTGTTGGGTTCCGGTGCGGGCAGGATGGGGCCGTCGTAGTCGTCTTCGGTATAAGGACGTCTGACACCTTCACGGACGAGATAGACTTGCCCGGTGCTGATGAACACATAATGCCCGACCTGTCCCCGCAAAATATCCACAGTGGATTCGGCTTCTACGCCCTTGTAGGCGGCAAAATCCACCACCATATCAAATTCACGCCCGTTAAGCGCTCGCTTGAGTTGCCGGTGGTCGGTGCGGTCACAGCGCAACCGGGCGACTCGATCCGGCAGGTCATCCGGGGTGATGCCCCGGTTGAGAATGGTCAACCGTTGGCCTTCGTCGATTAATCGTCGTGCGAGGAAAAAGCCAATATTTCTTGTTCCACCAATAATCAATATGTTCATACTGCTCGGCACAGATCCGTCCTCCGTCGGTTTACGACTTAGTTTTGTATTTCTTTAAGGTCATGGTATATCACCTTAATTGACAGAGTCTATGCATTATCCAGAATCCATGCCTTTCTCAGTAAAAAGTTATGACATTGTGCTGATTTTCCTAGAGAATTCTAATAAAAAATAAGTTATCATTGTGAGGGAAAGTTATCTTTATGAGGTCGTTACCCTTATGCCTGAGTATGTGTATCGTCGTGAAGACGGATCAACATTCACTATCAAACAAAAATTCCTGGACGATCCCCTGACTTTAGATCCAGAGACCGGGCAGAAGGTCGTCCGCATTATGCAACCTGCCAGGATCATTTTCAAAGGCTCCGGCTTTTACGTCACCGACTCACGTGGCAAGAACACCGCCAGCAGCAGCAGTTCCAGCAGCAAATCCGACGAGGGCGAGACCAAGACTGCTAATGTTAGCACCGAGAAGAAGCCCGATAAGTCGGAAAAGACGGAAAAGAAAGAAACCAAACCCAGCAAAAGCGAAGCCGCAGACTAGCTTACCCTGCCGCCTCTACTGGTTACGTCATCGACTACAGCGTAACCAGTCCCCCCTAAAATACTGACGGCGACCGCAACATCGCTGATATTTCCTGAAATCACCACCTGGTAACACCGGTGCTTCTGCCATAGGCCAGAATAGACCATCACGCTGCCCAGTGTTACAACTGCGTTAGACTCACGTCTTCTGTTAATCACCTTGTGTTATGATGCAAATAACATTAAATAGACCATAGGAACTGTGTTATGAGCTTCGACAACTTCTCACCATTGGTCGGCCCTAGTGTCCAGCCTGTCGGCGTCCTCGTGAACTTTTTCAGCGATGATCAGAACGACAACATCATTCAAGTCCGTTTGGCTGGTCAGTTAAAAGACGACGCTACGATCACGATCTTCGCTAACCACAGCAATGTAGATTTTGTCCAGAATCGCCAGAATTTTGTCTTTACGCCGTCGAATATGAGCGGCGGGGTGCTGTTCTACCCGTTGCTGCGCGGTGACCAACCACGCCCGCAAGAGGGCTATAAGTTGTTCGTCACCTGTGCCAGCAACGATAGCAAGTTCAACTCCAAACTGCCGCAGAACTTCCTCGGCTTCTACCTCAACGGCTCACACACGCCGATCAGAGATCAACTAAAGCTGGATCTCATCGAGCGGGCACAGGCCAGCGCACGTCCGGCGCGGGGTGGCAAGTCCATCGATGATGCCGGGTTGAAGAAAGCCAAACGTCGCAAGCGCAAGAAGTAGAGCGTTACGCCTTTAGGCACCTGCCCGACGATAGCTTTCATCAAACTGGACTTCCCCGCACCGTTCGGCCCGACCAAACCGACGCGGTCTCGGTCGCCAATCGCCCAGGTGAGGTCACGGAAGATCTCACGCCCGGCGTAGTTCACGGTAATATGGTTGATGTTGATAATGTGCATGGTGCAACTCCTTTTCCTGATGGCAGGACGCACTCGTCAGCGGCGAGAATCAAAAACGACCATGAACGGATGCGCTCATAGCCGGTTATTAACAAAAGTATGACGAAATCTATCCGGTCAGTAGGCGCACTTCTCCCTGGGACCGGTCAACGTAGAAATCTGCGGACCGAGAGAAATACATCCGATGTGGAGGAAATAGATCATGCGCTTACTCTAGCATGGAATTCGCGGCGGTGTCAACAAATACACGGTGAAAATCAGGACAATTGCCCTGCCGCTAAGGTGCATTTTAGATTTTTAGCATCTGACACAGGGGAATGTCCGGCGGGATTATAGGGGCGATTGGCCTGCGAATTCAACCGAATGATTTGACGTCTCTAAACGTTCGACGTAAGATCAAAGTATGCGTATGTGAAAAGTAAATTTGCGTTTGTGAGGTCGGTCATGCAATCTATCGGCAGAAATTATATCTTCCTTGATAGCGAGGCGGAACGCCATCAATTATGTGAGGAAATCGTGCAAGTGCGCGATGAAGTCATCCAGATTATCCAGCGAATGCCGGAAGACCAGTGGTACGAATCTCGTTACCATGAGTGGACACCAGCAGCCATGCTGGGGCATCTGAACTTTATTGATAACATTTCCATGTGGCAGATCAAAGCCGCGCTGATCGGCATCCGTCCACGCATCGGCATAAAAACTGTTGACCGCATCAATAACATCACCTCGCGTATGTTCCATCGGCGCATCGTCCCTGTGACGATTGAGGGCATCCGTACCAAGCAGGAAGACATCAAGACCTTTGTGCTACAGCTTCCGGTGAGTAAGTTCTCCAAACAGATTTTCGACCCGGTCGAGAACAAGTACACAACGGTCGAGAAGGCGATTCAGGCGCGGTTCTTGCATCACTGGTACGACCATCTGGAAACGATCCGCACGGTAGAAGGCATCGAGCATCCACCAGAAGAACGCTCGGATAACGCCTGATGCGCGTGGTATTACAACGGGTGACGCAAGGCAGCGTCACCGTAGACGATACGGTCACTGGTGCCGTCGAGCAGGGGTTCGTTGCGCTGGTGGGTGTCACGCATGAGGACACCGAGGCCGAAGCCGAAGTATTGGCGAAGAAAACAGCGAATCTGCGTGTGTTCGAGGATGACGCGGGTAAGATGAATCTCTCTGCGTTAGATTGTGGTGCGGGGGTGCTGGTGGTGTCGCAGTTTACGCTCTATGCGGATGCCCGTAAGGGACGCCGCCCCAGTTTCATCAACGCCGCCAAACCCGACCACGCCGAACCGTTGGTCGAACATTACGCGGCGGTCTTGCAGCGTGAAGGGGTATCATCGGTCGAACACGGGGTTTTCGGCGCGATGATGCAGGTGACCATCCACAACCACGGCCCAGTGACTATTATCCTCGATACGGACGACCTCTAACACTCGGCATACGTGTCAAGTTAAGCTGATGTGCTTCAATATGCAATTATTCTGACCCCTATCCCCCTAAATCCTCCTTATCCCCGTAGACGGAGAAAGGGGGACTTTCACCTACAAAGTCGCAAAATGCACGAGGCTCAACTTTACGGGTGCATTTCACTTGAGTGCGGAGATGACATAGAATAGGGTATCGAGCGAAAAGGATGCCTTATGACCCATAATCGTGAAGAACT
>DAOTTX010000093.1:0-2643 GCA_034437515.1 Anaerolineae bacterium
CTCATCCCTGCAAGGCAGGCGGCACAGATCAGCATTCGGGACGCCCTCGCCTACGAGTAGCCAACGTCCGTCGGGGGGTGACTACATTTGCCCCCCGACAAACTCAATAACCATCCTCAACAAGAGCATGCTATGATGATTCTGCATACTTCAACCCAACTAAAAGGCATAATCAGGAAAGCCGTGCTAGATCCACGTTATACCCCCCACCTATCGCTAGAAGATAACCTGCTACAAATCTTCCGGTTGTTGATGCTCCTGCGGTTGGTGACAGCCTTAATTTTGGTCGCATTGGTGAACTACGCTGTCGTTGATGGGCAATTGGGTTGGCGCGTTGTAAGCCTGGTCGAGATTGCGATTTTGTTCATTTATCTGAACCTCTCGTTTCTGAAAGCGCCGTTGGGCAGCGCCTATCTACCGATTGCGCTTGTGTGGGCGTCGATTGTCCCGCTTGTGGTACAGGACACGAGCCTCTACTGGTTACTACAAAGTGTCCCCGAAACGGCAGATAACCTGTCCTTGTCAACCCAACTTGTTGAGAATGCCCTGTTAGTTGCCAACGTTGGGCAGACGTTTCCGGTCCTTCTTATTCCCCTCATTATCCTGAGTTGGCGCTACTCGCGTCAGTGGGTGTTGCTGTTCTGCGTAACGATAACCCTGATTGACCTATCTGTTATCATTTTCATTATGGGTACATCTATAAATGTGCTGTTTCTGGGGGTTATTGCAGTGTTATTCCAGGGTTTGATATTGACCCTCATTGGTGTCGTTATCAACTACCTGGCTGCCCAACAAACCCAAAACCAACAGGCACTGATCGCCGCCAACGAAAAACTCCGCCACTACACAGCGGTTCGTGAACAACTGGCAACCACGCAGGAACGCAATCGGCTCGCCCGTGAACTACACGACACCTTAGCCCACACGTTGGCGGCAGCAACCGTCCATCTGGAGGCCGTTCGCGTCATCTGGGACAAACAACCCGAAAAGGCACAGAGCATGGTGGATCAGTCAGTTGTCATGATGCGTGACGGACTGGCGGAAACCCGCCGAGCGTTGCAAGCACTTCGGGCTGAGCCACTCGACAACCTCAACCTGGCAGATAGTTTTGCGATGCTGGCGGAATCTATCACTACGCGCCAGAAAATCCCCGTCTATGTAGACGCACCGGAACGCATTACCGGGCTGGCAGATGGGGTTGAGCATGGGCTATATCGCATTGTGCAGGAGGCGCTCTTTAACTGCGTCAAACACGCGGGGGCAACCCATATCCGAATTCACGTTCAGCAGGATGACGAGGCGTTGTCCGTTCAAGTGACTGATAACGGCATCGGCTTTGACCCGAAGGCCGTCAACGGCGACCAGCATTTCGGGATTCAGGGAATGCGTGAGCGGGCGCAGTCTATCGGCGCGGATTTCCACCTGTCCAGTAAACCCGGAAAAGGGACAACCGTTGCCCTTCAATTCAGGAGATAAAATCATGCGTATTCTCATTGTGGACGATCAAGACATCATCAGTGCTGGTCTTAAGCTCATTCTGGAATCCCATCCAGAATTTGAAGTGGTCGGCACAGCGTCCGATGGCGCGGCGGGGATTGACATGGTAGCACAGCATCAGCCGGATATTGTGCTGATGGACTTGAAGATGCCGATTATGGACGGCGTACAGGCAACCGACGCCATCAAGAAGCGTTTTCCACAGGTGAAAATTCTGGTGCTAACAACCTACAGCGATGATGAGTGGATGTTCGACGCCATCCGTAGTGGGGCAGATGGCTTTGTACTGAAGGACATCCCTCATGAGGAATTGTTCAAGGCAATACGCGGTACGATGTCCGGTAAAACCCACATTGATCCGTCTGTCGCGGGGAAACTGTTTGACCATATCTCGCGGGGTAAGCCGCTGCCTAAGGCCCAACTGACCGACAAACTCAATGAGCGAGATATTGAAATTCTCAGTCTATTGGCGCGTGGTTACACCAACCCGGAGATAGCGACGACCTTACATCTATCTGAGGGGACGATTCGCAACTACGTCAGCGAGATTTTCGCCAAGTTGGAGGTCTCCGACCGAACGCAGGCGGCGTTGTTGGCCGTGCGCTATGGCCTGGTGGATGTCGCAGACCCGTGATGATACTTGCTTTTACGTTGGGATAGCTAGCGTATTTCAGGTTCTTCAGCAAATGAAAGCGGTCGGCGATCTGGATGGCTTGCAGTGCGGCGGCATCCAGTCCTCGACGATAATCCCTGGAGCGGTCGCGAGTCACCATCTCGATCTGGGGGTGGGCGGTAAACCAGGGTTGAATGTCTTCTGACGCATGGGCTTTGACCAACTCAATGACACGGACTGTTTCGTGATCCACTATCATGCTGCCGTAGCGGTGTCCCTTGCGGATTGCCCAGTCATCCAGACCCACCACACGCGGTGTCACGTCGGTTGTGACGACAGTACGCTGTAAATCCTGGGGATGCCCCTGATACCAGCCATGACCAACCGCAGGTCGGAAACGTCCTGCATATCGCTGTGCTTTGCGCCTGAATAATGCACTGGTGGTCATCATGATAGGTCGATTGCACAACGCATCTGGGCAAAGAAAACGGGATGTTGTCGATGGTCTATATGATCTTTCGCAGCGGGTAAAA
>DAOTTX010000094.1:0-1546 GCA_034437515.1 Anaerolineae bacterium
CATCCGTGTCCTTGAGAAAGTCAATTTGCGTCTGCGTGAACGGATTACCGATGTCGCCCATGTGCGCGATCTTGATGCCGTCTAACTCGAAGCGGTACATCGCGTTTTGCCCCGGCGCGTGATAGGGATGGTCCTCCATCTCCATCGTGATCGTCGCCGCGAACAACACGTCATTGATCTTCTGCGAGCCACCGGCTTTGGCAATGTCCAGCGCGTTGACCCGAACCGGATCGCCGAGGATTAAGTCTGTGCGACAGTGATAGTCGTCGTCGTCGGACGAAGCAATAGCAATATCTGCCGTCTCGGTGAACGGTGTGTACCCGGCCAGTTCCGGCGTGTAGGGGTCAGTGATAATTGTTGTGCCGTCGGATGCTGTAATCCGAAAGGCGGCGTGGCCGTACCATTTTAGCTTCACGTATGTTCCTCTCTAGGCATAATGCTGTTATGCGAGCCGTTGTTCTGTATCATATGTATGCTGCGCCATATGAACAGTAACATATCTGGCGGGGTTGCCTCCGATGTTGTAACGGCCTAGCCCAAAACGGGTTGTGGCTCGACCGGGTTGCCTGCCACGTTTTCACCACGACACAGCCACAGCTTATGGGTTTTGTTGCCTTTGGCTTCTGGATTGAACTTCATGTCCATCGAGAAGTAGCGCATGGTGTACCCGGCGCGGCGGCGGGGGCTGGTGTTGGCCTCAGCCCCGTGAATGATACGACCATCGTGCAGCGAGGCGAAGCCTGGTTCTAGCTCGAAATAGACGGCCTGGCTCTCGTCAATCTGATCGGCGCGAATCTCGCTGCTGAAGGTGTTGTTGGCCTTGTCCACGCTCTCATAATCGCTGAAACCGTTGGTGTGTGTGCCAGGGATGACACGCATACAGCCGTTTTCGCGGTCTGCTTTGTCAATCGCTAGCCACACCGTCACGATCTGGTCCATGCGGTCCAAGCGGCCTTGCCAGTAGGTGCTGTCCTCGTGCCAGGGTGTCGCGCGGCCCACAAGTGGCTCTTTGGCAATAAAGTGGCTAGACCATAATCCGATGTTTGGCCCGATAAGTGGCTCGACGAGGTCTAGCACTTCGTTTGCCATCAAAAACTCAAACAAGCGTGGGTCGGTAAAGTGAGGTTTGTCTAGCTCATCGGTGCGCTTACCCGCATCACGGTTGGTAGCCAATTCTTCAAAAATGGACACCACGCGTTTAAACTTCTCCGGTGAAAAAATGGGGTCATCAAACAAGATATATCCGTCTTTGTGGTACTGTTGTATCGTTGCATTGCCAATGCGAAAATCAGACATAATACTATTCATCCTTTTTGTGTAGGGTTATCACAGTAGATCGTTGATATACATATTACTATATGTCAATCGAATAGGCGTGTCTTGTGTTTTTTTAACGTATTTTTGTGCTATATTGACATTTTGAGGGCGGTATGGAACTGCGTGCAGCCAGCATTATTGACGTTGAAATCGGAGGGCATTATGCCTTTATTCCCTTTGCGGAGCAAATTTCAACCCGTCTGCATCGGCACGATTTCTATGAAGTGTT
>DAOTTX010000095.1:0-24165 GCA_034437515.1 Anaerolineae bacterium
CATCGAGGCCGACCTCGGTATCGACTCCATCAAGCGCGTAGAAATTCTCGGCGCGATGCGCGATCAGTTCCCCGAACTGCCGCAACTCAAAGCCGAAGAACTCGCCGAACTTCGCACACTCCAAGAGATCGTCGATTACATGCGCGACCACGCACAGGGCAGCAACGGGCACGTCAACGGCACTGCCGAAGAAAGCGCCGCCCCAAAAGCAACAGCGCCAGCCTCGACCAACGGCGGTAAGACGACGCTGGCGCATCTCGAACATGACATCCCGCGCTTACCGGCTGCGCTGGCTTACGTCCCGGCACCGGATTACACTGAGACCGCCCTGCCACAAGGCCGTGTGTGCCTGCTCACGGATGACGGCACGCCGTTCACCGGCGTGGTCGCGCAAAAACTGACCGCCGAGGGCTGGTCGGTCGTGGTCTTGAGTTTCCCGTCAGCGGTGATCGCGGAAAACGCCCAGCTCCCCGCAGGTGTAGCACGGGTCAAACTCTCGGATATGAGTGAGAAACAGCTCCAGTCCGCGCTGAACCAGATCACCAACCAGCACGGGGAGGTCGGCGCGTTCATCCACCTGAATCCGGTGACACAGACCAACGGTAGCTTCTTTGTAGAGCGTGAGAAGGCACTACTCAAACAGGTTTTCCTGCTGGCGAAGCATCTCAAGGTGCCGCTGAACGACGCCGCCGGACAGGGCTTCGGCGCATTCGTGACCGTTGCCCGGTTAGATGGCATGCTCGGTACAAGTGGCGGAGATTACGGTGCGATTGCCGGTGGGTTGTTCGGCCTGGTGAAGACGCTCAACCTGGAATGGTCAGGCGTGTTCTGCCGCGCCCTCGACCTGGCGGCAACACTCGACACCGAAACCGCCGCCGCCAAACTCATCGACGAACTGCATGACCCCAACCGCCTGCTGGTCGAGGTCGGTGTAAACACCGACGAACGTTACACACTGGTCGCGGCGGAGTCAGTGTAGCAATTTCGCCCGGCCTCGTTAAAATCAAAAACGCTTGCATCGGGACATGGCATGAGCTATGTCCCGATGTGTGAGACGGACAGACACACACGGAGAAACACATAGTCATGAGCAATATCACAGCGGAGTCGGTATTTGCAGTCAGTGGTGGGGCCAAAGGCATCACCGCCCGCTGCGTGGAGCGCCTTGCGGCGCATTATCAGTGTAAATTCATCCTTATGGGGCGTTCCGCATTGGAAGATGACCCGGCATGGGCCACCGACGCCCCCGACGAGGGCGCACTCAAGATGGCGGCGATGAGTGCCCTCAAAGCACGCGGCGAAAAGCCAACGCCGATGGCTGTTCAGAAGATGAGCCGGGGTGTGCTTTCCTCGCGGGAGATCAACGAGACGCTGACCAACATCCGCGCTAGCGGCGGTGAAGCTGAATACGTCAGCGTGGACATCACCGATGCCACCGGGGTACGTGATGCACTCCACGCGGCGGCGAACCGGTTAGGCCCGGTCACCGGCTTGATTCACGGGGCGGGCAATCTCGCGGATAAGTTGATCGAGAACAAAACATCGGATGACTTTGAGAAGGTCTACGCGGCGAAGGTTCACGGGTTGGAAAATTTGATAACAGCCCTGCCTGATCTTCGACATCTGGTGTTGTTCTCGTCGGTGGCGGGATTTTACGGCAACATCGGGCAAGCGGATTATGCTCTTGCCAACGAAGTGCTGAACAAAGCCGCGCACCTGTACAAACAACAGCACCCATCCGCGCTTGTGGTCAGCATCAACTGGGGGCCGTGGGACGCCGGTATGGTCACACCGCAGTTAAAACGCTATTTCGAGGAAAATGACATCAAAGTCATCCCGGTCGAAGTGGGTGCCCACATGCTGATTGAGGAGTTAGAAGGCATCCCCGGTGACGACGCCGTACAGATCGTGGTCGGCAGCGGCATCAGCGCGATTGCGGCAGCACCCGACGACCAACTACGCACGCACAAAACACGTCGCGTGCTGCGTCTGGAAGCCAACCCCTTCTTGCAAGACCACGTCGTGGATGGCAAGGCCGTGCTGCCGATGGTCAGCGCGATGTCCTGGATGTGCAACGTCGCTGAGGGGATTTACCCCGGCTACCGCGTGTCCGCCTTCGCCGATTACCGGGTACTGAAGGGCATCATCTTCGATGAAACCCTCGCACCCTTCTATGACATGGAACTCGAAGAGACCAGCAAGGGTGAGTCGGAAATCATCGTTGATGTGATGATTACCAGCCAACCGCCGGGGGTCAAGCTGCCGCGTTATCACTACAAGACGCGGCTGACACTCTCCGACGAGATCCTGCCGATGCCGACCTACCCGCGTGTCGATCTGGAACCGCGTGAGAACATCCCCGGCGCACAATTTTACGACGATTTTACGCTGTTTCATGGTTACGCCTTCAAGGGTGTAGAGCGTGTGTTGAACATCGACAAGGACATGGTGACGATGCAGTGTCGTCTGCCGGTGGTGGATCGCCGCTATCAAGGTCAGTACCCGGTGCAGTCGTTCAACTATTTCATGACCGACATCGGCTTTCAGAGTATGGGCATCTACGCCAAGTATCATTACGGGGCGGGCAGCCTGCCGTTGAAGGCCGGCGGCGGCGAGCACTACGCTGACGTGCCCTGGGGGGCGGTCTTTTACGTCTCGCTGGAGATCCACAGCGCCTCAGAAACAGGATTGGATACGACGCTCTACATCCATGACGAGGACGGCAGGCTTTACATGAAAGTCATGCACGGGCAGATTACCATCAGCACGCGCCTGAATGACCTGTTCAAACGGAACCGCCTGCCGCAGCCGTTGGCGTGATGACTGCCCCCTCGCCCTGTTCTGACCTGCGGTCAGCCTGTCCCTCTCCCACAAGGGGCGAGGGGTCGATCCAGAAGATCGGGGGTGAGGGGCGAAAGCGAGATCGTGAGCAACAAAGGCTAACAGATGACTAAAATTGCCATTGTCGGTCTGTCGTGCCTGTTCCCCGGTGCGGATACCCCCGCTCGATTCTGGGAAGCACTGGCACGCGGCGAACAAACCACAACGGATGCGACCGCCGCCGAACTCGGCGTAGACCCGGCGTATTTCTATAGTCCAGAGCGCAACCAGCCGGATACATCGTACTTCCTGCATGGCGGGTATGTGCGCGAATTCGAGCCTGATTCCCCTGTGGACGGTCTCGACCGTGTGCATCAATGGGCGGTGAACGTCGCGCAGGCCGCGTTAGACGACGCCCACAGCACACACGACCGCACCCGCACCGGCGTGATCCTCGGTAATCTCTCATTCCCGACGCGCCATTCGTCGCTGTTGTTCAAACCGTTGTATGACCGCGTGGTGGCAAGTGCCCTCGCGGATGTGTTGCACGCACCCGATTTTCACTTCGGCAACGGTTACGATCCTAACTTCGTCCGCCCCGACGAGGTCGAGACAGCACACGCCATGCGCTCGCCGGGTTACCCCGCCGCGATGGTCGCCGCACTGCTCGGCCTGCGAGGGCCACATTTCGCGCTGGACGCGGCCTGTGCGTCGTCGCTCTATGCGCTGGAATTGGCGTGCGCGTATTTGCGGGCAGGTAAAGCCGATGTGATGCTTGCCGGGGCTGTCAGCGCCGCCGACCCGCTGTTCGTCAACATGGGCTTCGCGCATCTGGGCGGCTACCCGGCAGATGGTGAGATCAGCCGTCCGCTGGATGTTAATTCTGGCGGTTTGATCGCCGGCGAGGGCGCGGGGATGTTCGTACTCAAGCGTCACGGCGACGCCGTGCGCGACGGCGACCACATCTACGCGCTGGTCGGCGGGGTCGGCCTTAGTAACGACGGACGCGGCAAACATATCCTATCCCCCAACAGCAAAGGGCAACGACTGGCCCTGCAACGCGCTTATGAAAACGCCGGTTTGCCCCGCGCCGGGGTAGATTACATCGAATGTCATGCCAGCGGCACCTCCGTTGGTGACAAGACCGAACTGACCACGATGGCGGACTTTTTCGGTGATGGCCCCATTCCGTTGATCGGCAGTGTCAAATCCAACGTGGGGCATCTGCTAACGGCGGCGGGTATGGCAAGCATGACCAAGTTAATCCTCGGCATGGCGCACGGGCAAATCCCGGCGACCATCAACAACCGTACACCCTTGACCTCGCAGGATGGCAGCATCGGCGGGGCACAGATCGTCACGCAGACGGTCGATTGGCAACCACACACCGAAGCACCCCGGCGTGCCGGGGTCAACGCTTTCGGCTTCGGCGGTGTGAGCGCCCACGTCATTCTTGAAGCGAACGAAAGACAACCCGTGACTCAACCAACGTATACCCCAACCGAACCTGTACGTATGGCGATTACCGGCATGGATGCCCATTTTGGCAAGCTGGACGGCCTGCAAGCATTCAACCGGGCGCTCTATAAAGGCGAAGACGCCTTTGTCCCACTACCGGAAGATCGCTGGCGCGGCCTGCAACACCGGCCTGAACTATTGGCCCGGTTCGGTCTGGAAGCGGTGCCGGATGGTGCATACATCGAGTCGTTCGATCTCGATTTTATGCAGTACAACATCCCCCCCAACCCCGCCGATGAACCGATCCCACAGCAGTTGTTACTGCTCAAAGTGGCTGACAAGGCCGTGCGCGATGCCAGCTTGCAACGTGGCGGCAACGTCGCCGTGTTGGTCGCGCTGGGTACGGAACTCGCGCTACATCAATATCGCGGACGTGCCGACCTGAATTGGCAGGTCAAGCAGGCGTTAGCGGATGCCGGGGTCAACCTGACGCCCGAACAGACCGCCGAACTGGAAACCATCGCCAAAGACGCGCTGCTGACCCCCGCGCAGGTCAACCACTACACCAGCTATATCGGCAACATCACCGCCAGCCGCGTCGCCGCCCTATGGGATTTCAACGGCCCGGCCTTTACGATTTCCGCCGAAGAGAACAGCACGTTCAAGGCACTGGAAGTCGCCGAACTGCTACTGCGTGAGGGCAAGGTCGAAGCCGTTGTGGTCGGCGCGGTTGATCTGGCCGGCGGTGCGGAGAGCGTACTGACGCGCAACATGGTCTCGCCGCTGCACAACGGGGACGCGGTCGCCGCAATCGACACGAACGCCAACGGCTGGATGATCGGCGAAGGCGCGGGGGCGGTCGTGCTGCAACGCGCCGCCGATGCGCCGAGCGCCTACGCCACCATCGACGCGATCAGCATCCAACGGGCGGCGGTGGAACAGGCCGCACGCGAAGCCCTCGCCGCCGCTGATGTGACACCGGCGGGGGTCGGCTATTTAGAATTACATGCCAGCGGCATCGCCGACGAGACACAGGCCGAACTCGACGGATTGAGCGCGGTCTATGGCGGCGGCGACACGCCGGAAACGGCGTTAGGCACGGTCAAAGCCAACATCGGGCACACCTTCGCCGCGTCAGGGATGGCGAGCCTGCTCAAAGCGACACTGGCGATCAGCGGACGTTACATCCCCGCCATCCCGAACTGGAAAGCGCCCGACCAACCGGAGGCGCTCGCGGGCTTATGGGCAGCGCATAAGTCACGCGGCTGGTTTGACAGCACACAGGTCGCCGCCGTGAGCGGTTTAAGTGGCGACGGCTCCGCCGCCCATCTCGTACTTTCCAACCGGGTGAAAGGCACACGCCGGGCCGCGCCCGCGTTACGCGGAGACAGCCCGTATATGTTGCCCGTTTCCGGCAGAGATGCCGGTGATCTGGTGGACAAGCTCCAAAAGTTGCGCGACGACCTCGACGACGACCCGGCAGACCTCGCAGACCGCACCTACGCCCGTTATGACGCCGCCGCCGGGCACGCAGTCGCCATCGTTGGGCGAGACGCCGCTGAATTGCGCAAGCAGATCGACGCGGCGATGGCAGCAATCCCACATGGCAACCCCTGGACGACCCCGACCGGTAGCACCTACACCCCGCGACCGGTCGGCAGGTCAGGCAGTGTGACGTTTGTGTATCCGGGGGCGTTCAACACGTATCCCAAGCTCGGCTATGACCTGCTACCGCTGTTCCCCGCGCTCTATGATGCGCTTAAAGCCGTGCGTGAGGACGTCGGCGCGGTACTCAACGAGCGGTTGCTGTATCCGCGCACACTGAGCAAACCCGGCCCGAAAGACACCCGCCGCATGAAAGAAGACCTCGGCGACGACCCGACCGCGATGGTCGAGAGTGGGCTGGCGTTCGCACTGTTGTACTCGCGTTTGATGCGTGATGTGTTCAAGATTAACCCGGCGTCCGCGTTTGGTTACAGCCTGGGTGAGGGCAGCATGATGTGGGGACTCGGTGTGTGGCGCGATGGTGACGCCGGGAACGCCGCGCTGGAAGCCTCCCCACTGTTTACCGACCGCCTCGCCGGGCCGATGAACGCCATCCGTGAGGCGTGGGGCATCCCCGCCGATGTGCCCCCCGACGAATTCTGGGCGGCCTATTTCATCCCGGCGAACGTCGAGAAGGTCAAGGCGGCGGCCCAGCATGAGAACAAGGTCTACGTGACACACATCAACACCCCGCGTGAGGTCATGATCGCCGGATCACCAGCGGCATGCGAGCGTGTGGTCGATGCGGTCGGCGTGGAGGCGATGCGTGCGCCCTTCAGCGTGGCGATCCACAACCCGGCGATGATGAGTGCGTTCGACGAGTTCCGCAAGCTGCACAATTTGCCCACGCACCCGGTCGAAGGCGTGCGGTTTTACTCGGCGGCGGATTACGAACCGATCACGCTTGAACGGCAGGTCATCGCGACCAGTATCGCACGCATGGCCTGCGCCTCGGTGGATTTCCCCCGGTTGATCGAACGGGCATATGCCGATGGTGCGCGAGTGTTCATCGAATTGGGGCCGCGTAGCACCTGCGCCCGTTGGGTGGAAGAAACCCTCGGCGAACGTCCGCACGTCGCGGTCAGCGTTGATAACATGGGCATGGACGATTACACCTCCATCGTGCGGATGCTGGCGCGGTTGGTCGCCCACCGCGTCCCGCTGGATTTGAGCGCGTTCTACAATCCAATTGCGACCACCGAGAACAAGCGGTCGCTGGTACGCACGGTCACACTCGGCGGGCAAGATGTGTACGCCGCCATCGCCACCGACGAAAACCGGGCAAAGTTCGCCGAGGTCGCACAGCAATCACAACAGCCGGTGACGACCAGGCGCATGACCGCCCTGCCCGATGACATCCACCGTGTCCATGCGGAGTTCTTACGTACCCGGCAGGACTCGCTGCGTCAAATGAGCGAGGTCATCGCCATGCAAATGCAAACCGCCGGTACCGCACCGACGACACCGCCACAGGTCACACAGCAACCGGTACAGCCATCACGACCGGCGCTCAAGCCCCCGCCTGCGCCACGACCAAACACCGCGCCCTCGGTCGAACAGGGTGTGACGCCGCAATACAACCACGACCGCATCGAGGACTTTGCGGTCAGGCGTGTCGCGGATTGCTACGGCGAACGCTATGCCATCTATGACGACCGCCGCGCCCCGCGCATCCCCAACGGTGATCTGCTGCTGGTCACACGAGCGATAGACATCACCGGCGAACGGTTCGTGTCCAAGCCTGGAACGAGCATCCACGCTGAATACGAAGTGCCGGTCGATGCCTGGTGGTATCGTGATAACCCCTACCCCACCATGCCCTACCTGATCTACATGGAAATCGCGCTGCAACCGAGTGGGTTTCTCTCCGCGCATCACGGCCCTACCCTGGAATTCCCGGATACCGATTTTTACTTCCGCAATCTGGACGGTTACGGTGTACTGCACGACGATGTCGATATGCGCGGACGGACGATCACCAACCACGTGACTATGCTCGGCAGCACCACTATGAGTGGCATCATCATCCAGAAGTTCGACTTCAAAATGTACGACGGTGAGCGGCTGTTCTACGAGGGCGAAGCGACCTTCGGTTATTTTACGCTGCAAGCGTTGGATAGCCAGGCCGGTTTGGACGCCGGGAAGCAGACCCCGCGTTGGATCGACACCGTAGACCTCGACCCGGCTCAGGTGGTGACGCTCAACCCGCGTGCGGTCAACGGTGAGGGCTATTTGAGCCTGCCACGCGGCGACGGAATGCTGGCCTTTACTGATGAGATCAAGATCGTACCGGGTGGCGGCAAATACGACGCAGGCTATGCTTATGCCAACACCATCATTGATCCTACTGCGTGGTTCTTTAAGGCGCATTTTCACCAGGACCCGGTGATGCCGGGCAGCATCGGCGTGGAGACGATCATGCAGGCGCTGCAAGCCTACGCCATCGAAACCGGCCTCGGCGCGGATTTCGACAATCCGCACTTCGCCCAACTCGACGGCGGGCATAAGATCAGTTGGCGCTATCGTGGGCAGATCCTCTCCGATAGTGACAAGTCGCACGTCGAGGCCAACATCAAAGAGATCCGGCGGGAACCGGGGCGCGTCGTGGTCATCGCGGATGCCAGCCTGTGGCGAGATAAGCTGCGCATCTACGAAGTCACCGACATTGGCCTGACGATTGTTGAGGGGTGATGATGATACCTACGACGGACGATCTGTCGATAATTATGTATATAATGGGATGATGGATTCTATGCGAAACCCCGCCCCGGCCCTCCCCGATTCGTGTGCGACTGCATCGCACTACTACGGTGAGGGTGCTGTGCTAACGATGCCTCCCGCATAGCGTGCGACATCGTCGCATAGCGGATTGGGGGAAGGTGGCCTGACGAAGTCAGGTCGGCGGGGGTTAATCAGATAGATCATCCGTAAAGTCAAATAATGCGAACAAGATAAACAATCCTGGGGAGCAAAAATCCCATGAACAACACCACACAAACAGCAGACACGATCCGCTTTAGCGGCGCATCAATTGGCGGCACATGGCAGGGTGACGATGTCATCTTCGACGCAGCCGGAATGCGTGCCGTCCTCAACACACTTGACCAGCCGGTCTACGTCGTGCGGTCGGGGGATCGCATCGGCCTTGCCGCCGGGAAAAGTCGCGGCGGCGGCAGCAACAACGAGATTCTAGCGACCGTCCCCGCGTTACCCCCTGACCAACTCGGTGATTCGTCCTTCCGGCAAGCACACGGCGTCCGTTATAGCTACGCCAGCGGCGCGATGGCGAACGCTATCGCCTCAACCGATCTGGTCATTGCGATGGGCAAGGCCGGTCTGCTGGCCTCGTTCGGTGCGGCGGGCGTGGTGCGCCCTCGCCTGGAAGAAGCCATCAAGAGCATTCAGGATGCGCTGCCCAACGGCCCCTATGCCTTTAACTTGATCCATAGCCCTAGCGAAGAACGCATGGAACGTGACGCGATTGAGCTATTTCTGCAATATGGCGTCACCACTGTCGAGGCGTCGGCCTTCCTCGACCTGACACCCTACGTGGTGTGGTATCGTGCGGCGGGTCTCAGCCAGAACGCCGACGGGAGCGTGAACATCGGCAACCGGATCATCGCTAAAGTAAGCCGGCGTGAGGTCGCCACGCTGTTTATGCAACCCGCACCGGAGCGCCTGCTCAAGCCTTTGGTCGAACAAGGGCGCATCACCGCACAGCAGGCCGAACTCGCCCGGCGCGTCCCCGTCGCCGATGACATCACTTGCGAAGCTGACAGCGGCGGTCACACCGATAACCGTCCATTGGTGGCGCTGGTACCGTCGATTATCGCACTGCGTGACCAGATCCAAGCGGAGCATCACTACGCCACGCCGGTACGGGTCGGCGCGGCGGGAGGCATCGGCACGCCCTCGGCGGCGCTGGCGGCCTTCATGATGGGTGCGGCTTATATCGTCACCGGGTCGATTAACCAGGCTTGCGTAGAGGCGGGTGCTTCCACACACACCAAGAAACTGCTCGCTCAAGCGGATATGGCGGATGTGATGATGGCCCCGGCTGCGGATATGTTCGAGATGGGCGTGAAGGTGCAGTTGCTCAAGCGCGGCACCATGTTCCCGATGCGGGCGGAAAAGCTCTACGACTACTATGCCAACTATGACGGTATCGACGCCATCCCCACCGACGAACGGGCCAAGCTGGAAAAGCAGATTTTCAAGCGTCCGCTAGAGGACATCTGGGCAGATACGGTCGCCTACTTCGAGGAGCGCGACCCTGACCAGATCGAACGGGCGCGGAACAACCCCAAGCGCAAGATGGCGCTGATCTTCCGCTGGTATCTTGGGTTATCGTCGCGCTGGTCAAACATCGGGGAAAAAGGCCGTGAGTTGGATTATCAGATCTGGTGTGGGCCGTCGATGGGCGCGTTCAACGCCTGGACGAGCGGCTCATACCTCGAAGCGCCGGAAAATCGCCTTGTCGCTGAGGTCGCCGAACACATCATGCGCGGGACGGCCTATCAATATCGCGTACAGATGCTCAACACTGCCGGGGTGAGCTTACCGTCCGCGCTGATGGCATATACACCGAAACCACGGGCGTAGCCGGGGAAGATTAACGAGACGTCCCCGGCTACGCTACCGTTTACTGTTCGGTGGTCGCGTCGATGGTCTCGGCCTCGGCACCACCGATCACCCAGACGATGTTGCCTTCACCATCCGCCTGGAGCGTGACCGATCCCAGGTTCAGCGGGGCATCTTCCGACGCAGCGGGGAGCTGCGCCTCGGCAACGTCGCTGTCTACCGCAACCTGCTCACGGTCGATGGGGTTACCTGCAAAGCCGGGCACGTTGGGGCCAGCGATGGCTTCTGCGACGGAAACGGCACCATCCGTTTGGACGAAGTAGGCGATTGTCTCTTGTTCGGCGCTCAAGAAGCGGAACGTCCAACCGAGGTCACCGGTGCCAGTCACGGAAAGCCACGTGGCGTCCCCCAGTTGTTCGCCCAACTCGCTCGTGAGCGCGTCATACGCTTCCAGCGCGGTCAGGTCAGCGCCCAGGTTGATGTCGAGCGGTTCGCCCTGGATCGCAGCAAACGCGCCGGGTAAGCTGGCACCGGCATCGTCCCCATCACCCGTGCCTGGTGGGATGAACGCTGGTGCTTCGTCTGCACCTGTGGGGGCGGTCGCCACAGTCGCATTATAGACCACACGCCCGGTTTCCTCGGAAACTCCACCAACCGTGCCGTTCAACACCGCTTCGTCCCCGTCAAAGCTGGCGATCATCGGGAAGAACAATCCTTCGATATCTAATTCGTTGCCCTGTTCATCGACGATGATAAAGAGCATGTCGGCGTTATCCGCTGAGTCATTTTCCAGTGAGCGCACGGTGCCGGTGACAGGGACTTCATCGCCTTCGCTCAGCGTACTGAAGTCCGCGACAGGGTCAACATCGCTGGGTGCGGGGTTAAACGGTGCACTCGGAATCTGGGTTTGCTCACCGTCCGGGCGGCTCGGTGCCTGCGCACCAGGGTCGAACGGTGGTAACCCGCCCGATCGCGCCTCAGCGGTCCCTTCCGCGTTTCTGACCCCAGGCGGGGCAGAAATCGGCGGGGTCGCTTCGATGGGCGGAGCGTCGTTGTTAAAATCCGGCGGTGTGCTTTCTGCCCCCCCGGCGATAGTGGGTAGTTCTTGCGGTTCTTCAGTATCGCCGTCGTCACCACCACAGGCAGTGAGCACACCGACCAGCATCACGATGAATAACAACATTGTGATTCGTTTCATGTTATATACCTCTTTGCTAGCGATTTTATTAAGCGTTCCATATTGTAGACAAGAAACTGACCCGTACAAGGTCTGTACAGGTCAGTGAAAAGCTGTTTAGGACGATGGTGCTACTTACTCGACCTCAATCGCGTCGATGATAAAGTAGCGACTGCTATCACCATCACGGTTTTCAATGACGAGGTCGTTACGCCCCGCACCGAAACCGAACAGGGTGATCGGCGTCAGTTGGTTGCTGAAGTTGACCGCGAAGTTGGCACACTGGTTGGCCTGGGTCGCGCCGCTATCGAGCAGACGGCAGAAGCGCACATCGCGGGAACCGCCGTTATACGAGTACGGATAGACCGTTACCTGCTCGCCATCGACCGCGAGTTGCAGCGGTGCGCCAGCGCGATTGGTGTAGGTCAACGTGCCCTCGTAGAAGCCAGGCGCACCGTTGAAGGTATCCCAGAAGCGTGGGCCGTATTGTAAGTCTTCATCGGTGTCATCGTAGAGCGTGATCGACGCATCAGGATCAGCCGTCAGGACGTTGTCAATGGTGCCGAGGACGGTCACACTATCCACCACGAGGACGCGCGTTTCCGGCCCTAACTTGGTGACCGTGACCGTGTAGGTCTCATTGGCGCTTTCGTCTTCGGTCAGCGGTGGCAGGCCATAGAACGACAGGCCGTAGATCGGCTGTGTGAACGCCGCGTTCGACGTAACAGCCTCACCACCCTGCGAACAGTAGGTAGTGCCGGTGCTCTCCCGTGTGTAACAGACATTGACATCCGCGCCGACCACATAGCGCAGCACGTAGACCACAAAGCCGGTCACCTGTTGGTCAGGGCTGGTGCCCCCACCGATGCGGAAGGTCATTTCTGCGTCAGTGGTGAGCGCGTACATGCCAGACCCACCACTCACAACCGAAGGCGATGACGGGAAAGCGGGCCATTGTGCGGCGTCATAGATGAGTTGCGGATGGTCTTCTTCGTAGTAACCGGGGGTCAGCGGTTCCGGTGTGCCGTTGATGCGTACCGCCTCAAAACCGAGGAAGCCGCTGCTCACCCGCACACTGACCGGTTCCGCCGCGCCGCTGATGCCGAGGTCGGCAAAGCTGACCGTGCTGGCAGTATCGCCACCGGCACCTGTATTGAAGTTCTGGCAGTTGGTCGGTGTTTCCGTCCCCGCGCAGACCTCACCGGCGGCACCCCACGACGCATGATAAACCGTCAGGCTGTCACTCGCCGTCGCATCGACCGTGAAGCCGACATAGTCGTTGGCGGTGCTGCTGTAGGTCACCGTACCGCCGACGAAGTAGTTGTTCACATCCATCACAGGCGGGGTATAGATGGCCCAGTTGCCTTCGTAGGTCAAACGCCCGTCGGTGTCCTGATACAAGCCGACACTCAGCGCCGCCGGGGATGCGCCGGTCAACTGCACACCCTCGAAGCCGAAGAAGCCGTTGACCACACGCAGCGTCACCCAGGCATCCGCGCCGGTCAAACCGAGTGCGCTGACCTCAACGGTGGTGCTGCGGACGTTATCACTGGCGGTGATCGCCTGGCAACTCCCGTTCAGGTTGGCGCAGAGTTGCGCGTTACCGACCGCCCAATCCATATGGAAGACGGTAATGGCGGTTGTTTGTGTGGCATCCACCGGGAAGGTGACGGCCTCACCCGCACCAAGGCTGTAGCGCACCTCGCTGTTGCGCAACACGGAGTCGCTGTACTCGAACCACGGCCCGACATAACTGAGGGCGTCGTCGTCGTATTCGTAGGTGTCCGGTGTCAGCGCGGTGGTGTCGCCGATCAGGGTGATGGCGTCCAGACCGACTGTACCACTGTTTACACGCAGCGTAACGCGCTCCACAGCCGTCGTCAGACCAAGTTGTTGCACCGTGACGATCTCGCCCCGGTCGGTGGTGTTGATGGTCACACAGTTTTCGTTGCTACCCTTGCAGATTTGCGCCACACCGCCGTAGTTGGCGTGGGCGATGCCGATGCGGTTCACCTGTGTGGCATCGACGGTGAAGGCGACGGTTGCGTTCGCCGCTTGCGAGTATGCGATGCTATCCCCGCTGAAGTTGCCGGGTTGGGCGAGCGACAGCCAGGCCCCGCTGTAGTCGAGTTCGGGGTTATCTTCCTCGTAGGTTCCCGGTGTCAAACCGGCAGCAAGGCCGAGCAGCTCCAGCCCTTCAAAGCCGACATACGCACCTCCGACTACACGGATAGAAATCGCCTCGTTCGTCCCGGTCAGGTTGAGTCCCGCGGAGAAGTAAGTCTGTGAACGGTCGTTGAGGGTGAACGTCTGACAATCGTTAGTCGCGTCCACACACAACTGCGCCTGCGCGAACGTACCACCGCCGAAGTTCCACGCGGTGTGGTAGACCTTGATGCGGCGTACCTGTGTAGCGTCGATGTTAAAGGCGATACGGTTACCGGGGTCGATGCTGTAGTTTGCACCGGCATCACGATACAACGAAGGATTAGCCTCGTCCTCGAACCAACGTCCGACGAACTGTAAGTCCTCGCTATTGTAGTCATAACTGCCGATCCCCAGGGTTTCAGCGTCGATCAACTCGATGCCTTCGATGGCGACGTAGTTGTTAGAGTTGGTGTTGTCCGCACGGATGGCGAGATTTACCACACCACCCGCCAGGCCGAGTGCCTGAGTGGTGAACATTGACGTGCGTGAGTTGGTCGTATCGAACGGTTGGCAGTTGCTGTAAACCGGCAACGTTGCTGAACCGATGTTCTGGCAGAGTTCGCCGGTGCCGGCCCAGTTGCTATGCAACACCGCGATGCGATCCACATCGGGGTTGTCGATGCTGAAAGTGATAAACCCTTCGGCACCAGGGACGACATAAGCGTTGGAACCTCCCAGGAGAGCGGCATCACTATAGGTTGCCCAGGCACCATCCGGCCCATAGTTCAGGCTGGGGTGATATTCCTGGTATTCACCGGCGCTTAACGCGGTGGCAGAGTTCCATAGTTGGACTTGCCGCACACCGGCGTAAAGCTGCCCGGTACTGATGCTGATGGTCGCGTTGGCGTTGCCCAGGACGCTCAGGTCACTAAGACGCACGGTGGAAGCTAAAGGCCCATCCAGCGGGACATCCTGGCAACTCGCGCCGCAGACGCGCAGCGTGCCGCCCCAGTTCGCGTCCGTATGATAGATCGTCAGACGATCTACCTGCGTGGCGTCCGTCGTCAGCAGGATGGTCGAGTCCTGTTGTAGCGAGTAGTACGTGGTGCCGGTCGGTGAGAAGGTATCAGCATAGCTGTCCCAGTCACCGACGAAGTCGATACGTGGGTCTTCCAGCGCGTAGACACCCTGCGTCAGCGCACGATCAGCACCGACCAGTTCAATCGCGTTGATCGCATCCCAGGTAGTGCCGTTATGCGTGATGGTCACCGTGATATTGCCCACACCGATGCCGCCGATGTGATAGGGCGTGTCCCAGTAGAACGGTGAATCGTTGGAGACAGTGGTCTGAATGCCGTTGATGTTGACCGTGAACGACCCCGCACCCGGGTAAGTCACGCGATGCAAGATCAATCCATCGACGCTGTTGCCATCGACGTCAAAGCTGATGCTATCGCCCTGCGACTGGCTGAAGACCACGCTGTTACCCGATGCCGGGTCAGCATAGACATCCCAACCACTGGTGTAGTTGAGGAAAAAATCATCTTCGTAGTAGTAGCCCGGCCCCAGCGCCTCGCCGCGGACTTCCATCGCGTCGATAGCGAAGAAAGCCGCCGATGTGCTGGTGATGCGAACTCTATAAACCGACTCACTGCCAATCGAATCCAGGCCGCGACAACCGTAAGTGAAGTTGCCAAACGTGCCACGATTCGCGGAAAGGGTGCCGGTCTGTGAGCAGGTCACCCCGGCGATGGTGTTGGGAGCTTGATAACCGGTACCATCACCCAGGTCTAACTCAACGTTGTAGGTGCCAGCACCGGTATAACCAAAGATCTTGGCAGCGAAGGCATCCCCTACGAAGAAGAATTCCGTGCTTTGCCCGGCGGTCGTCGTGTAATGCCAGGTATTATTGATGGCCGGCGTGTAGTTGAGCGCGCCCCACCCGTTGACGCCGTTTTCCGTCAGGTTGCTGTAGACGAAGTCGATACTGGCGTCGTCGTGCAGGCCGACGGTGGCGAGACGTTCCGTCACGATGATGCGCACCGTGCGTGCGTTGGTAGCGGTCTGTCCGTCGGTGTCGGTGACGTCGTACTCAAACTCGAAGCCGCCGAACTCACCCGGTTGCGGCGTGACGTTGAGCACACCGGTGGTTTCCGCTTCGACAAAGGCCGCCGCGATCTCCGTCGCGTCGAACAGATCTGAGTTGTGCCCGTCGCTATCCAACCCATCCGGGTTGATCTCAAACGCCGCGAACGTAAACGGATAGTCAACGTCAGAAGGCGTGGCGGGGTTATCGTCCATATCCGGGTCGGAAAGGAAGAAACCGCCGTCAAAGCTGGCGAAAGGCCGCAAGTTCAGGTTGATCGGTGCGCCACCTTCGGTGAAGACAATCTGCTTCTCCGTCTGGACGGTCGGCGGGCCATCGTTGACCGGTGTCACCACGACCTCGAATGTGCCGGAGGCCGTGCCGGTTTCCAGCGTACCGGAGACGGTATAGTTCACCAGCAGAGAGACATCGGCCAGCCCGTCACTGTAGAAGTCTTTCGGTGGGCAGTAGGTAACGTTGAACGTCTGCTCGTTGAACAGAATCGGCTGACCACCACAGTCGTTGAACGGATCTGTATCGTAGAAAAGCGGTGTGGCAAAGTCGAAGTTATACGGACGATAACCGTTCTCGATCTGTGCTTCATCCAGCAGGTTGAAGATGACCGCCTCGGTGTCCTCGGTGATCGGGGTAAGCACCAGCGGGTCAATGCCGATGGAAACCGGATCAGGGTTGTTCAGCTCGTAAGCGCCAATATCGACCACGCCTTCGGTGTCAACAATCGGCTCGGTGCGGTCGAGCACACGCGGAGTGCCGAACACATCGAAATGTGATGGCGGGACGAATGTGTACGTGCCGATCACCACCTCAAGCTCGGTATTGCTGCCCGCATCCACCGCCGGAACGACGTAAGCCGGGTCGCTGGTGCCGGGAGAGAGTGCCGGTGGGCGCAGACGATAGTAGTTAGTCGGGTCAAAGCTGGCGAAGAACTGGTCACGCTCAAAGTTGGCGCGGACTTCCGCCGCGAGTCCGGGGTTATTCTGGCTTTCCAGCGCGGCCTGTGTGCCATCATTGGCGAACCATTGATCGGTAAAAACGTTGCTGTTGATCGCCGAATTGCCGGCTTCGATGCTGCTAGAACACTCGCCGCCCTGGACGCTGGGCGCGAACCAGTTATGCGATACCGGGGCAATACCGGTGCCGTCAATGGGGTTACAACCGATGTTGATCTGATCCTGACCGACCGCAATGTCCTCGATAAGCGCCCCTTCAACCTGATTGTGATAGAACAGGTTGTTGTGGATCTCGAATTGGTGGTCGTTGACCTGGAGGAACAGGGTGTTCTCGTGCCCAAGAGTCAGGATGTTACCGGTAAAGCCACCTAGCTCATGCCCGGCGACGGTGTTGTTGACGAAGCGGAAGCGGTTGTTCTGATAAATCTGGACGATGGCACCATCGACATCATTATTTGCAAACAACGTGTTATAGATGATGGTTTCGTAGTCCAATTTGTCCGCTGGAACCGGTTCGCTTGGTTCGTTGACCGGGTCTTTCCACTGGTTAATGGTCACCAGCGCCTCGGATTGGTTGCGCTCGAAGCGGCTACTGTTGACCTCCACCGCGCTGCGCTCGATGCCGAGCACGGCTTCCTGCCAGGTGTTACTGTTGTCCGTCTCCATAACGTTGTCGTAGAAGTCAGCATCAACGATAACTGGCGTGACGCCACCACTATCAGCGATTTCTAATGCAGATGTCTTGTAGCGCGAGATGGTAAAAATCGCGCCCTCATCGAAGCCGATCTCAAAGTTACGGAAGGTGCTACCCTCGACACTGACATCATTACTGTCGCCGATTTGACCGGGTGCGTCGAAGTTTTCGAACGACGAGTTCAAGATGCTAACACCGGTCGTCGCTTGTGGTGTGCCGGTGCTGTTATAACCGACGTAGAAGGGGCGCACATCGGCGATGGTCAGTGAGGGGTCGCCGGTACCAGGGTTATTGCGGACCGCGTAGGCGTAAGCGGGTTCCGCACCGACGAACGTCAAGCCGTCGAGCGTCACGTTCGATAGCCCGCCGGTCGTGATCCCGTCAATCGCGCCGACGTAAACACCGGCGATGCCGAAGAAGGTATCGTTCACCCAGATGTAACTCGGCCGACGGTCGAAGCGATCTACCACGTCATAGGAAACGAGGCTGATGCCACTGTAGGGTATGGCGAACGATGAGACGTATTCACCCGGCATCAACACGACCGTGTCAATAGCTTGCGCGTCGGCTTGCTTCAGCGCATAGGCCACGCTGTTATAGGGGTTGGCTGCGCTGCCGTCCGGCTCGGTTGCTGTGCCACCGACGGTGTATGGGATAGTCGCGGAGGTCACATAGATCGGGTCTATTGAACCGCTGGTGTCTTCGCTGGCGGCGGGCAGGGTCTGCTCGAAGCCCAGCACAAAATCCGGACTACCGAGTTGTGCTAACCCTGCGCCATAGACATTGTCATACCCATCTGGATCGTAGAAGCCAGTGTCGGAAAGGTCAATCGTGCGGGTTTGCAGGTAGGCACGCACCGCTTGCGGAATACCTGCCGGGTCAGCGGCGAGGCCGTTGGCGGTGTTGGGGTTGGCATACATCAGCGCGATCATCCCGCCGATGTGCGCGGCTGAGGCCGATGTGCCGGTGTAGCCGACGCCACTCTCGCCACAGTTCGGGCTGGTCTGTGCCAATGAGGTGCTGACCTGCGAAGGCGCAACCAGACTCGGCTTGATGTTGGCGGTGTTGGGTTGCCCCGCCGGGCCGCGTGAACTGTTGCCAAGTATCTCGTAGCGGTTAGTCACACCGCCACCCTGCGGTGATTGGATTGCGCACACCGCACCGACTGAAATCACCCGATTCAGGTTGGCGATGGTGGTTACGGCGCTGCTTTCCAACAGCACCATCTGTGGCCCCGGTGTGACGCTGCCGGGCGCTTCCCCACCCATCACACGGACGTAAACGCTGCTCGCCACATCAGTATTGACTTGTAGGGTCAGTTCACAACTCGTGCCACAGCTCGCCGGGACGACGTACTGCTGGCTCTGTGTGCTGGTCGGTACGGAACGGCTGTCCAGCAGATTCGCACCGGTGTAGAGATTGGTCGGGATGTTGTCGCTGCCCGCCCAGGTGTAGCTAATCACGCTGCCCGCGCTGGCTTGCACGGTGAAAGTGCTGCTCCCAGCGGGGACGTCAACGCTGACCGCGCTGCCTGTACCGGTGTTCCCGGCGGCGGCGACAATCACGATGTCGTTGTTATAGGCGGCGTTGACCGCGTTCGTAATCTCGGAGACACTGCCCGCGCCGGGATCTAGCGCGACCACGATAATGTTGGCGCGTGGGAAAACGGCGGTGGAGTTGGCCTGATTGATGCGTGTTGCCAGTTCCGCACTGTTGCTGGCGGTGTGCATGTAAACGGCGGCCTGTGGCGAGATGTCACAAATGACCTCAACCGCGTTGATGCCATCCGCGCCGGTGCCCACGCCACCGTTAGGCGTTTCGCTCCCCAGGCAGGAGCGATCCGCCCCCGCTGCGCCGGTGGTGTTAAAGCCGGTCGCAATCACATGGATGGTCACACCCGCACCGAAGATATTGTTGTTATGCCATGTCGGGACGCCGAGAAAATCCAGCGAGTGCGGGATGACACTGCCGGTCGCGGAAAGTGCGACGTTCTGAGTGCGGGCGGTATCCATACCACCGAGGGCGGCTGTGCTGCCAGTGGAAACCCCACGCTCTGGCATTGTCACACCAGTGATTTCGTCATAGCTGATGATGGTCGCCAGTGCGTCAAGGGTAACGGCGACTTCGACATAATCCGCGCCGACCTGATAGACCTGCCCGCCGAGTGTTTCCGCACCGGCAGCCATCGCATCACCGGTGATACCCGGCGCACCCCACAACACAACCGTATAGCGGCCTTGCGTGTCGGCTTCGATGAAGTAATCAGCCGCGATGCCCTGTGCAGCGGCAGCGTCACCGTTGAGATGTGCCCGCATCACACGGGCGAATGCGCCCTCCAACTTGCCCTCAACCGCGAGGTTCAGCCCGGCGTTGGGGTCTTCGGTCGGCGGGGCGAGGGTGGGCGTCGGCGCTTCAGGTGTGACTTCGGCGACCATATCGGCTGCCGGCCCATAAATATTCACCACATCCACCAGCACATTTGCACCGGCGTTGGCGATCACACTTGGCGACCCCGCTGCTAACGGCGCGGCATCCGCGTAATCCAGCGCAGGGGTGCCGTTCACACTGACGGTGATCCGTCCGTTGACCACAGCGATGCTGGCATCCGTCCACGCGCCGGGGGTGTAACCAGTCGGTGTGCTGGCGAGCTGTGTGTAGCCGTTCTCGTCACTGCGCCATAACACGGTTTGTGCCGGTTCTAAGCTGACCGCGTAGAATTTAGTGATTTCCACCGGAATTTGATCCGGCCCGATCAGATCATCGGGGAGATCAACACTCGGCGGCAACGTGGCGACCGGCGCTTCCGGCCCACCGTCGGGGTTAGTGGTCGTGCTGACCGTGTGCTCGTTGAAGATCACACTAACACCGACATCGGCGATAAAACGGGTGTCGATGCGTTGCACACTCAGGCTGAGCGGTGCCACCGGTCGCAGCGCCGCGCTCTCGGTGAGCGTCAATGCGCCGGTACCGTCGATCTGTGCGCCAGCGTCATACGTCCACTCGACGGCGGCGGCGAAGTCCTGCGTCGTCAGCAGTGTCTCCCAACCGGTCAAATCGGGGACGTTGAGCACACCATCTGCCGGAGCAATTGGCGGCAAGGTCACCGGGTCGGTCGGCCCGATCAGATCGTCAGGAAGCTCGACCGTCGCAATCGGTGGTGCGGTCGTCGATTCCTCGACGATGGGTGTTTCTTCGCTTGTTGGTTCGGTGGGTTCCGCCGTTGCTTCCGGCGGCTGGGTTGTTGGTTCGGTGGGTACAGGTGCCCCCTGTGCCCATGTCTGCCCCAGTCCCAACGTCAGACTGAGTGCGATTAGCAGCAGAATCAGCGGATAAGACGTGCGCCGCCTGCGTAAATTCATCGGCCCCTCCATCACAAAAGGCTTTTCACATTCGTAATATACAAAAATCCGGCACAAATCTGCCGGTATAACCAGACTCTAATCCTAGCATATAGACAAACACCACATTTATGCATCAAGAAAGTGTATGAATTTTGTATGATCTCGATCCATCTGCACAAGCGCGGAGGCGCGTGATATACTGACTTCTATATTTATACGCGCAACGATCAGCCGGGAACACCGGCTTTTTCCACGCACAACCACGACAACCACAGAGGAGGTAACATCCCGATGGCAAAAGTCCCAATTACAATCGCACGCGGTGACGGCATCGGCCCCGAAATTATGGACGCCAGCCTGCAAATTCTCGAAGCTGCCGGCGCACAATTTGATACTGAAGAGGTGCAAATCGGCAAGGATGTTTTTCTTTCCGGCAACTCTAGCGGCATCGACGCCTTCGTTTGGGATTCGCTGCGGCGTACTGGTGTGCTCTATAAGGCTCCAGTGACCACACCACAGGGCGGCGGCTATAAAAGCATTAACGTCACACTGCGCAAAACGCTCGGCCTGTATGCCAACGTGCGCCCGACGCGCTCTTATCACCCGTTTGTGCGGACGAAGCACCCGAAGGTCGATCTGGTCGTGGTCCGCGAGAACGAAGAAGACCTCTACGCCGGGATCGAGCATCGCCAAACAGCAGAGGTCTACCAGACGCTCAAGCTCATCACCCGCCCTGGCAGTGAGCGCATCGTGCGCTATGCGTTTGAGTTCGCACGCCGCAACGGTCGCCAAAAGGTGACGTGCTTCACCAAAGACAACATCATGAAGATGACCGACGGCTTATTCCATGCGGTGTTTGATGAAGTCGCGGCGGAATACGAAGAAATCGAATCCGAGCATTGGATCATCGACATCGGCGCGGCGAAGGCGGCGACCGAACCGGAAGCGTTCGATGTGATCGTCATGCCCAACCTGTACGGCGACGTAGTCAGCGACATTACCGCGCAGTTGACCGGCTCGGTCGGGTTGGCGGGGTCGGCAAATGTCGGGCAAAACGTCTCCATGTTTGAGGCCATTCACGGTTCTGCGCCGGATATTGCCGGGTTGGGCATCGCTAATCCATCGGGGTTGCTGCTGGCGGGTGTGATGATGATGGTCCATCTCGGTCAGACCGATGTCGCGGAGAATGTGCATAACGCCTGGCTGCGTACTATCGAGGATGGCATTCACACCGGCGACATCTTCCGGTTGGAAAACAGCACACAACAGGTGAACACCGCCCGCTTCACACAGGCCGTAATCGACCGTATGGGCGACTTCCCCAAGAAGCTGCGTGCGGTAGATTACAAGCACGGCGCGTCATTGCCCAAGCCCATGCCGCCCAAGATCGTCCCACCGGGCGATAAAGAACTGGTCGGTGTTGACCTGTTCCTTGATTGGCAGGACGAGGACGGCCGCGACCCAAACACCCTGGGCGAGATCCTCAGCGAGATCAACGGCGACGACCTCAATCTGGTGATGATTACCAATCGCGGGCAGCAGGTGTGGCCGGAAGGTCACCCGGATACATTCTGCACCGATCACTGGCGTTGCCGCTTCCAGACCCCCGGCGAGGGGCCTTACCCCGGTAAAGGCATCACACATCAGCAGATCGTCGATCTACTGCAACGCGCAGAAGAAGCCGGTTTTGACTTCATCAAGATGGAAAATCTCTATCGCTTCGGTGACAAGCTCGGCTTCTCACTCGGTCAGGGGCAGAAGTAGCCCACAACCCACTGAGCAACCTCACGGGCGTCCTATATGGACGCCCGTTGTGTTACAATCGGAACAAAATATTTATGACGACGAAGGACATTTTTAATGGATTATGTAACCGACGATAAGACCGCTTTCCTGGCGGATCAGTTGGCGAAACTTAAAGACGAAGGACTTTTTAACCACATCCGGACCATCGAAAGCGCGATGGACGGACGCATTGTCATCGACGGCGAAGAAAAGCTGAACTTCTGCGCGAATAACTATCTCGGCCTTGCCAATCATCCGCGCTTGAAGGCGGCAGCGAAACGTGCCATTGACGACTACGGCATCGGGCCGGGTGCGGTGCGTACCATCGCCGGCACGCTCTCGCTGCATAACGAACTCGAGTCACGCCTGGCAAAATTCAAAGGTGTAGAAGCGACGATCACGCTGCAAAGTGGTTTTACGGCGAACCTGGCAACTATTCCCGCCATCGTCGGCAAGGGCGATGTGATCTTCAGCGACCGTTTGAACCACGCCAGCATCATCGACGGCTGCCGCCTGAGCCGTGCGAAGATCGTCGCCTATGAGCACAACAACATCGACGACCTGCGACAAAAGATCGATGAGACAGGCGACTACGGGCGGCGCTTAATCGTCAGTGATGGCGTGTTCAGTATGGATGGCGACATCGCCGACCTGCCCGCCCTTTATGACGTCGCCAGCACACATAATATCCTGCTTATGGTGGACGACGCGCACGGCGAAGGTGTGCTCGGTCGTGGTGGTCGCGGCATTGTGGATCATTTCGGCCTGCACGGCAAGGTAGACATCGAAGTCGGCACGATGAGCAAGGCGTTCGGTGTGGTGGGGGGCATCGTCGCGGGCAAGCGCGTGATTATCGACTGGCTGAAGCAGCGCGGACGCCCCTTCCTGTTCTCCAGCGCGATGACCGTGCCCGATGTGGCGGCCTGCCTGGAAGCCATCGACATGCTGGAAGAGAGCGAAGAACTGGTCGAGCGGTTGTGGCACAACGGCGACTTCCTCAAGCGTGAGCTATCTAACCTCGGCTTTGATACCGGGCATAGCACCACGCCGATCATCCCGCTGATGTTAGGCGAGGCGACACTGGCGCAGCAGTTCAGCCGTGAACTGTTCGAGCGCGGAGTGTTTGCGATGGCGATCAGCTACCCGACCGTGCCACAGGGCATGGCTCGCATCCGTGTGATGAACACCGCCGCCCATTCACAGACCGATCTCGAAGAGGCGCTCGATGCGTTTGAAGTGGTCGGCAAGCAACTTGATGTCATCTAATGAATGGGCGGCAAAGCAAAGACAAAATTAAGCCGCATACATACCGGTCACGGCTGTTCGTCGTCGCGGTGGTGATACTGATCGGCATCAGTCTGACGGTCGCACTGTTAGAAAACGGCGCGATCACCGGTTTGATGTTGGCTGCGGTGATCGCGCTGCCCATCGCCACAGTCATCACTTAAACTGTATCCGTTCAGGGGGGTATAGAGCGATACCGTCAAGGGTAGATCAACGGTCAGAGGAGCGAAGGGGGTGTCGTCCCCGAGCGTTGGGCCTGCAAAGCGTCCCGTACC
>DAOTTX010000096.1:0-5079 GCA_034437515.1 Anaerolineae bacterium
ATGATGCACTGTCAAGGTGTAGCCAGTCTCAGGCTCATGAGGATGGCCACAATGCTCGCATCGCCAACCCGCAGCTTCTTTGACCTCCTCCGCGATCTGCTCCCAATCATCCGGGTAGCGCGATCTATTCCAGGTCATCGGTCTCCTCCTCGCTCTACTAAAATAATCTAACGTTTTCAAAAAGACGCTCTCCTCCAAGTGGTGTCCTTCCGCTTAGGAGATCGCAAACCTCAAAATCGGCGCAGGTGCAAATCTCATCGATATAATCGTACACCTGTGGAGTTCTATTTTTTGCCCACTCGCAATTCCGCGCGTGCATATAGTACGCATGCCTCGCGTCGGATCTCCTGGTAAATTCGGCAAACTCGCCGTTTACCACTCCGCACCAGCATTTCCAGTACCACAGGTTCGCTATGTACGGGTCGCCTCCATTATGGCGGTAGCACGTAACTCCAATTGGACCATCATCTCGACCGTAAAACGGATCCACGGTTAGCATTCACCCCTCCTCCCAATTGTCGGGATACAGTGAGCGTGTCCAGGTCATCACTCCTCCAATACCAGATCTACTGGCGAGTATTCTCGATGTGCGCGTTGGAGCGCCTTGCGACTGCCCAAGCGCACGTAAATTCTCAGCATCTCCGGCCCCGACCAGCCGGCGATCCGCATCAGGCGCTGTTCATCGCCGCCGTTCTCGATCCACCAGCTCGCGAAGACCTTCCTGAACAGGTGCGGATGCACGCGGTCGGGATCGATGCCGGCGTGCTCCGCGACGCGCTTGAGCATATCGGCGAGGCCGTAGCCGCCCAACGGGCCACCCTGCTCGGAGAGAAAGAGCGCGGGATCGTCATCGTCGCGGCCTGCGAGGTATTCTCTCAGTACCTGCGCCGAGGTTCGTCCCAGAAAGACGTAGCGCGAATCCCCCGACTTCGTAACGCGCCCCGGCAACATAATCCACGCGCCGACGATCTCTCTGGCGTCGCTGTCGTCGGCAGTGAAGTGTAACCACTCGCGACGTAGCTCTGTAAACTCCCCGCGCCGGATGCCGGTATCGATCAGGGCCAACAACGCGGCGCGGTTGCGCAGCGCGTGGCGCGTCTGCGCTGTGGCGCGGACAAGCGCGGCGATCTCGCGCGTGGTGGGCAGATATTCCTCACGAATGTGCTTCTTAGGCGCGGGGATGATCAAGGCGTAGTCCTCGGAGAGATAACCCTCGCGGTAGCACCATCCCCAGAACGATCTGAGATACCGGATGTGACGCGCCACCGTCGCATCGGCCCATCCGTTGTCTCGTAGCGAGGCGACGTACTGGTAAATATCCGCGCGCGTCCAGGTGTCCATATCCTGATTGATGTGCTTGGAGAAGCGACCCAAAACGCTACGATAGTCGCGGCGCGTGCGCTCGGCGAGGCCCTGGGCCTTCTTTGCGGTAACTATGTAATCGATGGCGTCAGAGAGGAGCATCGTTAAAAACCTCTTTTTCGCTAAATTTTTCCTCTAGTGAATCGCGAACCCTTACCAGGAACCCAGGAACTTCAGGAACTTCAGGAACTAATCAGGAACCTAATCAGGAACCTTTAATATAAGCTTATAAGCATACTATATATAAGAAAGGTCTTCCCTCTGAGAGGTAAACGAGGTTCCTGGGTTCCTGGGTTCCTGCAATAGATGGGCCATTTATACATAGTAACTTAATCAAAGAAGACACCGCCTTTTTCCTCTACGGCCTGCCGATCTAACCACAGCGTGCGCGTGCGCCCAATCTCGGTGTTGATGTAGGTCTTGCGCTCCAACTGGCTGTCGGCGCGGCGGGCAACGTAGCCCTCGTTTTGCAGGATGCGCCGGAAGGCGTCACTGAGGATGTCCAGCCGCTCGTCTAAGGATGACCAGTAGGATTTGACCTCTTTGAGCGCGGCGTTGGTCAGCAGGTAGACATGATCCTCATCGTACCAGCCGACCAGCGCGGCGTGTTCTGGGGCGATGTAGGCCGTTTCTAAGCGCGGTGCGAAGTAGACCTCCTCTTGGGCCAGGAGATCGTTGAGAGCGTTCCAGAATTTGACCGTAGGCGATTGCGACGCGACACGCTCGCCCTGGGAGCGTAAGAGATCGATCAAAGTCTGCTTGTAGGTTGTCTCTTTCATCGCCGCTTCTCTATCGCTGATGACGCCCCGCTCGGCGGCATATCGCAGCAGCTGCCGTAAGGCAACCGCCAGGAGTGCGTAGTAGTCGGCCAAGCGGCTCTGGCGGGCCGGGAAGAAGGTGCGACCGGCGCGGCTCTCCAATTCGATCTCTTCGGGCACTGTGGCCATCAGGTGATCCCACTGCCCGGCCAGCCATTGGATATAGCCGCCCATCGCGTGCGCATAGAGGCCCGCCTGAGCATTTTTCTGAGCTTTATCTAGTTTATTCTCCTCGTCGCTATTGCCGGCGATGATCGAGCCGGGGTCGACGGGCACGTAGATCGTGCGGCCTACGGTGCTCTGGCCGATGATGGGGTTCTCCGCTGTGGAGATGACCAGGCCGCGCGGCGGGCGGTTGGTCTGCTCGCTGAGATCCGCTTTCGCCCGGCTGCGGGCTGAGCGGTTGCCTACGGAGCGGATCACGCGCTGGGCCGTCCGCCCCAGGCTCCGCGCCTGCGAGGCGCTGACGTTCTGTGGGGCATAGTCGTCCACGATGACCGGCGCGTCCTTGACTGCGAAGAGTGCGCCCTCGATACCGGTGACCGTGGACATCCAATCGACCGGCGCGCGATACTGATGCCCATCGATGAAGCTGGGGCCGAAGTGGGTCAATGCCAGATGGCTGATCGTTGACTTGCCGCTCTGTGTCTGACCGTAGACCCAGAGCACCGCGTCTAAGGTGCGGATCGGGGAGAGCGGGGCGGCATACATCGCCGTGATGAGGGGAATCGTAACGTTGAGCGGGGCCACCTCGATGAAGTCCAGCGAGGCACGGATGGCGCGCCGTAGGTCTGCCGGAGGCTTCGGCAGCGCATACCGTGAGAGATTATTGATCCCCAGATCGACGCGGACGTTCACGTCCAGGCCGTCCACGCCTACGCCCCCGGTCGTCGTCAGATACCGCCATTCCCCGTCCACCTTCGTCCATCCCGTGTAGGTGTGGATGCGCTCGCGGGTGAGATCGAAGCGGCTCACCTCCTGGATCGCGCGCTTGAGGGTGTAGTACTTGCCCGGCGAGACGTAGGGGATCGCCCGCGCGCCCCAGTTCCTGCCGATCCAACTCATCTTATCGAAGTCCTCTGCCGGCATCTGATCGATGGTGCGCAGTTGCTCGCCGGTGTCCAGTGTGGCCGTGATGGTGTAGAGCTTCTCCGGGATGTTCAGGCCGTCGTCGCGCGTCAATTCGTGGGTGATGTAGATGGCCATATTGCACAGCGGATCGCCGTAGTGGCTGATCCGGCCGTCGCGCACCTCGAATCCGTTGGCCTCCGTCTCCAGATCCTCGATCTCCGCGACGATCTGTTTGAAGTCGGCTTTGGTGGCCAGCTTGTGGCGCGTGCATACCTGGTAGATGTATTGGCCGCGTGATCCTTGCGGAACGTCGGTGATGAGGTGCGCCAGGTGATCTAAGTGCTCTTCCAGTTCAAAGGGCGGTGCCTCGACGGCCTCCGCGATGGCAACCTCGATCCACGGTCGCGCCTTTTCTATCAGCGTAGCCAGCACCTCAGCCGTGCCGCCGTTCTGCGCCCAATCGTTGATGTCGGCGCCGGGAAGGCCCTCGACGATCATCGTTAGCGGCCCGATCTTATCCGCGATGGCGGCGATCTTGTCCTGGGCGTCGGGGTCCAAGATCAGGTAGACGCCGGGGTAGGCCTGGACACTGCGCACGTCCTGGTCATCGAGCGACGTCCCGCCCAGCCCGGCGCTGTTGTAGCCCCACTGGTAGAGCGTGGAGGCACAGGCTTGCCCCTCGACCATCAACAGCGGGCCGTGGCCGTGGCGTTGGATGGCCCAGTAGAGTTGTTTAGGCGTGTGCAGGTTGCGCGACTTCTTGGCCTTGTCGTTGGTGAAGGTGGCGCGCCCGGAGAGGTAGAGGATTTCGTGATGTAATTGATGGGTGTAGATCAGGTAGCCGCCAGGGATCGCATCGACGTATCGCTGCGCGCCGTTGGATTTGTCGGTGAGCAGGCCCAGGTGGGCGGCCAGGCCGAGATCGGCGCCGCGCTCGATGAGGTGCTCGACCAGGTGGCCGTCACTGTAGCCCATCCGCAGCGCCTTGATGGTCTCATCCTCCCAGCCGCGCCCGCGAGCGTAGGCGAGGCCCTGCTCATTGCTCCACAGCCGTTGCTCATAGTAGGATACGGCGATCTGCAGCACCTCGCGGCGAATGTTGCGCTGGGCGCGCTCGCGCTTGTGTTGCGCAATCTCCTCCTCGGTCCATCCAGGTAGATCGATGCCGGACTCGTCGGCCAGGATCTTGCAGGCATCGATGAAGCCCCGGCCATCCGGGGGTAGGTTGTACTGGCGGCGGATGAATTCGATAGCGTCGCCGCCGTCGTTGCAGCCGGTGTAGCAATGCCAACGCCAGCCGCTGCGTCCCTGGTAGATGACAAAGGCGCTGGCATTATCGCCGCCGTGCAGGGGGCACGCGCTGCGATATTGCGCCCCGCGCTTCCTGAGCTTCGCGCCGGCGCGTTCTGCTAACCGGGTTAAGTCAGACTTTTCGAGTAACTCTTCAGTGTTGATCATGAGGTGGTGTCTCCTGTTGTAGTCTCAGCTTTGTGAGACGAACGGGTGTGTGAGAGGGCATCCCGGCCTGGATGCGATAGGCCGGCCGGCGGACGTAGGCCGCTGTGCCATCCCGTGTGAACGATACGATGACGCCGCTTTCGTGTCCCAATGCCCACTCGACGTGATCTCCGATGTTGAATTGCTGTTGGTCCGGCATCGTTAGCCTCCTGTGCTGAAGAGCGGCAACTGATCGTCTGGATGCTTGTAGGCTTCCTGGCCAATCCAAAAATGGTCGGGAAGCTGATTGCCAACGCCGATGACTCTAACCCCATCGACGTGGATCTCGCCATCGAGGGCGCCGGCGTGGGTGTAGCAGACGTTGGGCGCC
>DAOTTX010000097.1:0-3140 GCA_034437515.1 Anaerolineae bacterium
GTTAAAAAAGAAGTTTCAACCCTTTTCCTGAAACATTGACGTTGCTTATGACCCATAAAAACCTTACATTTTCGTAATTGGATAAAGTCGAGTTTAAATTAATACCAACACCGGAAAGATTCGGTTCTAATATAAGAGCATCGAGGAAATTGGTTTTCTTATCTTGGGTTACGGCAAAGTTACGCAACTCAGTACCAGATTTCAGATCACGTAGAATGTCAGTGACCATGTTGAACACATCATCCTCAGTTTGAGCTTTTTGCTTGAGTGAAATAAGAACAACCTTCTCGTTTTCTCTAAAAGGTTTACCTTTGTTGATACTATTTATGTCTTTAAATTGATGCGGGTTCACAGTAGAAATCAAGATTGCAGGTAGTGTTTCATAGCTATCAAGCCCATCCACTGAATAATGATTCATCACCTCACCGCCGAACTCACCTGTATACCCCATCACGACGACAAAGTTACTTTGTGATGCTTCCTTCGCTAAAATATCGAAAGACTTTTCTAGCGCTTGGTTGATCCGTGTAGGTGTATTTCCATGAAGCAAATACACGAAAAAGCCTCTTTCTGCGTCTTTTGGTATTTCTACCAATGAGTTGATTCGTATTCCCATGTTAGCATCACCATTATCATTTGTTGGGATGCCTATTTTACCCCTTCTCATTGTCTAAGTAGTAGGGTGACGGTGTGGGCGCACCTTCAGTGGATCTCGGTGGCGCTGCCGCTGACTGTTGAGGTCTGACAGGCGTTTCCACGCGGCGCTGTGGCGCAGGTGCAGCAGATGACGGTGTGAGCGCACCTTCAGTCTGTCTCGGTGATTGTGCTGGTATAGGCTGTTGTTGTGTGACTGGTGTTTCGACACGGCGCGGAGGCGCAGGTGCGGCAGTTGGTGGTGACGCACCTTCAGTCGGTCGAGGCTGTGGTGCTGCCGTTGACTGTTGTGGTGTGACTGGCGTTTCAACGCGACGTTGCGGCGCAGGTGCAGCGGGTGGCGGTTCCATCCGACTATAGTCACGCGGTGGTGGCTCCTCATCCACCGATTGCGGTATCGTTGTACGCGGAACTGGCGGTTGCCCGGAGACAGCAGGCGGCGGTGATCCAACACGACTGTAATTGCGGGGAGGGGGTTCCTCACTGACCTGCTGTGCCGATGAAACGGTGGCTGGCGCAACGGATTGTCCGGTCATCGGTGACGGTGTCGGCGGTGTAACCGTTGTTGTTTGGGCAGGTGATACGGGTGTTTGAGGTGTTGTAGCCATCGTCGGTGTAGTCGCATTGGCAGCGGTCATCGCGGAGGCCGCTGCCACCCACGCCGTCGCCCGCGCCTGCGTCACACGGGGTAACTGTGCCAGTTGTGCCGGGTCTGCCCCTGCCAGATCGCCCACCGTTTGAATCCCCGCCCCCCGAAGCTGTGCCTGCGTGGACGGTCCGATCCCGGAAATGTCAGTCAGGGATGACGCTTGTGAAACTGGAGTTGCTGCCGCTTCTGACGGTGTAGACGACAAAATGACCTGTGGAATATTGACCGAGCTGTCACGGGCGTTGGGATTGACCGGAGCGACGTCAGCGGCAGGTGGTGGCGGCGCGGGTGTAGACGCATCAGCGGTTGCCGTTAGTGTTGGGTCTGACGCTGGCCCAGCGGCACGCGCACGGGTCGGCATGATGACCATTTCGTCCGGTTCAACGCCGAATGATCCCGCGATCATGCGGGCATCGTCCTCACTCATGACGTTCGACAGCGGCACTGGTTCGATGTCAGGCTGCGGTTGCGGTGTGCGCCGCCGCCCTGCGGATTGGCTGACCGTCGGGGTATCTGCCTCCTCACCGAAAATGTTGGAGAATGCGGTTAAGTCCTCACTCGGCATCTGGCGCAGCCGGTCGGGAAGCTGGCGGCGAGCAGCACGGACTGCCCGTGTGGAACCTGCTTCCAGTTCGGGGTCATCCGTCCGCACTTGGCGCACGGCACGCACGACCGCCTCAAAGTCATCATCGTCGTACTCGTCATTCAACTGCATGATCTGGTTGACCTGAAGCGGCGAGAACTGGTTATCCAGTCCAGTTTCATCCCCGGTTGCACGGTAGTCAGCAACCGCCGCATCACGCCGTTGGTCGCGGTTGCCGATGTAGATGGCAGGTGCAGTCGCCTCAGATGCAATGACAGCCGGGGCGGTGGCGGAAGCACCGAAGGCATTAGAAAACGCCCGTAAATCAGATGATGGCATCTGTGTCAGTGACGACGGCAGTTCGTTACGAGCAGCCGTTAGCGCGCGGGTGGAGCCGGGTTCCACGTCGGGATTGGTGTCACGGGCGGCTCGTACCGCCGAAATCACCGCCGCGAAGTCGTCATCATCGTAGGCATCCATCAGGCGGGCGACGCGATTGGCATCGTCAGGTGAGAAGGCATCGGTCAGCGTGCCCTCATCCCCACTCAGCCGATAGGCACGCAGTGCGTCATCACGCGCCTCATCCGCAGCGCCGGGCGTCCGAATCGGTTGCATCAGCGCGGTTGCCTTGTCGTAGCGCGACGGCGTGGGATCAGCGGACGCCCCAAACGTGGTGGAGAAGTCCGCCAGTGCTGCCGTCTCAATGGTTTGCATGTCAGATGGCAGTGCGTCGCGCACCTGACGCTGAAAGGCGGGACTGTCAGGTGGCAGGTCGGGATTGGCGTTGCGCACACGGCGCACCGTATTCGCCACCGTGTCGAAGGTGTCATCGTCGTAGACAAGTGACAACGCCGCCACCCGCCGCGCACCGTCGTCGTCAAAGCCTTCATCCAGCGCAGCGCGGTCAGCGGTGTCCCGATACGTCTGAACAGATTGGGTGCGGGCATCATCCGCCGCACCCGTATAGTTCAGGCGTTCTTCGCCTTCCGCCTCAGTCTGACGGTTGCGCCGGTTCTGAGCGCCAAGCAGCGCCCCACCCACTGGGCCGCCCATCGTGCGGGCGGACGCGCCCTCGCACAACCCCTCCGCCGCCCGACCGAGCAGGGTATCCTCGCCGCCCAGCATCCGCGAGGCGTAGTTCATGGTCTGCGCGGTACGCGCATCGCCAAAGGCCCCGCCTGCCGCTTGCAGAAACGAGCCGCCACCTGCCAGAACCGCTGCCCCCGTGGCCGCACTGACCGCCGCACTGCCCAT
>DAOTTX010000098.1:0-19778 GCA_034437515.1 Anaerolineae bacterium
CACGCGGCACGTCAGCGTCTGCGCGGCCTATTGCAGTTGGGGGAGGTATGAACGAGAACGACATCCGCGCCGGGCTGCGCGACATCGCCGAACACGAAGTGCCCGACGACATCAACCTGATCCCCGCCGTACAGCGCAAGCTGCGCCGAGAACGCCGGTATAACGTGCCGCCTTCCCTGACGCGCATCGCTGCGATTCTGATCTTGACGTTGCTTTCCACTGTGACGGCCTTCGCGGTCGTGCAGTATCAGCACCAACGCTATGACCCCGGCCTGGACAGCGCCGCGACCCAGGGCTTATTCGTCGAATTCAACCGCACGCAGCGCGTCAGCGACATCGACGTTACGCTGCAACGCGGCTACGCCGACGCCAACCGTATCGTCTTGACCACCGAGATCGTTTACGATCTGTACCAGGTCGAGCGACCGGAGGGCGGTTTTAACATCAACTATCGTCTGTTCGATACCACCACCAGCGAGGAAATCCCGCCGGTTCCGTTGGGTGGCGGTGGTGGTGGTGGCAGTTCTAGTGGCACACCGTCGATCATGGTCAACATCGGACGTGATGCCGCCTTCGACGGCTCCGTGATTACCGGGGATCCTGAAACGCTCGATCTACGGCTGGAAATCACGTTCGCCACGCATCCCACCCGGCGCGATGGGACTTCATCCGGTGGGGGCGGCGGCGGTGAGATGATGCAGCCACCCGCAGACCAACCGACCATGATGCCCTTGCCATCCCCGGTACCGGTCGATCAATTCGAGTCGTTCACGGTGACCTTCGACAACCTGCGTTTGCCGTTCGTCGATGAGTATGTGGTGCCTAAACTCGACGCGCAGACGGTCAGCGATGTGACGATGACGGTCGAGCAGGTGACGGTGACACCCTCACTGACCGCGCTCGATTTCTGTTACACCGTCCCCGGTTCCGACAAGCTGTGGACGCCGGTCGCCCACATCGACACCGGCGACGACATTATCAACGTAACACCGATGATCGGCCCGGAGAACGTCACCGATGGGCGCACCTGTGTGGAGATGCGCGTGCCACTGCCCTACGTCCCCGGCGAGGAACAAACATGGACGTTCCGTGTGGACTACCTGCGCGGCAGCTTTATGGAAACCGAAGCCAATGCCGAGCGCGTCCGGCAGATGCTCGCCGAGCGCGGCCTGAACACCGAGCTTTTCCAGACCGGCACCGGGGAAATCATCACCCGCTATGGCATGGGCTTCAACAGGGGTGATTCCCCGGCGGATACCACCCGGATCATCGAGGACGTATTCTCTCAAATCGGCGGACGCATCGACGGGCCGTGGACGTTTAGCTTCAGCGTGCCGTAGTACGAATGTTAGACTTACAGGGTTTACATTTAGGCGTGGGGGCCGGGCCAATTTTAGCACGGGCGGGTTGCCTGCTGCACCGAGTTTCGCTGAAGGCACGGCACAAATGTAAGCCTGCGCTCATCATCGCGTGCTAAAATGTGTTGCTAATGTACTGTAATCAACTAACAAAGAGGCACTATGCAACGCATTCAAATGATGAGCCGGGGACAGCGTGTGGTGGTCTTCGTCTTGATCTTCGGCGGCGGTCTGATGTTGATCGTCGCGATTCTGGTTTTTGTCCTGCTGCAAATCGTCAACAACGCCCCACGAGAGACCAGTGTCACCCGTTTTGAGGAACCGGTCGAACTGCCCACGCTGGGTCTGACGGCGGTCGAGGCCGCCGAATTCGCCTACCTCCCCGGCGATAACGCTTACCCGGCGGCGGTGGCGGTCGCGCCGGATGGCACGATTTACACCGCCAGCCGCATCAACGGGACGGTCTGGTCAATCCCAACCGGCGGCAACATCGACCCCGAAGGCCAGGCCGTACTGGATGTGATCTTGCCCATTCCCGATACCGAAGCAAGCATCGGCGCGGTCAGCGGGTTGGATGTCGCGCCGGACGGCACAGTCTACGTGGTGGATCGCATCGACTCCAACCCGCGTGCGGCGGGCGGGACGGTCTGGGCGATCACCCCGGCAGGCCAGCTTACCGACCTCGGTGAGATCGATACTATTGACGGCTTTATCTCCCCCGGTCACGTCACGGCGGACGCGAACGGCAACGTCTACGTGACGGATCGCGGCTCACGCGAGGTGTGGGTCTACGAACCCAGCGGCGAGGCGTCCCGGTTCTGGTCTGTGCCGGATGACGACCCCGACCTCCCCGATGTCATCCCCAACGGCCTCACCTACGACGCCTCAACCGAGACGTTGCTGGTCGCCGATGCTGAGGTCAACGTGATCTATCGTGTCTCGTTGGAAGGCGAAACGCTGGACACAGTCTACCGCTATGCGGGGGCGTCCGGCGAAGGCGAACCGGGCTTTGATGGCATCACCGTTGATGCTGCCGGAAATATTTACGCGGCGGCGGCAGCAGCCCGCAGCCTCGTGATGGTTGATCCTGAAGCGAACGAACTCATCTATTTAGCGGATAACTTCCGTGGGATCAGCGATGTGGCGGCGGTCGAGAACCGCATCTACGCCTCCAACCTGGACGGGCAAAGCATCGTGCTCCCCGGCATCGACCCGCAAACGCCGTTCTCTATCGACGTGGTCACGCTCGACCCGCTGGGGGAGTGAGAGAGGCGAGGCGTAAAACGTCATAACCAGAACGGCACCACACCCGTTTCTCGCTCAAAGCGACCGCCCCGCCGCAGCCAGTAGGCCAGTTGCTCGGCGTTCATGGTGGTGACGGGCAGCTTGGGCAGCCGTTCCGCGCCGTAGGCCAGCAGCGTCCACACGAGGATGCTGCGCAACACCCCTTCGATGGCGACCGGCGGTGGCAGCAGCGGATGTGCTGGCAGGCGCACGCGCAACGGCTGTGGTGTGATGTCCTCTTTGGCGACGAACGACACCAGCAGCGCCTCGCGGTCGCTCAGCTTGAAGGCGCTGCCCCAGGGCGGCTTGACGATGCCCCCCTCCAGCGCGTAGATGCGCGGGGCACCGAGCCGGTTGATCTCCACCGGACAGAAGGCCGCTTTGATGGCCTGCCCCCACCCGGCGAGAGCTTGCAGCAGATCGACCGCGAACGGCCCATCATGGTGGATAAGCACACGCTTATTGGCGAATTCTTTCTGTGGGAATAGGTCGCGCATCAACACATAGGGCAGCGCGGTCTCGGTTTGCGAGAGGTCGCGGACAGTATAACGGATGAAGGCCCCGTCGGACTGGTAGAACCGGGCGATGGCAGTCAGGCATGTTTCTCCGGTGGTTTTGAAGTATTCGCGCACAATATCTAACCCGACGACGAAATCGACGTGTTCCAGCGGTTCGGTCAGCACGTAGGGCACACTGCCGGTCTTACCGAGGATGCTCATGATGATCCCCGGCATGGCGTCGGGGTCGTCTAGCGTGGATTGATAGATCACATGCGTGGGCAGGCCACGCCCTAACGTCAGCGACTTGATGTAGTCAGCGGTAGCATCGGTGTTGCTGTCGTCATCGTCCCCGGCATCAAGGTCATCGGGGAAGAAGGCCAGGATGATGTCCGGGTTTTCTTTTTCCACCACGCGCACCGCGCTCTCTAAATTGGAGCGCGACACCACCCGCACGCGACGCTCGCGGATCACGTCGATGGCGAAGTTGAAATTACGCTTGAGCTGTCGCTGCAACGCCTCAACGAAGTCTTCCAGCTTGAGTGCCAATGTGTTGACCACGCACACACGCACCGGCTGCACCGTGAAATCTTCCCGCAGATGATACTCCCCCAGTTCGGCGAAATCATACGGTAGCTTGTCATTGTTGTAAGGGCGCACGCGCCCGCCACCGTAGCGCAGGTTCATCTCGAAATCCGCGTTGAAGAACAGTTGCGGGTGGGTGCGGCTGTTGTAGCCATTGCCCAGCACCGCCGCCTCTTTGCCGATGTCACTCACAGATTTGACCAGCAGGGCACGGGTGCGCGGCTGCATTTGCAACGTTTGCAGCGCCTGCACCGGGTTGATCTCGAAGCGCGGCAGGTGCGGTAACCGCACGATCAACCACAGGCTCTGCGCCAGATATTCGTAGTCCTCGTCGCCGATACGTACACTGATGACTAACTCGCCATCCAGCGCGGCCTGTAAATCGTCAATCGCCATGTGCTGTGGTGGCAGGTCGAGCAGTCGCGCCCGGTGATCCCCCATTCGCCCGACGATGCCGGTGATCTCCCCGCGCCGCCCCTTCGCCGGGTCGGACGCCCACAAGCCGTTGAGCTTATCACCCAGCACGCCGAGGTCGTGTTCCGTCCCGGCGTATTGCTGCACGGTCTGGTCGTAGATCAAGCGCGAGGCGATAGAAATGGAGGCCGCCGGTTCCCCGTTCACCTCCCAGGCTTGCAGGCGATGTTCGCGCTCAACGGTCGCGTTGGGGATGCGTGCTTGCTGGCGGTCGAGCGCGTCTTGCATGGTGTCGCCCAGGTCACGTAGGCGTGTGCGCAGCATGAACTCGGCCTGCATCTGTGTGGAGACGGACGCGGGTTCAATTCCATCCAGCGCGGCGTAGCGGTCGGGGTCGCTCCCCTTGAGCAGATCGAGGTTAATCATCAACTCAGCGCCACCCCGTTCCTCGTCGGTGATGATGTCCCCTTCCAACCACAACCATGCGCCGGGGAATGAGCGCCGCAGGTGACGCGCCACGCGCCGCCCCAACCGATCCACCATCGCCGGGGATGGCTCGCCGGTCAGCAGCAATTGATAGGCGAACAGCGGCGGGGTCGCGTCTGGTTCCAACGGAAAGACTTCGACGAACAGATCAGCCATTAGATGTCCCCCGAAGGGTTGCCTGAATTTTGCACGCACGTACAGGGGGCAGTGCTAGTCGTCCTCGCTTGACCCCAATCCCTCAATCCCCCTCCCCGTTGACGGAGAGGGGGACTTTCACGAATCTCGAAGAAACGTAGAAAACCTCCCCCGTAGATGGGGGAGGTGGCCCGGCAAAGTCGGGACGGAGGGGGTAAAATGCAGCAAGAAGCAACGTGCATCTCGGCGTGTTCGGAAGCAATCTGCATACTCACACTCACACCTCGATAATCACGCCTTCGTCGCCGTGCAAGGCCAGCGCCCCCAGGTCAACCGGCTGACCGTCGCGGTCGGCCTCGGTGGAGAGGATGATCGTAGTGCTGTCGCCGTAGTCGCTCAGGTCGAGCGTTCTGGTTTCGCCGGTGAAGTTGAGTGCGATCAAACAGCGTTGGTCGTTGTACTGCCGCAGATAGACGAAGCATCCCGCCGGGCAGGGGTCAATCGCGTAGTAGCGCCCGATGTGCAGCGCCGGGGTGCGCCGGCGGTAGTTGAGCAAGCGTTGGTGCAGGTTGAGCATCGCGTTAGGGTCGTCGGTCTGCACGGCGACGTTGTGCTGTTGGTAGTCATCCGCGACGGGCAGCCAGGGGGTCACATCTGCCAGACAGAACCCGGCGTGCGGGCTGGTATCCCACTGCATCGGGGTGCGACACTCGTCACGGTTGAAGTTGCGGTCGCGCCCTTGTGGATCCTGAATGCGCTCGTCGGGGATGGTGACATCTTCCATGCCGAGTTCGTCGCCGTAGTAGATCGTCGGCGTGCCGCGCAATGTGAGCAGCATCACAGCGGCGACCCGTGCCTGTGCCCTGCCGTATTTGCTAGCGATGCGCGACTGGTCGTGGTTGCCAAGCACGTAGTTAGGCCACGCATAGGACGGCAGCGCGGCGTCGTAGGTATCCACAAAAGCGCGGATGGACTCGGCATCCCAGGGCTGGGCGATGAGGCCGAAGTTAAACGGCAGGTGCAGACCGTCGTTCTCGTTGTCGGTATCCGTCCGTTCTTCGCCGTAGAACCCGGCGAGTTGCTGCGGCCCGTAGTCGTAGGCCACCTCACCGATGGCGACCTTGTTAGGGAACTCATCGAACACACGGCGAAAGCGTCGCCACAGGTCAAACAATTCGGGAAATTGCGCCTCACTATGCACACGGCGCAGCGCGTTGGTCGGGTTATCGCCCTCGCTCCAATCGGGATGCGGTGGATTGTCGCGGAACTGCGGGTCTTTGAGCAGCCGGTCGATCACGTCGATGCGGAAGCCATCCACACCGCGCCGCAGCCAGAAGCGGATCACATCGAACATCGCCTGCTCGACTTCAGTGTTACGCCAGTTGAGTTCCGGCTGCTTGGGGTGGAAGTTGTGCATGTAGTATTGCCCGGTGGCCTCGTCGAACGTCCACGCGGGGCCGCCAAAGTAGGATTTCCAATTGTTGGGCGGCCCACCATCGGGGCCGGGGTCTTTCCAGATGTACCAGTCACGTTTCGGGTCATCCATCGAGCGGCGCGACTCGACAAACCACTGATGTTCGTCCGAGGTGTGGTTGGGTACCAGATCAAGGATGACCTTGAGATCGCGGCTGTGTGCTTCGATCAGCAAGCGGTCGAAATCCGCCAGGGTGCCGTAATCAGGATGAATGGCGATATAATCCGACACATCATAGCCGAAATCCGCCATCGGTGACGGGAACAGCGGCGAAAACCAGATCGCGTCCACGCCGAGCCACTCGACATAATCCAGCTTGTCGATCACCCCCTGAATATCACCAACACCATCACCGCTGTGATCCATAAAGCTGCGCGGGTAGATCTGATAGACCACCCCACGCTGCCACCAATACGGTTTTGCGGGCATAGGTTATTTTCCTTCGATTGTGTGTCCTTATTCCTCACATCCGACTATAACATATACGCGGTCAGCTATGGGTAGCGGGTAGCCAGCTACCCGCCTGCGAGAAAAGCTACGCCGTTACCAACGCCGGGAAGCGCGTATGCCAATCTGTGTTGGTCTGGTAGGCGTGGGCGGCACGCAGCAGCGTTTCCTCACCGAAGGCCGGGCCGAGGAACTGCAAACCAATCGGCAGACCGCCGCTGTCAAACCCGGCGGGCACGCTGACCCCACAAATCCCGGCGATGTTGGCGGCAATGGTCAGCACGTCTGCGAGATACATCTCCAGCGGATCGTCGGATTTTTCGCCGATCTTAAAGGCCGTCGTCGGTGAGGTCGGCGCGACCAGCACATCCACGTCCTCGAACACGGTGTCGAAATCGCGCTTAATCAGCGTGCGTACCTGGGATGCCTTGCCGTAGAAGGCGTCATAGTAGCCAGCGGAGAGCGCATACGTCCCCAACATGATGCGCCGCTTGACCTCCGCGCCGAAGCCCTCGCCGCGTGTCTTGCGGTAGTTGTCGAGCATGTCCTCGCCCTGCTTCACCGTGCCATAGCGGATGCCATCATAACGAGCGAGATTAGCGGATGCCTCCGAGGTCGCAATCAGATAATAGACCGGCAGGCTGTACTCGGTGTGCGGCAGACTAATCTCTTTTACCTCCGCGCCCAGGCCTTCCAGTTGGGCGATGGCGGCCCGCACGGCTTTTTCGGTTTCCGCCTGGATGCCCTCGACAAAATATTCTTTAGGGATGCCGATCTTCAAGCCTTTGATGTCCCCGGTCAACCCGGCGACGTAGTCCGGCACCTCGACCGGCATACTGGTCGAGTCTTTGGGGTCGTGCCCTGCCATCACTTGCAGCATCCGCGCCACGTCCTCGACCGAACGAGCCAGCGGCCCGGCGCAGTCCAACGAGGAACCATACGCGATTAACCCGTAGCGGCTCACCCGCCCGTAGCTCGGTTTGAGCGCCGTCACGTTGCAAAATGACCCCGGCAGACGGATGCTGCCGCCCGTATCACTGCCGAGTGTGCCCATCGCCATCAACGCGGCGACCGCCGCCCCGCTGCCGCCGCTGCTGCCACCGGGGACGCGCTCTAGATCCCAGGGGTTGCAGGTATTGAAGAACCCGGAGTTCTCCGTTGAAGACCCCATAGCGAACTCGTCCATGTTGAGCTTGCCGAGCATGACCATGCCGGCGTCGTAGAGCTGCGCGACACAGGTCGCGTCGAACACGGGCACGTAGCCCTTGAGGATATTCGAGGCGCAGGTCGTCTCTACCCCTTTGGTGGAAAGTACGTCTTTAATCGCCAGTGGAATACCGAGCAGCGGCTTTTGAGCCCCGGCGGCGCGTTGCTCGTCAGCGGCTTTGGCCTGGTCAAGTGCCTGGACGGGTGTCACGGTGATATACGCCCTGACTTGCGGGTCAAGCTGGTTAATGCGATCCAGATGCGCCTGGGTCAGTTCCACCGAGGTGATCTCCCCGGCATCGAGTTTTGCCAATGCTTCGGTGATCGTCAACTGTGTGAGTTCTGTCATCGAGTTTTGTTCCTTCGCACACGCGGATTTCTGCGGGGAAGTATAACATATCCCATCATCAGCCACATCATCGGTTCATCGAATCCCGACCAGCGGTCGGTTGGTTCGCGCCGCCTGCTGCGGCATTATGGCGCAGACACGCTTCCCCCCCACGCCCCAGGTTCCGCAGGAACCGTAAAGGAGAGCGAGGGAATGCCTCGCACAGCGAAACGGGATGATGGGGGCAAAAGCGACCATGCAGACTCCGCTCGTTCTTGCACTAGGCCAGCGGCTTTGCCAGCCGGAAGCCGCCGTCTGCCTCGCTGAGCAGATCGACGGTTTGCAGCACCGCCGCCACCGGCAGTGCGCCATACAGGTGCGGGAATAATTCGCCGTCGTAATGCTCGGCGGGGACGGTAGTATCGGGCGGTTCCTGTTTGATCGGTGACCGAACCAGCGTCGGGTCAATACATAGTACGATCAAATCACGCTGCCCGGCATAGAGCGCGTTCGCCACCCGTAGCACTTGATCTTCGTTGGCGGAAAGATGGATGAACCCCTGTGTTTCCAACGAGTCGGCACGGTAGTAATTCCACGCGGTCTGCCACGCCTCCCGCGTGGTGATATGATAAAACATGCGGCTTCTCCAGTCTTCGGCTTGCATGATGTAAAGCTGTTCGTAGTGCGGTTCACCGTGAATGTTCGTGCGGAAGGGCAACCGCCCCGCGTTACGAAAGCCTAACCGCTGCGGGATAGCACGGCTGCGCCCGTTATCCTCGGCGCAGCGGACTTGCACACGGCATAGGTCAAGGTCGGTCATGGCAAAGTGGACGACGAAACGGCAAGCGCGGGTAACCAGTCCCTGCCCCTGAAACGATTCCCCTAACCAGTAACCGATCTCGGTAAAGCGTTGCGGTCGATTGATGTACACCAGACCGATCTTACCGGCCGGCATACCCCGATGCATGATGACCAGATCGAAGCCGTCACCATTGGCAATTTTGTAATAGGTGCGGCGCACGACCTGCCGCATATGGTCGATAGTGCGGATTCTATCCGGCCAATTTTGCCACTGCCGCAGATGGGCGCGGTCTTGTTGGATCAACCGGAAAAGCGGTTCGGCGTAGCGAGTAGTCAGCGGATGCAGTTCCAGGTCACGGTCGAGGGCGATACGGCCCGGCAGCGTCGTCAACATGCGCCGTTGAACTGTCGCCAGTCCAGCCCGATCACCTGACGACCGACCAGCACCCGCAGGATACCGTCCTCACTGCGTTCATACCACAGTTGGTCGCCGTCATCGCCGTAAATGCGCGTAGAGCCGCAAATGCCGCCGCCATCCCGTGCGGTGATGACGTGTCCGTGATTGCTCACGATCAGCAGCAAGTCCTCGATGTGCGTCATAGCGACACGTCCGGTCACTATTTGCGGCAGCGACCCCTGCCAGTCCAGCGCACCGAGCCGCGAGTAAGCGTAGAGCCGTTCGCCATCTGTCAGGAAAATCCGGCCATCGGGACTCGTCGCCACCGCCGAGGCCCCGCCGCCGGTCGGCATCTCGACATCGTCATCAAGCGCCTGTGACCACTCGCCGTCAGTATCCACGCGCCACAGACCGCCCAGCGTATACACCAGCAGCGAGCCATCCGGCAGGTTGGCGAAGCTCGCGCCCGCTTCCAGCATGGCCCGGTCGATCTGCTCACCGGCATGGCTGACCAGCAGTAGCTCACCCTCGACCGTCACCAAGCCGATAAACACTTCACCGATGAAATAGTGTTCGTAGTCCGGCACATCTTCCAACTGCCATAAGACCTCACGCCGGTCAGCGGTGAGCGCGGTCAGCGTATTATCGATGGTGTGGTAGATCAACGTCTCACCCAGTTGGATCGGCGCGGAATCGGGCAGAAAATCGACCTGCCAGCGGTCACCGGTGGGGTTGCCCTCAAAGTCGATGCGACCGAGTGTGCCATCGGCATAAGTCACCAGCGGATTAGCCTGAAAGCCGTCAATGCTCACGACCGGCGTCTCCGTGAACACCCGCCACAGGATGCGTCCGTCGTTGGTGATGCGGCGTAGCGTCGTGTCTCGCGCCACCAACAAGCTGTAATCGTCCAGAACCAGCGGCGCGGAACCGATGCCGGTGTTCACGCCCCAACGGTACGCGCTGCTGAGCCGCGCTTGCAGGTCGGTGATGGTCGCTATCGGGCTACGCCAGCCGCCGTCAACCGGGTCTTCGAGGCTGTAGCCGGGGCCGGGAATATCCGGTTGGTTGACCCGTACCTCAAAATGCAGATGCGGTGCGGGCCGAGCATCACCGATGCTGCCGATGCGATCCCCGGCCTCGATGCAGCTTAACCGCGCCGGGAAGGGGGCGTCTTCGGTTTCCATCATATGCCCGTACTGCGTGTAGACGACCGTGCCATCGGCGAAGACATGCTCGATGATGACCACACCACCGTCACGCCCCCAGCCGGTCGGTGCGCTGTAGGTCACGCGCCCCGCCGCCGCCGCCCGTACCGGTTGCCCCAACGAGACACCACCGGCGACAAACCAGTCTTCGCCGGTGTGGTAGCGGCCTTGATGGCGTGGACTGCGGGTGCCGAAATCCTGCGCCAGTTGGAACAGATTACGGTCAATCGGATAGTTAATCGTTTCCGCGATGCCGCATTGAGATTGCGCCCCACCGGGGGATGCAAACAGCAGCAATATACCAATCATTGTGAGTGTGCAATTAATTTTGTAGAACATACAGCCTTTCTCACCTGTTTTATACTCTCTATTCTAGACGAGTTTTCGCACCTTCGCCGGACGCAGCAATCGTCATTTTCCGTAATATTCACTGACGTAAGTCATCTTGTTATGTTAAGCAGATGAAATTGCGCGTATAATGTGGATTGTGGCAACGAAAATTACAACAATCTGATTGACTTGAGGAGGTAGTTTATCCAATGTTTGGCAATAGTTGGCAGCTCGTGAAGGCGAGCTATTCTGTGTTACAAAAAGACCGTGATCTGATGTTATTCCCGCTGTTTTCCACCATCGGGCTAATCATCGTGACGATTTCGTTTATGATCCCATTGGCGGCGTTGGGTGTGTTCGACGCAGCAACTGGCAGTGCAGCGGCGGAAACCGCCTCTCAGACCAGCACAGAAGGCGAAGGTGGTGTTGGCATCGGCTTCTTCGTGATCGCCTTCCTGTTCTATCTGGTGACGTACACCGTCATCATCTACTCCAACACGGCGCTGATCGGCGCGGCACTGATGCGCCTGCGCGGTGAAGACCCGACCTTCCGCGATGGCCTTCAGATAGCCAACCAGCGGATCGGCACGATCATCGGCTACGCGGCGATTTCCGCCACCGTCGGCATGATCTTACAAGCCATTCGCGGCGATGAGGACAACATACTCGGTCAGATCGTCGCGGCGGTTATCGGCACCGCATGGAGCCTGATTACCTTCCTGGTGGTTCCGGTGATGGTGGTCGAGAACCTCAACCCCATTGAGGCCATCAAGCGCAGCGGCACCCTGCTAAAATCCACCTGGGGTGAAAATGTCGTCGCCACCTTTGGTATGGGCATCATCCAGTTTGTCGCCATGATAGTGGTCGCCATCGTGGTTGGTGCGCCGATTTACCTGATCGCCTCCGCGACCGGGTCGAGCTTTGTCGTCGGCCTGGGGATCGCCATCGTTGTGCTGGCAGTCGCCATCGTGAGCCTGTTCTTCGCCGCACTGAACGGCATCTTCCAGGCCGCGCTGTATAATTACGCCGTCGAAGGTGAAGCCGGAGAGTTCTTCCCCCAGACCACGCTCGAAGGTGCGTTCCACCACAAGTAAGCGCCTTTTCTGAGGGGGATAAGTGAACGCGATGACACGACACATGCGCTTATCCCCCGCCGGCGGTATCTATATCACCTGGCTGTTTTACCAACGGACAAATCAATTTCGATGACGTTACTCAACTCAATGTCTGGCAAACAGCCAGCATCGGTCTGTCTGGCATGGGCGTCATCCAGAGTGAGCGGCGAATAGGTGAAGCCACGCCTCTCAGGTTGATTTCCTAGTCCGAATACGCTATGCCGCCGGTGTTTCGGCCTCGCGGATGAGTTCTTCGGGTGGCTCCAATTCCTTTGCGATGAAAGCCGCCGCTAATCCGGCGCTCGTCCAGCACATCCCCGCCGCGATCAACATCAGAATACGGAAGGTCTCGATAAACGAGCGATCAATCGCCGTCCGTGTGCGCTCAATTTTGACCAGCGAGAAATCGTTGACAAGGGTATAGGGTAAGCGCGTCCCGGCGAGGTCTTCGGCGCGGGTTTCGAGTTCGGCCTGTGTTTGCTCGCTGAGCCGTTGGTCGCTGAGGTCGTCCAACAGCGTATTGGTAAAGACCACTAGCGCGATCCCACCGAGAATGGCGACCGCCAGCACCCCGGAGGCGCGGGACATCGCGTTGTTGATGCCGCTCGCTGTGCCGGCGTTGTGTTGCGGCACCGACCCCATCACGGTCGTGGTCAACGGGGCGACGGTGACACCCATCCCCAACCCGAACAGCACCAGCGGCGGAAAATAGGTAGTGAAGTAGCTGACCGGGAAGAACCCGCCGATCTGGTTGCTGGTGTCCGTCATGCCGGGGATCGCGAGGCCGACGAACGCAAACCCGACCAGCGTCGGCCCGACGATCAGCGGCAGGCGCGGCCCGACCGTTTCCACCAGCCGACCAGCCCAGGGCGAGAGCAGCACCAGCAAGATTGAAAAGGGCAGATTCGCCAGCCCGTAGGCGGTCGCGCTGTAACCCTGCACCTGGATGAAGTTCAACGGCAGGAAGAACAGCGCCCCACTCAACGCCCCATAAAGCAGCAGCGTGAGCAGGTTCGCGCCGGAGAACGTGCGCGACTTGAACAGCTTGAGTGACATCAGCGGGTGGTCACTACGCGCTTGCACATAGACGAAAGCGGCTAAACCGACAAAGCCCCCCAGCAGTGCGCCCACCAGCAGCGGATTGCCCAGGCCGTCGTCGATACCCACACGCCCGATCTCGGTGAAGCCGTAGACGATGCCCGCCAAACCCAGCGTGACCAGCGCCGCGCCGGTGTAGTCGAGTTGGTCGGGTGCGTCGTCGTCTTTGCTTTCGGGGACGTGCATCACCAGCGCGACCAGCGCCGCCAGCGCCAACGGCACATTGATGAAGAACACCAAACGCCATAACCCCTGATCCGCGAGAAAGCCGCCCAACGTCGGCGCGGCGACCGAGGTCATGGTGGTGAATGACGACCACGCGCCAATCGCGGTGCCGCGCGCCTTGCCGTCGAAGTAGGCCGAGATAATCGCCAGGCTGCCGGGGATCATCAACGCGCCGCCGATCCCCTGCACCGCACGGGCGACGATCAATAAGGCGGTGGTCGGGGCCAGCCCGCACGCAATCGACGCGACCGTAAACAGCACGATACCGATCATGTAAACACGCTTACGCCCGTAATAGTCACCGAGGGAACCGCCGACCAGGATCAACGCGCCGACCATGAGCTGGTAGGCGTTGACAATCCACAGCAGGTCGGCTCCGCTGGCGTCGAGTTCGTTCTGAATGGCGGGTAAGGTGGGGTTCAACGCGGATTGTGCGATAAAGCCCATGCTGGAAGCCGAGATCGTTGCGAATAAAATCCAGACGCCGGTCGCGTCGATCCGTCTGTGGTTGCCTGTGTCGTCGGTCATCGATGTCCTGTTCTGTTTTGTTCCACACAAATCGTAAGCAAGGGCTTTATTTGGTTGTACGACTATCCGTGTTCTATCCGGTCAGCGCCGCGATGCGCCGTAACGTGGAGATACTCGGCAGGAAAAAATACCCGCCGCCGCGCATCTGCACAAAACGTGGCAACTTCTTCACCCGATGCCGCACCGGGTCACGCTGGATGGTCAGCGTGTGTTTTTCGTCACCGTTGCCGATGATCGGGTCTTTATCATCGTAGAGGCCGTGAAACTTGGTACTTTCCACCCATGTCTGCTGGATGAACTCAAACTGCCGGGCGATGTTGGCGTTGACGCAGATGAAAATCAGGCCGCGTTCCGCGCCGTCGTCGCCCAGGTCAGCGGGGGGCGGCAGTTGATCCAACGGGAATAGCGTCTCACCGTAAGGCAGGCCGCGCCGGATGATCTGGTGGCGATCCGCAAACTTGATCGACTCTTCGGGGTCGGGCGGCAGCGAGTCACGCGGGTTCATACGCCGGATGTGCGCCCCCAACGGGCACTTATCGCCGTGCGGGTCACGTTCGTTGAAATAGAACTTATTGTAGTTCTCAAATTCAATCGCGGGATCATCTCTGTAAGGGGCCATCACCAACGGTGCGCCGCTAGGCCAGCGCCCGACCATCTTGGAAGCCAGCCAGGTCTGCCGTTCTTCTTCGCTGAGGTCAACATAATACGGATCATCGAGGTCAGGGATGTTGGCGGCGATGAAGCGCCAGAACAGCGCCACATCTTGATGCAGCTTACGGAACACCAGATAGCTGCCATTTTTGCCCAGGTCTTGCCCGTTGAGCGTGGGTGAATTGGGTAATTGGTCGTATTCGTCCTTGTAACCGAGGATGAATTCCCCGGTGCGGATGGTCGGTTCGTCCACTTTGGGGTCCCGCACGCTGTTTTCTAACTTCGGTTGGGAAAGCCCGTCGAAGAAGCCGAAATGTTCGCGGTTGTCGGGGAGTTTGTCGCCGTCCTGCGTGTAAAGCACGTCAACCTCATGTGCGGATAAGCTGGTGTTTAGCTCCGTTTCAATCTGCGTGCGCAGTTCCGGCGTTTGCGCCAATACGATCAGCAGCGCGTGTATGTCGGCGGCGTTTTCCCCGCCGACGTGCCAATGTTGGGGGGCGCTGTCGCCGTCATCACCGAGGATGCGCGAGCGATCCGAGTGTGCCATGCCCTGCTGGAACTCGTGCGGGAAGGTCACCAGCGAGACCTCCGGTAAGCCCAACGCCCGTAAGCCGGGGTGCGCCAATGTGAGGGTCAGCGCCCGGTCGGGTTTGATGGTGTTGCCGTCACTGTCTTTAGGCCAGCGTTCCCCGGTGGCGAGTTGCGGCACCATGTCTTTGATCCACGCACGCGCCCCGGCGACATCGTTAAACCGCAAAAACAAATACAGGCCGTGCGGCAGATGCCCGTAGCCGCTCATGATGATGCCCTGTATGTCGCTGTTGTCAATATCCGGCATGAGATTTTCCTCTCGTTATCACGCACAATTTAAAGCCGGCGCAGCCATACGTTCGCCGGTGCTTTGTTAACGCCGTCGGCAATCTCACCATCGTTAATCAGGTTGGTGATGGTGTAATCCGGGAAGGCGCTATAAAACGCCTGTGTGCGAACCTGATTTACGCGGATGATGTGCTTAAACGCCTCAATGTCGCGGGAGCCGTCTTCAGGGTAGCCGGGGGCGCTGCGCCAGATTAAATCCATGCCGGTTGCGGCCTTATCGACGAAGTCACCGATGTAGCTATCCCAACTGCCATCATAGTTGCTGGTAAACAGCAGCCAGCGGCCTTTATCAATGATGCACCAGCGAGCGAAGTGAATGGTCGTGATGCCCCCCAACGCACCCTGATTTTGAAAATACTTGCCGACCAGATGAATCCCGGTCAGCACCACCCGCAATTTGAGCAAAGGCCACCACCCCGGCTTAATCTTGGAGATCACGGTGAGCTGGTTCTGCGTGACCACGTCTTCGATGGCGGTGATGCCCGGTTGGATGTTGTGCTCATCTAGATCAAGGTTGAGTTCGCGGTCTTTGCGGAAGATCGGTTGAATGACCACCACCCGCAGCAGCGACCACAACAGGTCGAGTACGAACAACGTTGTATTGAGCCAGCCACGCCCACGCGGACGCTTGATCGAGTCCGGTAGCGAGTGTAGCGCGGGGCTGACGTGGTCGTCGTAATGCTGTTGAACGTCGGGTAAATCACTAAAGGCATTGAGGATCTCGATGGGCTTACGTGTCTTGAGCGGGTTGATCCGTGTGTTGGCGAGTCGCTCCACACCAGACAAATCCAGAAACGAATGGATGGCCTGCCGTACTTTGATGAAATTGTTCTTATCACGCACGGTCTGATGGTGATAGCCGACATAGAACGCACCATAATCGATGCTGTTGTCTTTGATCCAATGGTGGAACGCATGTTTGAAGGCGTCCGGATTGGTGGTGCGTCCCGGCGGGTAGCCCTCGCAATTTCCCCAAATGGTGTCCATCGCCTGACCGAATTTCTCTACGAACTCGTTCAGGTGCGCTTTGAGCGAGCCATCGTAGTTGCTGGTAAACAGCAAATGATCCCAGCCGCCGGTTCGCCTGTTGGGGATCATCACCCAGCGCCCGAACTGCAACGTCTCGATTTCTTCTAATCGAATATAAGTGTTGTCTCGCTCCCCTTTGATGTCCTGTCCGATGGTATTAAGTAGATTTTCAAGCTGGTCGGCACTGCCCGGTTTGATCCTGGCGATTACTGTGAGCGCCTTTTGCATCGGCATCCCTCCTTATTCGTTTCTACTATAGCAAAAATCTGCACGAAAGGCGCGAATATTCACCGATCTATACAGGTTTGATAAATCACAAGTTGCGTGCGTAGGCGGCGCTTTCATGTTAATATCAGCGACATAAACGCTAAAATTACAGGATGTTTTATGCGATTGGCAGTTTTTTCTGATATACACGGCAACCTCACCGCGTTCGACGCGATGCTCGCGGATCTCAAAGCCGTTGGTGAGGTCGATATGGTCTGGTTCCTGGGGGACCTGTGCGCGTTCGGTGGGCAGCCTGCGGCCTGTATCGAACGGTTGCATGAAGTCGAAGCCGCCCACGGCGAAGACAAGTTTCGTGCCATCGGCGGCAACACCGACCGCTATCTGGTCACCGGGGAGCGCATGAAGCGCCCGACCATCGAAGACACCGACGGATTCGAAAAAGAACGCAAAATCCGCCCGACCTTCGACGCGATGCTCAACTGGGCGTTGGATAAACTCAGTTGGGAAGATTACGAGTACCTCAAGAAGATCCTGCATCGTGAGGTGTCCTGCCACGCGGAAGGCTACGGCTACGCCATCGGCTACCACGCCATCCCCGGTGATGATGAGGCGATGTCCTTGCGCCCGGATTCATCCGAGGACGAGGCGCGGGACGCCCTGCTCGATCGTGAGGGGTGGCTAGCAATCGGCGGACACACGCACTTGCAAATGGATCGTGACCTGGGCGGTTGGCGAGCGGTCAACGTCGGCAGTGTCGGTCTATCGTTCGATATGCCCGGCAAGGCACAGTGGGGGCTGTTCACGTTCGAGAATGGCGGCGTCCATGTTGATTTACGGGCGGTGCCGTTCGATGTCGATGCGGCGATCACCGCTATGCAGCAGAACGGACACCCGCACCCGAAATGGGGTGAACGGATGCGGCCCCGGTAAATTTGATCGAACTATTTTTCTGAAACAAGGAGTTTTCAACATGCAGATTCAAGGAATGACCGCATTAGTGACCGGCGGGGCATCAGGGCTAGGCGGCGCGACCGCGCAGCGCCTCGCCGAACATGGTGCAAATGTCGTGCTGGTTGATCTCAACACGGAGAAGGGCAACGCCCACGCGGTAACGCTCGGTGATAACGCCCGTTTCATCGAGGCTGATGTGAGCAACGAAGACCAGATGCAAGCTGCCGTCGATCTCGCGCAGAGTGAATTCGGCGGGTTGCAGGCGGTCATCAACTGTGCGGGAATTGGCTCGGCAATCCGCACTTACAACGACAAGCATGGCCCGCACCCGCTCAACATCTTCGAGCAGGTGATTAAGGTTAACCTGATCGGCACGTTCAATAGTATCCGGTTGGGGTCTGAATTGATGGCGAAGAACGACCCGAACGACAACGGCGAACGCGGCGTGATCATCAACACTGCATCGGTCGCCGCGTATGACGGGCAGATCGGGCAGGCGGCCTACGCCGCGTCGAAGGGCGGCATCGTCGGTATGACGCTGCCGATTGCGCGTGACCTTTCGCGCACCGGCATCCGTGTGATGACCATCGCGCCCGGTCTGTTTGATACACCGCTGCTGGCCTCGCTGCCGGAAGAAGCAAAGGCATCGCTGGGGAAGCAGGTCCCGTTCCCGCCGCGCCTCGGCCTACCGACAGAATACGCGCTGCTCGCCCAGCAGATCATCGAGAACCCGATGCTCAACGGTGAGACCATCCGCCTTGACGGTGCGATCCGCATGGCACCGAAGTAGGCGTGTAAAAAAGCCGTTATAAATGGCGTCGAGGGATGTTCATTCATAGCAGCGACCACTATAATAAGCTGTTGAACGAGGGCATATCGCCCCCAGCCAAGTGATAGGAAAAACCCATGAGTGTGAAACAGATCAAAGACGGCGTCGTAGTCAGTATGACCTACAAGATGGTCATCGACGGTGAAGTCATTGAAGAAGCAGACACGAACGATCCGCTGGAATACCTGCACGGATATGAGAACATCGTCCCCGGCCTGGAAGAGGCATTGAACGGTAAAACCATCGGCGATAAGCTCAGTGTGACGCTGCAACCGGAAGATGCCTACGGCGATTACGACGAAGAAGATACCGAGCTGGTCGAACGGGAAGACATGCCCGACGACATCACCCCCGGTATGAAGGTCGTGCTTGAAGACGAAGACGGCAATATGTTCGATGCGCTGATTAAAGAGATCAAGCGTGACCATGTCCTGCTGGACTTCAACCCGCCTTACGCTGGTAAGGTCGTCAGTTACGACGTTGAAGTAGTCGGGTTGCGTGAAGCTGACGAGAAAGAATTCGAAACCGGCTTCCCCGCAGGCTACGAATACGAACTGGATTAGCAGCTATCGTAAAAACAGATATACGGATCGGTCGTGTATCTGTTTTTATTTGTATTTGTTTGACTGTAGGTAGTTTAGTGCTAAAATACGTTTTGGAAACACTTATCATCGGGGAAAATAATGATCTATAGCCTTTTCCTTACTCTACTTACAGTCTTCGCATTATTACCATTGCAACAAGAAGATGCTACACCATACCTTTCAGTTCGCGTTCTCGAACAAGAGGATGGACTGAATATTCCATTTACAATTGGTGGTTGGTCAGTAGATACGCGACTAGGGGTTGGCAATGGCCCCGGTGTTGATCTGATTCAGGCTTACGAAGGGTCTAGTTGTTCCGGTGAACTTATCGCAGAGACACCTCTCACGATTGATCGCCCAGACGTCTTAGATCATCTTGGGTTAGATGAAAGTTATCGGCAAAGCGGTTACCATCTTCATATTACCGATGCTGATCGTATGCGGTACGAAGTAACCGTATGTGCGCTAAGCGAAGATGGTGATGAGGTAATACTATCACGCACTGTCGAAATCAACTTGACCAAACCTGCCTTTCTGTCTTCACCGCAGCGTGACGAGACGGTCGGCGGTGAGTTGCAAGTCACGGGTAAAATACTTGACAGCGGGCGCATATAAAGGATCGGGGAGGCGATCGGAAGTCGAAATTAGGGATGGCTTGCCTTGACTCTAATCGATAAAAATGTAAGCAAAAACCGAGTTCAAGAGATATTTAAG
>DAOTTX010000099.1:0-2804 GCA_034437515.1 Anaerolineae bacterium
GGGATTGCAACCGTCCTCACCGCCGAGATCGGCCAGGTGGTGTTCTCGCTGGCTCTCGCGACATTGGGCACGACACCGAGTGCGCGTCGTCTGCTGTATGCCAGCATGGGGATCGCGACCGCGATTGCGCTGGTCGGTAACGTGCAGGTCGCGCTACCGGGTCATATGCACAGCCCGTTTGCGTGGCTGGAAGCTATCGCTCCGCCGTTGCTGGTGCTCAGCACGGCCTACGTGCTCAAAGAGCAACTGCTCGAATCCATCGAAACGCGCCACGCCAACGAACGCGCCTATCAGGAAGCGGTTAACCTGTGGCAGGCCGCGACCGCCAATCCGGAGAGCCATCCGGGATGGATGCAGTTCTACGCCAACACATTACGCGACACCCTGCGCAAATCCAACAGCCGCCGCAAGGAAGCACTCGCCACGCTGACCACCGCTGACTGGCGGGCCTTGGTCTATCGGGAACTGCAAGCGGATAACTGGTATGCCGAACCCATCACCGAAGAACCCGCAATTGAGGAGGTCGAGGCTGTTGAAGATCGCCCTTTAGCCCTGAGCAGCGCCCTGAGCAGGGGCGTATCGACGCGGATGAAGGGCGGTGCATAGTGTGTGGTGAAGGCTTGACGCCGTCCAATTACTACGCTGGACGCAGACGTGTGTACTGTTCCAATGCCTGTAAGCAGAAAGCCAAGCGGAGGCGGGAAAAAGGGCATTTCGTGTCGTTTTTCGGTGAGATTGTCGGGGAAAACGACCATGAGTAAGCCCACGATCATCCCCAACTGGAAATATCAGAAGCCGACGACGGGCGGATTTCGCGGGCTGAAGAAGCTGCTCAAGTACGTGTCCTACCGCGAGAACCCGGAGCATCGCCCACTGGATAACGAACTGCGTTGGACGGACTGCGGACTGGGTGACTCATGGAAGTCAGTGTACGCCAACGCCGGACGCTTCGCCGGGCCGTATGTGCTAGCCCATCATATGGTCATCTCACCGGCACCCGATCTGATGGAACTGCTACCAGAGAACATCCGGCAGGCGGTGGTGAAAGAAGTCACCGAACGTACCATCGAGCAGTGGCACATCGAGCGCGGTCTAGCGGTGCCGGAGTATTCGTACTGTCTGCACGACCGCGAAACGGATGACGAATTCGGCTTGCAACAACTCCATACGCATATCTTCGTCGCGGGAACCATCGACAACGGTGTGGGTGAGCGGCAGTCGCATCGCGTCAACCGGGAGCAAGTGTGTACGGATCGTGGAGGATTGAAGCGCAACGACAACCTGCACCGCATCGCCCGTCAGGAGTTTGAGGACATTCTGGATCGTAGTCTGGGGCTGGAGTGGCGGCTGATGCGAGAGCCAGAACTCACTCGTGATCAGGACAATGTCGGACGTGATCGGGACATCGATTGGTGATCGTGCTTTCGTGTCCTACGGTGTCTGCGCAGGCTGGTGCATTGGATGCGATTGGCTTTGGGCCAATCGCCGGTATCCCGCCTGTAGGACGGTGGCCTGTATCCGATGAGGATGCAGGCGGGATACCCAACCCTCTACTTAGTAGGGGTTGCAAGTTTAATCAACTTGCTCCTCACACGCCGGAGAGGCTTGATGCGCCACGGCTCCACGTGACGCGCCAGCACCGGGTGGCCCGTGGGCCGCCGTTGCTGGCAGGCATGGCGCGTCATGGATGACCGCGCTCATACCAGTAGCAAAGCATAGATTTTGCCCATTTGTCATACATAGCGACGGAGTAACCATGTCCGACAAAGCAAAAACGACCTACACCAGCCGCCTGAGTGTGCATGTCACAGCAGCGATGAGCGACCGGCTGGAACAGATCGCGCTGATGCGTGATGAGGCCAAAGCGGAGATCGTGCGCCGTGCACTACGCGCTTATCTCGATGAGCAGGCGGACTTGCTGAGCAGCCGCAAGCACTTTACGAAGATGTTCCAACGCCGTGTGACGTACATTGAGCGACTGCTGTCGATCCTGTTGGGACTACATTTGCAATCACATCAGATCCTGCAAGAACGCATCCAGAAACGACCGGTTTCATTGGCTGAACTTCTGCAAGATGCGGTGACGTCCGGCATCGAGAACGAAGGAGAATTGTACACCCTGGTCGAGATGCTCCAGCAGCAGAAGACCAAACCGCCAGCCCCCTGAGCGAGAGCTTCAGGCACTGGCAGCGCGGCTGGATGATGTCTCCCAAGACCTAAGCACCTTGAGGATACATCAGTCTGGTCGTGCTGCCCACAAATGACAATCGAGGAGAACCGAAGTGAATACGACCAATCCGCCGCTATTTGTTCGAGCGGCACAAGCAGAGAACGTACATATCGCCGCCCGTCGTTATGGCGCGATGGGCATCAGCGTCATTCCGTTGACGGGCAAGCGTCCGGCATTGCCGAGTTGGAAGCAATACCAGCAACAACGCGCCAGCGATGCCGACATTCAAAGCTGGCAGCAGTCGGGCGTGTTGCAGAACGTCGGCATCGTGTGTGGCAAGATCTCCGGTAACCTGGTCGTGCTCGACCTGGATGGCGCTGCCGGGTATCCGGCCTTCGCAGCGACCTTCCCATATCTAGCGCAGACCTACACGGTCGCTACCGGTGGGGGGGTGGGGCAGCATGTGTATTTCCGCGCAAGCCGCTTACCCGCGTCGGTCAAGGCGATGGACACGCCCATCGGCCATCTGGAACTGTGCGCTGATGGGCGGCAGGTGGTGGCACCGCCGAGCCTGCACCCGCGCACCGGCCAACCGTACCGGGTGCTCAAAGAAGAGAGCATCTTATACGTGGAT
>DAOTTX010000100.1:0-3989 GCA_034437515.1 Anaerolineae bacterium
CCATGGCCAATGGAACAGCTAATTGGACGCGGTCACCGTCGTCGCGCAGATTTTCGTAGACGTTGTACGGAATGTTGCCGATTGGGTTACCTTGCAGCAGTACAGTGCTCAGCACTAGTTCCTGCCCGCTCCCGGCGGACCCGATAACCAGTACGCCGAACGGATCGCTGGCCTGGACAATGCCTTCCTCTGCGCCATCGGAGAGCGCGAAGACAGACACGGACAGCGCGATGGCCAGGGCAACAACCAGCACCGGGATGAGCATCTGGACGGGGCGGTTGCGGATGTTGCGCCACGCAATTTGCAGGTCGTACATCATGCTGGTTGCTTCTCCTTTGCGGTCAGGTGTCCGTTTTGCAGGTCAACAAAGTGAGCGAAGCGCTCCTCCAGGGCGGGGTCATGGCTGGCGACAAGCAGGATGGCGTTGTTCTGTTGGCACGTCTGCTGGAGCAAGTCCATCACCTGATGAGAGGCCGCCTCGTCGAGTGCCGCTGTGGGTTCGTCCGCGAAAATAACGGTCGGCTGGTTGGCGAGTGCCCGCGCCACGGCTACCCGCATCCGTTGCCCGGTGCTGAGTTGGCGCGGATAGTAATTTAGATGATCCGCCAGCCCTAGCTGGCTTAATATCGTAACTGCTCGTTCCCGGCGCTCACGGGGGCCGGGGTCTCGTGCGAAGGCCATCGGCATTTCTACATTTTCGACGGCTGTGAGCGTCCCCAGCAAAAAGTGATTCTGAAATATGTAGCCGACATGCTGCGCGCGGAAGCGGTCGCGAGCTGCCTCCGGCAGTTCAAACAGGGCGATGTCATCGTAGTGAACCTGACCCTCGGCGGGGTGCAACAGCCCGGTCATGATGTTGAACAGGGTCGTCTTACCGCTGCCGCTCACGCCCCGGACGAGAACCTGCTGCCCCTCCTCAACAGACCAGGCAGGAATGTCCAGCACGAGGCGCGGATCTGACGTGGGACTCTGATAGACGTGCTTTAAGTTTTGCAGACGAATGTTCATGGTGCCCTTTGGTTTGCTAGTTTCTGATTTGCTCTATTTCATCAGCATAAACGCGGATGACGCTAACCATGCCGGTTTCTGCGTCTGTTGAGGTGCCGAGTTCAAGCTGACCGGTCACACGGACCGGGTAGTCGGTCGCCATAACGTTCTGCTCTGGCATGTATACGAGCGCAATATCCGTCGGCCACTCGGTATCTGCACTACAGAAAGGACAGAACGCCAGTTGAATCCGCGTGAGTACAAAGAAGTCAATGCGAGGCTTCAGCGGCGGCGCGACATATCCTTCTATAACAACTTGGTTGCCGTCCAGGGACTGGATTTTCTCAGTCATCAACAGGCCTTTGCGCAGGTCGAACCCGGCGTAGAAGTCGTCGAACGTTAAGGACACCGGGAAACTATCGAACGTCTGCGGGTCTTCGATGTCTGGCTGCATGGGGATGTCGGTCGCCATGGCAATGCGCCGGGCTTCGCCTGGTTCTAACTCTCTGCTCAGTGGGGTGGCGGTAGCATTCGTGTTAGCGGTTACCTGGTTGCTCGCCGTTGGCAGTGTGGGGGTAACGGTCGGAACGGTGTCGCTTGTTGCAGGCAGTGTATTCTCCGTCGGCTGGTTTGTTGGGTTTGCACCGCAGGCTACCAATAATAGGGCTGTCGTCATTGTTAACCACAAGATAGGTTTGTTCATCGTCTGTTACTTTACCTCTCGAAGCAGGCGAATATAAATACTGTGCCCATTTGTAGATGATATGCAAAAGATCACACACGACACATACAAAATGGGGAATACTCGTAAGTATCCCCCTGATGTGTATCGGTGCCGTTACAGGCTAGGCAGCGCGACGACGGATGGAGAAGAACCCACCAGCGGCCACGGCCAGTAGCGCCAGCGCACCAACCACGGCGAAACCACTTTCGTTGATGTCGTTCGCGGTCGGGGCGGCGGCCATGTCCTCACCCATGCGCGGGTCCATGCCGATTGCCTCGGCCATCCCGAAGAAGACCTCGATGTTTTCCATAGAACGGCCAAAGAACTCGGAGCCTGGGCCGGTCGCATAGATCGGAACGTCCTGAAGGGTGTGGACGGAGGAAGTATTGTTAATCTGACCACCCATGGGCAGGCCATTGGGATCGTCCTCCGGGTTGTCAATCACGTTGCCGTCCTCGTTGCGGACAGCCGGGCTGCGCGGAACTTCGCTCACCTGGAAGTCCTCGGTGAACGGCGGGTTCTCAACCTTACCCATTGCCAGAACACGATCCGGTGCCCAGTCGTCCGGGTAGCCATCACCGTCAGCATCCTCGTAAGTCGGGAAGCCAGCATCACCATACAAGCCGATAGCATTGCGCTGGCCGAACTCGTCCTCAGCCTCGTTGAAAGCCTCAACGTCAACCACACCGTACACATCGAAGCTGTGTGCGTGGTCGCTCGCGACGATAACCAGCGTGTTTTCCAACATGTCGTTCTCTTCGAGATACGTCATGGTGGCATCAACCGCATTGTCGAACTCAATTGTGTCTGCAATCGCACGGTCGAGGTCCAGTGGGTGCTGTGCACGGTCAACCGCGCCAGCCTCAACCATCAGGTAGAAGCCATCCTCATCCTGGCTCACGACATCCAGGGCTGCCATGGTCATGTCTACCAGGCCAGGTTGGTCCGGGAAGTCGGCGATATTGTCGGTGTAGACGTTGCGGTCCAGCCAGTAGGGGTAGTCACCTGGGGAGAACAGACCCAGCAGGCGCTCTGGTGTCTCGCCTTCCATAATTTCTTCCAACTCGGAGCCAGTGCCCGCAATGGCGAAGCCCATTTCCTCATAAGCGGACAGTACATCGATCTCGTCGAAGCGAGCAGAACCATCTACGCTGGCCGGGATGAAGAAGCGAGCACCGCCACCCAACAGCACATCAATGGTAAAGGGTGTCCAGGGACGCTGTGCGACCTGGCCCATGCCGATAGCCTGTAGGGCGTAGTCGGCACGGGTGAAGTTGATACGCTCACGCCCGTGGCCGAAAAGGGCAGCCGGGGTTGCATCCGTGACGTAGCGAGTGCTGATCGCACCGACGCTCATGCCCATGCGGCTCTGTGCGATCTCAGCAAAGGTCTCAACCCACGGATCGTCAAATGCCAGGTTCGGGTCTGATTCACCTTCTGGCAGATCACCGTCGCGGCTGGTATTGGCGTAGACACCAGTGGCATTCACACTACTCTTGTGGCCAGTCTGGTAGGCGCTCATGCTGTTGGCGCTGTCCGTCAGGATGCTGTCAACACCACTGGTGCTGACCAAGCCGATTTCCTCAAATTTCTCGAAGGTGAAGCGGTCGTTGTAGGTGCCCTCAGTCATGCCACGGCTCACGAGACGGGCAGCGGTGTAAATGCCGACGTTGCCGCCATCAGCAACAAAGAGGATGACGTTCTTAGCTTCACCATTGCCCGGCTCGCGAACGGTGAACTCAACACTGGTGGTGGTACCAGCAGCAGTAGCCTCGACTGTATACATGCCCGGCTCGTCAAATGTCACCCCACGCCAGAAGGTACCCTGGGAGGTCTGTTCCCCACCATCGAATACCCAGGAAGCGAACTCGGACTCAACACCGAAGAAATCGCCAGCGGGGGTGCCGTTAACAGTGACAGCGAAATTTTCCGGCAGTTCTTCAGCGTGAACTTCTACAGCCAGGTCGAACAACGCACCCGGAAGGAACTGTGCCTGGTTTACAGGCAGAATCAAAACGGGAACTTCTTCATCCTGTGCCATGGCCGGCATCAGGGATGCCATAGCCAGCACGGACGCCAAAATAACTCCCAGCAAGCGGGAATACTTCATGTGTTTGGAACTCCTTGAGTAAGATGTAATAGAAAATATTATGTAGCTTATAAAGTAGCCACTTACCCGCTTCTTTTTTTTGGTTGAGAATTGGTTGTTGCTACCTTGCTACGGTGTTCAGTCTAAGTCGTTGGAGTTAAGTTGCTTCTCATCGAGTTTAAGGCAAAG
>DAOTTX010000101.1:0-2504 GCA_034437515.1 Anaerolineae bacterium
CAGCACGATGTCACGCGTCTCGACGGTGCCGCCACCCAGAAGCATCCAGCCGTCGGTGGCGTCATCGGTATGACCGATGGTGGTCACCACATCGCTGCCGTCGTCGTCGGAGTTGTAGACCTCGTCAAATCCGTTGAAGTCCAGCGTACCATTGTTGATATTGATATTGCGGCCGAAGCTGCTCTGGATCTGATCGCTCTGCAGCCATTTGACCGTACCACCATTGTTGATGCTCAACCAACCCTCACCCGGGAGAGCCCAGGTACCGGTCGCGTTGAGGGTCAACGTTCCCGTGGAGTTCCAGCTGTAGCCACCGCGATTCTCGGCGTCGTCCTGATCGGTCTGGGCCCATTCCATGTCGCCCACACCTTCAAAGGTGACCGTATTCCACTTACCACCCGTCCGGCTGCCGGTCCAGGTGATCTTGATCGGATCATCCAGGCTGAACGTCCGGTTCTTGTGCGGGTCGAAGTCACCTGTCCAGATCCAGTCGGCATTACCAGCAAGAGACCAGACCGCCTCGCTCTTCATGTCATCCATGTCGAAATCGGACGTGATGGTTACCGGCGTTCCCGCGGGCGTCTCGTCGTACACGCCGAACCCGAGCGAAGTGCTCGAATTATCGTCGGTATAGATTTCCCGGCCGCCGAGCGAATCGTCACTGGTCACCAGCAGCATGCCGTTTCGCAAACTGTGATTCACGTTGAACTGGCTGGCGACGTCGGCGGTCAACGCGTTGGCGTCATGGTCGGAGTAGGCGGGCTTCACCAGCAACGTACCCTCGCCGGTCTTCTGGATGCCGCCGTTCTCCCACCACATCGCCATGATCGCGTCGTGGTCTTCCGCGCCGTCCTCGATAGTGAAGCGGCGGACGCGATTTTTCTTGGAGTACACCCGGCCGTCGTCGAAGATGGCCTGGCCATCGCCCTCGATACCAATGTAGCCCCTGTAATCGCCGTTGCCCCCCTGAAGGTTCAGGAAGCCCTTGACGTTCACGGTTCTCGTGGTGTCCAGAAGCGGATCGGCGTCGGCCTGGCCGGTCAGCAAGACCATCGCCGCACTATCATTTGTGCTGTTCTCATCCAGTTGGATCTCGGAACCTGAGGTGGTCTGCAGGACTGCATCCACACTCGTCTGGATGTAGCTCTCGACGAACAGCGTACCGCCGGACTGAATGTCCAGCGTACCGGCGGCGTGGTTGTACGTCTGGTCCCAACGCAGCGTACCACCGGACGTAACCGTGGTGGTTCCGCCGTTCTGGTAGTAGTGCTCATCATCGTCTTCACTCGTAAGCGTCCCGTTGATCGTTATGTCGGCGACGGACTGGGACGAACCATTGTCGTCCCTGATGGCTAGCTCACCGTCAACCGTAACCGTGCCTTCGAGGTTCGCACGGCCTTCCACATACAGCCGCGCCCCCACCCCAATCGCTAGCGAGGCGTTGTCGGCCATGATCAGGTTATCAGTGTTGTTTTTGATCCGGACTTCGTGACCATCGGCGATGATCAACTGGGCGTTGTCGCTCATGTCGATCCCGCCCATGCCACCGTCATCGGTATCAAACGTGACGATGCCATTTCCACTTATAGTGTTGTAACCATTGCCTATGCCGCCGGTAATGGTTATCGCTGCGTTGTCGACCACATTGAAGTTGTCAAAGTTATGGATGCCGTCGACTGTAATGTCGTCCTTGAAAGTGGCGCTGTCGTCAAGTTCCACAGTACCAGTGGTTATGGTCAACGTCCCGCTGCCGCCAAAAATAAGGTCCTTGCGGGCATCTTTGATCTGGGCGAGGTTGACGGTGCCTTCGATCAGAATCGTTCGGCCATCGGCTTCGGGCTGTAACTCGCAGTTGAGCGTGAGCCCACCCGTGCCGCCGTCGAGGGTCACGGTGTTGTCGCCATCGGCGTCCGTGATCTCTATCTTCCCAAGCCCGAGAGTGACCATGTCGGCGTTCTCGTTCCGGATGAAATCATAGAGCTTGGCAGCTTCGTTACCGCCATCGATGCTCAGCGGGCCGGTGTACTCGCCGTTAAACGTCAGCGAGCGGAGGCCGTCTCCGTCGGTCAGGTTGTCGGAGATCGTCGCCGGCAGATACGGCGGATCAGCTGGCGTAAACGCATCGGTCGTGATGATCACGTTGGCATCTGCCAGCGTCGTGATCCCCAGTCCATCGGTATCCAAATAATTGGAGGTATTGGCCAGGTCGTCGTCTACCGAGCCGTTCCAGATGGCGTTACCATCCTGGGCGATGGCCGGAGCGACCACCAGACCCACCACCAACAGGCCTAGTAATAGTGTTAGTTTTCTCATCCGTCAGCTCTCCTTACAAAAAGTGATTTGCTTGAAATGCTTCCCACGCGTGGCGCTGTCTCCGGCAGAATGCAAAGGAGAACAGCACCGGTTCGGCTGATTTGAGCTTGCTGAAGACTACGCCTTGTCGTTGAACCTCCTTCGTACGGACCTAAAGTTTTCGATTTGACGTATTGTGCATATGAAAACGT
>DAOTTX010000102.1:0-5031 GCA_034437515.1 Anaerolineae bacterium
CGAGCGTAGGCATGTTGCACCACCTGTTGATTCATTCAAGAAAAACCAACAGATGCCATACCTGCGTGTTTTTTACCAGTCACAACTCTCATTTAGCGGAAAGTAGAGTTATGTTTACGAACGATGTGTTCTTCTTTGCGGTGATGCTCACAGGTGCTGTCCTTGCCGGGTTCAGCGGATTGATTGGTGTTAGTCGCACGCGTGATGACGCCGAACGTACCGGTTTACGCTTGCTCTTAGAGCTGACCCTCGCCACCGTTTGCTTTGCGCTGCTGCCATTTCCGCTACATGCCGCTTTCAACAATGGTGTGGTCGTCTGGAGCCTTGCCAGTCTGATCCTGGGGCTGTATCTCCTCTTACAACTGACGCGCATCTACGCCAAAGCCTCACGCTATCGCATCGTGCAACCGCTGATGATCCTGTCGCTACTTGTGTTTTCTGCTATTGTGTTCACAATAGAAGTCATCAACTTCTTCTGGTGGCATACCCTTGCGGGTTACGCTGGGGGATTGCTCTGGCTGCTCTTACTTTCCGGCGTACAATATATTGCGTACATATGCTATGACCGCTCTCAACTGGATAATCATGTTCATCAGGCGACAAGCCCCTATCAGCCTCGCTATCATGGGATTGCTGCTGACCGGCTGCGCCGCCACCACCTCGCAAATCATCCCCACCGCGAGACCTAGCCCGACACCGACGCTGACCGCCGCGCCGACGGACACGCCCGACCGGGCGGCGACGTTGACCGCCGCGCCTTCCGCGACCGACATTCAACCGACCGCCGGGCCATCACCGACCTCGTTGTTCGGCCCGACGCGCACACCTTTACCCGGCGCACCGACCGCGACCAATCCACCCGACCTGAACGCCCCGCGCATCGAGTATTTTTCGTCTGATTCAGACGCCGTCGCCCCCGGCGGTACATTGACGTTGTTCTGGTCTACACAAAACGTAGATCGTGCGGTGATCTATCGCTTAGACCGTGCCGGGGAGCGCACCGAGGTGATTAACGTCAACCCGGCGGGGAACTACACCTATCAGACCCGCAGGGCGGATCGCGGAGAGATCAACTTTGTGTTGATCGCCGAAGAGCAAGAAGCGGCGGTTCAACAGCGGTTGACCGTGCCGCTGGCCTGCCCGATTGCGTGGTTCTTCGGTCCCCCGCCGACCGAATGCCCTAACGATGAGGCCGTCGAAACCACCATCACCGAGCAGACCTTCGAGCGCGGACGCATGATCTACATCGCGGCAACCAATCAGATTTATGTATTGTTCAACGACGAGAACGACCCGGCGTGGATTCAGTTCGACAACCGCTATGACCCTGCGATTCACCCGGAAAGCCTGGAAAATTTCCCCGGTGGGCCGGGTACCTTCCAGCCTATCGCGGAGTTGGGGTTTGTGTGGCGCGGCAACGACACCGTCCGTAATCGGCTCGGTCTGGGTACCACTGCCGCCGAAGCGTTTGACGGCTTCTTGCAAGATGCGACGTTGGTCGATGGTAATGACGCGCTTTACATTAGCAGCACCAACGCCACTGTGCTTGAACTGCTGCCGCGTGGCGGTGCCTGGCAGTTGATTACCGCTCCGCAGGCACCGGGGGGGTGATTTGTGAAGGAATCCAACACGATTATCATGCAGTTTTCACGCTTCGGGCGTATCATGAATAAAATGCCTGTATAGGAACTCTTATTATCATGTTGAACGAACCCGCATCCTCCATTGACGACGAGAAGCAACGTGTGGATCGCCGTCTGGAACACTCCCTGATGCAATTCCCCGATCAACCACAACGGGACGCCGAATACACGCATATTCGGGCAGCGGTGAGCGATGTACTGACGATTTACGATGAGAAGTTTATCCTTGATGATGAAGCTGACGTGCGCCGGGACGAACATATCGTCTTGCTGCACGATGAGGGCAGGTTACTACTGACGTTTAAAGGTCGCCTACGCATTAGTTCAGAGACGGCCTACGAACGTCTTGATGAATTTTTCGCCCGCTACGACCTGCTGCCGATCTTCCGCACCAACGCCACCACACCCAATGCTCCGCATACCATCCATGTGGTGCAGGGGCGCGTCAAACCGGTGGAGGGCGGGGGCTGGTTGGCGTTGTTTTTATTCATCGCGACGGTATTCAGTGTGTTGTTCGTCGGCACACTCAGCGCGGTGAGTTCAGCCACCGCCGCTGAAGCCCAGGCCATCATTGATAACCTACCGCTGGAACTATGGCGCGGCATCCCCTATGCGGCGAGCATCTTGTTGATTCTCGGCGCACACGAACTCGGCCATTATTTTCTGGCCAGGCGCAACAATACCGCCGCCTCGCTGCCTTATTTCCTGCCGTTTCCGTTTGGCATCTTCGGCACGTTCGGCGCGGCGATTCGCCTGCGTGAGCCGATGCGCAACCGTAAGGTTTTGTTAGAGATTGGCGCGGCGGGCCCGCTGGCAGGGTTGTTCTTTGCGATACCAATTTTATGGGTTGGGCTGGCGACCTCGGAAGTGGGTTTTATCCAGGGTGGATTGATAGAAGGAAACTCCATCCTCTACGGGGCGTCGAAGTTTTTGATCCTCGGTGAATGGTTGCCCGCCGACGGGCGAGATGTCTTCGTCAACCAGTTGGCCTGGGCCGGTTGGACGGGGTTGCTCGTCACCGGCTTGAACTTGATCCCGGTGGGGCAGTTAGACGGCGGACACATCCTCTATTCGCTGCTCGGTGACCGGGCGCGGCAACTTTACTGGCCGATCATCGCCGCGTTGGTCGCGCTGACTGTTCTCGTCGCCAATGAGTTGTTTATCTTCGTGCTGCTCATTTTGCTGATGGGCAATAACCACGCCACACCGCTGGACGACATCACCGAACTGGACGACAAACGACGTTACATCGCGGTCATGTCGTTGATCGTGTTCGCGCTGGTCTTTGTACCTTCGCCCATCACCCAGGCGGAAGCGCGTGAGGGCATCTTCCAGACGCCTAGCGGCAGCGCCGCGCTCGTGCCGACTTTCGCCGCGTTCGGTCTCGTGCTGGTGCAGCGTATGTGGGCGTGTCTAAGCCGCTAGCGGCTTAAAAGTTGCGTCCGTTAGCTGAAACATCTATCATTCAAACAAATTTAAATATCACAACAAGAGGGAAATCACATGCGCGTTTTTATCATCGGTGGGACGCGGTTCGTCGGACGGGCGCTGACGCAAGCCGCGCTCGACGCCGGGCACGACGTCACACTGTTCAATCGTGGGCAGACCAACCCTGACCTGTTCCCACAAGTCGAGCATCTGCAAGGCGACCGCGACGGCGGTCTTGATGCGCTCGAAGGGCGCACCTGGGATGCCGCCATTGACACCTGTGGCTATGTTCCGCGTCTGGTGCGGGATGCGACCGAACAGCTCAAAGATGCCGTCGAGCATTACACATTTATCTCTACAATTTCGGTCTACGACGGGTCGGTATACACCAGCACCGGCGCGACCGAAGATGCGCCGCTCGCCACGCTTGAAGATGAGACGACCGAGGAGGTCACCGGGGAGACTTACGGCGGTCTCAAGGTGTTGTGTGAACAGGCCGCTGAAGTCGTGATGCCGGGGCGTGTGCTGCACGCCCGCCCCGGCCTGATTATCGGGCCGCATGACCCGACCGACCGCTTCACCTACTGGCCTGTGCAGGTTGCGCGGGGTGGGCAGGTGTTGGCCCCGCCAGAGGACGCACCACTACAGGTGATTGATGTGCGTGACCTGGCGAAGTGGCTTATCGCCATGATCGAGGCGCGGAAAACCGGTGCTTACAACGCGACCGGCCCGGCCTATCCGCTGACGTTCGATAAGGTGCTGATCGACTGCCGCGAGGCCGCCGGGGAAGACTCCGCCGAGGTGCATCACGCCAGTTCGGAATTCCTGCTCCAACACGAGGCTCAACCGATGGGGTCACTGCCGTTGTGGCTGCCGGAAAGCCACGCCGGGATGTTCCGTGTCTCCGTTGAAAAGGCACTCGCGGATGGGTTGGTGCTGCGTCCCCTGCCACAGACCATTCAAGATACGCTCTCTTGGTTCAAAGACGAGCGCGGCTTAGACGAGGAACTCCGTGCTGGCATCAACGATGAGCGCAAGGACGAACTGCTTAAGGCTATTCCAGATAAAAGGTAACTACTCAGGTGGGTGAAAAAAGCATCTTGGCAAATGGGAACAATGGGTAGAGAATAGCAATATGTCAAAGTATCCCATATGTCCCCCCGAATTAAGCCGCGAAGACCTATGGGCGATGAATCTCGAATTGCGCGAGGTCATCACCCAACAAGCCGCACGCATTCAAACGCTTGAAGATCAACTCGCCAAAAACAGCGGCAACAGTGGCAAGCCGCCCAGCAGCGACGGGCTGAAAAAGAAGCCAACAAGCCAACGCGAGAAAGGTCAGCGCAAACCAGGCGGTCAAAAAGGACACAAGGGCAGCACGCTGGAGAGGGTGTCGGTTCCAGACGAGACCGTGCTGCACAGGTTGGATAGCTGTCCTCATTGCGCGACCGATTTAAGCACCGTGGAGCCGGAACGGGTCGAAAAACGTCAGGTGTTTGACATTCCACTGGTGCAGATCAAGGTGACCGAACATCAGGTAGAGGTGAAATGCTGTCCGCAGTGTCAGGCGCAGGTGAAGGCCAGTTTTCCAGAGAATGTGACCCATCCGGTGCAGTATGGGAAGCGGATTCAGGCGCAAGCAGTGTATTTGAACACCTATCAGTTGCTCCCGCTGGCCCGTATCAGCGAGCTGTTTGAGGATTTCTACGCTCATGCCCCGAGTGAAGCGATGGTTTTAGGGGCGCTTGAACAGACGCATGAGCACATTCAGCCCGCTCTGGACGCGATTGAGGCACAATTGGTACAGGCCGATGTGATCCACAACGACGAAACCGTCATGCGCGTGGAAGGCAAGTTGCATTGGCTGCATGTGGCGTCAACTGACAAGCTGACCGCCTACACCGTGCATCCGAAGCGCGGTCAGGAAGCGATGCGCGAGATGGATATTCTCCCCCAGTTC
>DAOTTX010000103.1:0-3177 GCA_034437515.1 Anaerolineae bacterium
GGCATACCGGAAAAGAAGGCCTCAAAGGCCGCCAGGCCCCCGGCCGAAGCCCCGATGCCCACGATGGGGAAGTCGGCGGTGGCCCGGTCAGCCTTTGCTTGCGCGTCAATGCCGGTTCCATTGTACTCCGGCGGCATGCCGGACTTCATTTCGCCTTGGTGTGAGACGTCCGGCTTGGTCGGGTTGTTGTTTCTCTTTGTCATGCCAATCTATTCCTTTAAGGACACATCCCTCAAAAGTCAGCGGAACGGAAAATTAAAGCGATTCCTCAAGGCAAAAAAAGGAGTTACGTCCGAAAATGCGGCCGCAACGCCCCTCCCTGCAGTTTTGAGGGAGGCGTCAATCAGAATACCTTCTGACGGCAGTGCCATTCGTGACTGTCCCTATTACGTTAAGCATGAACCGCGTCGTGGAGGCCGTGCGCGGCCTTCACGACGTCGCGTTCCATGCTGTTGTTCGAACTTAGTCCTCGTCGATGTCATCCATGATAATGACGCTGCCAACTCGCCTTCCCGTAACAACTACGCGAGAATCCCAGAGGGGCTTCACAATGTCTCCCATCATGCCTTCTGGGACCTTGATATTCGGTGTGGCACGACCTTGGTCATCCACGATCTTGATCTGGCCGCTGTCCCCGTGGGTGGCATCGGCGAACTTTAGCGTTCCTCTCACGACAACTCTCTCAGGGGGCGGGCCTTCATCTGCCCTCGTCTCCGGGATGGCTATGTCACGCCTGGGGCGCGAAACCTCGACGAAGCGTTCCGTTCCGCCACGCATGGTTGTGAAGCCCACAACTGTCAAATCTTCTCCGTCTGGTGCAAGGCGCCGTCCGAGTTGTATGAAGTTGGTTCTGTAGGGTTCCTCGGGAATTTGAGTCTCTAGCGTCGCATAGTCACCAGCCGAAAGGAGGCCCATGAGATTCATAAACTCATCGACCACCTCGGCTGTGTCCGAAATGCCCGGCAGCTTGGGTTGTGCAGAAGGGCGGCCGAGTTTGAGGGTGACGGCGAAACTCGCGGCGCGTGGAACTGACAAGAAGACCTCGTAGTCCTCCTTGACAACCTTCTTGAGTCGTCCCGCTGTCCGAAACTCTCGGCCCTGCCGCCTGTCAACGATGCGGTAGATTAGTTTCGACGCTCGATCTACACGTTCGAGGAACTCGTTGCTATGAACGACCCCAAACCCCACACCTTCGCCCGCGAGGCTCATCTGCACTTCGTCTTCCGCAAGGTCGATGCCCCGGAGTTGGAGATGCCGGCGGAAGTAGACCTGCTCAAGCAGGTCGCGGAGTTCCTCGCGAATGTCTGACGGGACTGCATCTCTGCACAACGCCGCGGCGATAAGGCGCTCGGCGAGTTCCGCATCGTTGCAGTCCATCGCGAGTGTGGCTGCGCTCCGATGGAGAATCGAGAACGTTGGCTCGACGGGATCAGCCTCCACCTCCTTGATGGCGCAGATCTCCAATTCGAGCGACTCGCGAAAGAGCCGGGCAGCTTCGTCATGATCATGGCGCAGGCGGGCGAGCAGCGCCAGTTCTGCAAAGTCCATCGCCCTGTTGTGGAGTTCCCCTGGGTTGCTCATTTCTGCTCCATTTCGGCCGATGGTTCGCTAAACTCCACCACCACTATGTGTGCCGGAAGGCGCGTTCCGTCGGACGGATTGGTCTGACGCCGCTTCTGGTTGACGCGAGACTTTACTGCTGACGCATCACCACGTCTGACTCCCGACACCTCAAGGCGGGCCTTGCTCTGAAACGGGAGATGGGTATCATCCCCAAGCCAGTAGTCAAAGCCTGTTCCCTTGCGCGACCGCTGGATTACAGACTGAACTTTTGCAAATTGGGTTTTGAGCACGGATTTATGGTACGATTTGACGATATAACCTGTAGGATTTCTGAATTTTTGCGTCAGGGAGGATGCAATCATGGCAGTGATCGTACAGTTTCCGGCTATCGTCGAAGAGCTTCTCGAAACCTTTGGCCCGGTTTTCCCCGACCGGCGCACCCGCGAGCATTTTGGCGAATATCTCACCGGTCTGCTGGTCGCGAGGCGGAAGAACGTCTCGGCCATCAACCGAGAATTCGCACAGACCACCGACCAGTCCTGCCTGAACCGATTCCTCACCCAATCGAACTGGGACGTGAGCGAACTCAATCGGCTTCGCCTGGCGTGGCTGCAGAAGGAACCCTCCACTCGCTACTCGAAGTGCGGCGTGATTCCCATCGACAACGTGCTGATCGACCACACGGGCCAACACATCGAGGACGTGGGTTATTTTTGGGATCACGCCGAAGATCGATACAAGATCGCCCACGATTATCTCATCGTCAATTACGTATGCACGTCGGGCAAGCATTACCCGCTGGAGTTTCGCCGGTTCGCCAAGAAGGAACATTGTCAGGCCGACGGTCGCGAATTCCGCGATCACAATGTATTGTTCCGCGAATTGATCGATTGGGTCATCGAGCGAGAGATTCCCGGGACGTTCACGTTCGATTCGTGGTTCACGCACGCGGACAATTTGAATCACATTCACGCAGCCACGCGGGCCTACGTGGGCGATCTGAAAACGAATCGCAAGCTCGAAACCGGCGGCCGGGTGCTTCAGGCCAAGCAGTGGGCGGCGCAGATTCCGGTCGCCGACCGAAAGAAGATCGTGCACGACGGCCAAACGCAGTGGTATTTCACAAAGAGCGTTCATATTCCGAAGGTGAATCACAAGGTGCGGCTGGTGATTCTGTGGTCCGAACGTGGGGACGCAGCGCCGCGCAAAATTTTGGTGAGCAATCAAACGCACTGGGACGTGAATCGTGTGGTGCGAACGTATCGTCAGCGGTGGACGGGCACGGAGTGCTTCCATCGGGACGGGAAACAGGAACTGGGAATGGGCGATTGTCAGCTGCGATCAGGCCGGGGCCAGACACGGCACATGTACCTGGTATTCGCGGCGTACAGTATGCTGATTCGCCAACTGGAATCATCCCGTTCGCGTGGCTGGGCACATACGCGGCTGAAGACCATCGGCGAAGCCTGCATGGCCGCGACGAAGGAAAGCCTCTCCCAAACGATTCACTGGATATTGGAACGAATCGAAAACGACCACTGGCCGCTCCCGCGTGTGGAAAAGGCACTGCAGTTGGTCTGAGATGGGCAAAAACTCAATTTGCAAAAGTTCAGT
>DAOTTX010000104.1:0-162580 GCA_034437515.1 Anaerolineae bacterium
GCATCTGACGTCAAATCGGGTGCAAAGATACGATATTCCCTCTCATATGCCTTTGATTTATGGCGTCTGAGGAGCGAAATCTGTCCTTTCTAAAAAGTGTACGGTAGTGAATCTTGAAAAGAAGATTCGTTATCTGAACTGTGGAGGATCTGTAAGGTATAGTCGCCTTCTTCCTGGGCACTGATGCTAGATGCAACAAGTGTGACCAGCAACATAACGACAAATAAAATACGTTTGTACATAATAGCTTCTGATGTAATTTTCTAAATATCCTTCATCACACAATTCTAACCCATGAGTTCGTAAATTGCTTTAGAACTGTGCCAAATCCGCGTGATTGATGTTGAATAAAACACCGCCCGCAGGTGTGGACGGTGCCGGTTTTCTAACATCCTGATTGTGATTAGACGTCGGCGGTTTCGTATTCTTCGAGGGGTTTGAGTTCTGCAAGGATGGTCGGCAAGAACTCCGCAATGGTCGGATGTATCGGCAGTGCGTTTTGCATCACCTTATAGGATGTGCCCGTATACATGAAGTTACTGATGATCTGCACCATATCATCGCCGTGTTTACCGAAGAACAACGCACCGATGATCTCTTCGGTGTCGGCGTCCACCAGAATTTTAATCAAGCCCTCGGTTTCGCTGTCGAGTTGGGCACGGCTCACATCAGACATCTGATATTTCGCCATCAGCACATTGCGCCCGGATTCACGCGCTTCGGTTTCGTTCATGCCCACACGCCCTAAGGGTGGGTCTACAAACATGGCGTAAGTCATAAAGCGTTCGTCCGCGCTGCGGAGCTTGCCGTTCATAGTGGCGACGAGAATCTCATAATCCTGAACAGAGGTATGTGTAAACGCACCACGTCCGTTGACATCACCCAGCGCCCAGATGCCCTCAATGTTGGTTTCATACGTCGGTGTGGTGACGATATAACCGTTGTCGTCGGTCTCTACACCAACGGCTTCGAGGTTGAGTTTGTCGCTGTTCGGTTTGCGCCCGGTGGCGATGAGCAAATCAGAACCGGTAATGGTGTTTTCTTCGTCGGTTGTCTTGTTCTTTATCGTCACGCGGATTTGATCACCGTCCGTAGCGGTGGCGACGGCGCGATGATTGGTGTAAATCTGAATGCCCTCACCTTCAAGTAGGTCGGCAACGGCTTCGCTGACATCAGGGTCTTCATGGCTGGCGATGTGTGACGCACTTTCGATAATGGTGACTTCGCTGCCGAAGCGCCGGAACATCTGCCCGAACTCCAGGCCGATGTAGCTACCACCGACGATAATCAGGTGTTCTGGCAGGGTATCCAGGTCGAGAATGCCCACGTTGGTGATGTAAGGCACATCTTCGATGCCGTCAATCGGCGGGATAAGGGCGCGTGCGCCGGTGTTGATGTACACCTGTGATGCTTCAAGGATGTCATCCCCGACTTGCACACGATGTAAGCCATTCTCGCTTTCGAGGAAGTGACCGTACTCCCAGTAAATATCGACACCTTCTAGGCTGGTGAAGTATTCTTTGGTGCCGTCTTGCATCCCGCTGATAATATCATTTTTGCGTGCCATCACCGCTGAAAAATCGACGTTCATGCCGTCAATCTTGATACCGTATTCCTCGGCGCGGCGTACCATGTGGGCGACGCGGGCGCTCATGCGCAGGGTTTTGGTCGGTCGGCAGCCGTAGTTCAAGCAAGTGCCGCCGAGCTTGTCACCTTCCACCAACGCGACTTTCTTGCCCTCATTGGCGATGGTTACGGCTACTCCTGGCCCGGCTTGCCCCGCACCGATTACGATTGCATCATATTTCATAAGTTCGCTGTCTCTTTCTCATTTGTCCGTCGTTCTGGTTATTGGACGTATGTGTCTATGACAACCTTACACTAAATTACCGGACGTTCAGCGAATGTTCAGGCGGCGTTCGCCGAAGTCTTAATCCAAGTCCGGGTGCGGGTTGGAAACAAGATGCTGTAACATGCTGTCGTCCTTTCTGGTGTGACCGGGCAGTTTGCCGCCACGATTATGCACAATCTGATAGATTGGTGGTGCCATACGCCCGTTCGCCAGCGTGAAAAACACACCACCGAGCGTTCGCCGCCGTTCGCCGTCTTGTGTCATCATACCTTCGCCCGCGTCGATGGCTTTGGCTTCCTCGACGAGATGGAGTACGAAGCTATGCCCACAGAGCAAGATCATCGTGTGAATGCGGCGCACCGGCTTGCGGATGTGTTCGCCGAGTTCTTTGACGACGGCTTCGGCGGTCTTGCGCTGCTTTTTGGATAGCCCTCGTTCAACGGCGGCTTCGTCAATGTTCGGGTAGCTGATGGACAGATGATGCTCGTTCAGCAGGTAGCCGTTCAGATTGTGGTTGGCCTTCGTCGTGGCCTTCTCGCTGCTCATCGTCACCAGCGCGTAGGGGACTTCGAAGCGTTCGTTGGTGCCAAACTCGACGGACTCCACTTCACCATATTGGCTGAACAACGCACGTAGTGTTTCCTCGTCTGTCTGTTGTGGTAAGTTTGTCACGTATAAGGTTTGCATCGTCATGATAAATTACCTTCTGGATTACAGTCTAAAGTTGCCGTAGCGAGGCGCACCCCCGCTGATCCAGTCTCGATTGTAACTTATTGAGAGGCCGACTGTTAATGCCATTCGTGTATCACGTGGGTCAATCATGCCGTCATCCCACAGGCGAGCGGTGGCGAAGTAAGGGTCGGACTCGTGCTCGAATTTGTACTTGACCATCGCCTTCATCGACTCAATCTGTTCTTCGTCCGGTTCCTGTCCCCGTCGCCGCATGGACGCTTCCTGCACAATACCCATCACGCCGGCGGCTTGTTCGGCACCCATCACGGAAATGCGGCTAGTCGGCCAGGCGAACAATAACGTCGGGTCGTAGGCACGCCCGCACATGGCGTAATTCCCCGCGCCGTAACTACCGCCGACCAGCACGGTAAACTGCGGCACACTGCTGTTGGCGACCGCGTTAATCATCTGGCTGCCGTGCTTGATGATGCCGCCCTCTTCATACTTTTGACCGACCATAAAGCCGGTGATGTTCTGCATGTAGATCAGTGGTGTGCGGTTGTGGTTGCACAATTGGATGAATTGCGCGGCTTTGTTCGCGCTTTCGCTGAACAGAATGCCGTTATTGGCGATGATCCCGATCGGATAGCCATTAATGTGCGCGTGCCCGGTGACCAGCGTTGTGCCGTAATCCGGCTTGAACTCGAAAAACTCGGAGCCATCCACGACACGAGCGATGACCTCACGCATATCGAGCGGTTGGCGCAGCGTATCCGTCGGGACGATGCCGAGCAGTTCATCAGCATCGTAGATGGGGTCACGCGGCTGTGCTAACTGCGCTGGATGCGTCTTGTACTGGTTCAATGTGCTGGCGATCTCCCGTCCGATGCGAATGGCGTCGGCGTCGTCCTCAGCCACGTAATCTGCCAACCCGGAAACGCGGGCGTGCATATCGGTGCCGCCGAGTGTTTCCTCATCGACTTCTTCCCCGGTCGCCATTTTGACCAGTGGCGGCCCACCGAGGAACGCCAGTGCCTTCCCACGGACGAACACCGTGTAATCACTCATGCCAGGGATGTACGCGCCGCCTGCCGTGCTGTTGCCAAAGACCAGTGATACCTGTGGGATGCCGGCCGCGCTTAACCGGGCCTGGTTGGCGAAGCCACGTCCACCGCGCACAAAAATATCGGCCTGGTGGGGCAAGTTTGCCCCGCCCGACTCGACCAGGTTAATCATCGGGAGATGGTTGTTGAGTGCGATCTCCTGCGCACGTAGCGATTTATCTAACGAGGCGGGGTAGGTCGTGCCGCCTTTGACGGTGGCCTCGTTGCAGCTAATCACACATTCCACACCACTGACCACACCAATGCCGGTGATGATGCCTGCGCCGGGCGTCTCGTTGTCGTACATATCCCAGGCGGCAAGCGGGCTGAGTTCGAGGAACGGCTCACCGGAGTCAAGTAGAAGTTCGACGCGCTCACGCGGCAGAATTTTTCCGCGTTTCAGGTGGCGTTCGCGGGCGCGGTTGCTGCCGCCTTGTCGCACCTGTGCCTGTCGTTCTTCGAGTTGCTCAACCAGGGCGTTGTTGTGAGCATAATTGGCTTGATAATCGTCGTCAGTCGGTTTAATTTGAGAGCGGATTACAGGCATAAGGTTCTTCCAAGAATACCGAAATTAGTTTCCCGCGATCATACCTCTATTCGTCGTAAACGGGCAAGGTGACGAAAAAGGTTGACCCCTGGCTGAGTTGACTTTCCAGACGGATCTTGCCGCCATGCGCTTCGACCAATGACTTAACAATCGCCAGACCTAGCCCGGTACCGTCGATATTATCCGTCTCCGGTCGGCGGACGCGGTAGAAGCGGTCGAAGACGTGCGGCTGGTCTTCAGGGCCGATGCCGATGCCGGTATCATCGACGGAGATGCGCACGGTCATCCCGCGCCATTCGATACCGAACTCAACCGTGCCGCCTGATGGTGTGTATTTGATCGCGTTGCCGATCAGGTTGTTGAAGACCTGCCGTAAGCGGTTGGCTTCGGCTTTAATCAGCGGCAACTTTTCGGGCAGATCGGTAATGAGCGTAATGTCTTTGACTGCGGCGGCGGGTCGGTTGGCATCCAGACATTCGTTGATGATTGTACGCAGCGGCATGACTTCAAATTCGAGGTCAAGCCCGGATTCAATGCGGGCGAGGTCAAGCAGGTCGTCGATCAATTGGCGCATGTTATCAATTGAACGGTCAATCATATTGACGAAGTTGCTCGACGTATCATCAAACTTATTCTTGAGCACCAATAGGTCGAGGTAACCACGCATGACGCCCAATGGTTGCTTGAGGTCGTGTGAAACCTGTGCGATCAATTCACCTTTCAAACGATCCATCTCTTTAAACAACGTAATATCTTGCATGACGATCATCAGCCCGGTGCCAGGTTGCAACGTCAGGCGCACGGCGTAGGTGCGTTCGTTTGGTAGGGTAAGCTCGGTGTCTTCGTTGTCTCTGTCGTCTGTGGCGGACTGGTAAGCCTTGACCAGCGGCATAAAGGTGACCACTTCGGTGAAATCTTGTCCGGTGTAATCAACTTCTGCGTTTAACCGCAACGCGGAGATAGCGGACTGGCTCATCAGAAGAATTTTGTCATCGGTGCCCAGCAGGATAACGACATCACCGATGCTGGCGAGGATATTTGCGAGACGTTCGCGTTCGCGCACCGTTTCGTTGTAGAGGCGTGCATTGTCAATGGCGACGGCGGCACGGTTGGCGAGCTGTTGTACAAAATTGACGTGGGCATCGGTGAAGGCGTTGAGCCTCTTGCTTTCCAGCAGAATAACCGCGACCACGCGATCCTCCCGCATGACCGGGATCGCCATCTGCGCCCGGATGCCCTGCGACACCCAGGCATAATCTTTGTCGAGCATGACATCCGGGACGACTTCAAGCCGACTGGAACGGGCGACACGATGCACAATCGTGTTGTCGTGCTGGCTGCGAATCGCTTCGATCTCCGTATCGCTCATCATGTAGCCATAGTTAGAGGCCGTGCGCAGGGTGTCCGTTTCCTCATCATAGAGGGCGACCGTCGCAGAGTTGGCATTGGTGAAGCGCAACGCCCAGTCCAGGGTCATGCTAAAGACGGTGTTCAGCGCAATGGTTTCGTTGAGTTCGCGGTCGATCTGTTGCAGCATCCCCATCTCGCGCATCTTATCTGCCAGATTTTGTACGGCATTTTGATGCTGCCGGGCGTTCTGCCACATGACCTGGGCACTTTCGGTAAATACGTCGATAAACCGGCGGTCTTCGTTGGTGAAGGGCTTCTCTTCGGAGATTTCGACCACCAGTACACCTAATAAGGTGTCATCCGCTTGCAGCGACACGCCATAGAACTGTTCAAAGCCTACCATCGCGATCAGTTTAGCCGCGTTTGATTGGGGCGCTTCGGCTGTTGCCGCCAGCAGATAAGAGTCACCATCCAGCCACGCTTGCAGGATTGGATCCTCATCCTGTGTGTTGACCGGGGTATTTTTGAGTTGCTTTTGCCGCGCCGCATCAAGTTCTGAGGAAACGTGTGTAAAAGAAAATGCGTTGTTGCTAGCCTCGTGTGAGAGCAGTAGCACCCGCCTATCGTCGATGAGGTCTGCAAGGCGAGTGGTCATTTCGCGTTCTAATGTGGGTAAATCCGGTAATCGCGCCAGGTCAATCGTCGCCGTGTGAATTTTTTGAATGTGTTCTACGGAGAGCGAAAGATTCTCTCGTGCGGTGCTTGATGTTTTTTGGTCGGTCATTTTATTCTCAAGTTAACCATTTTTATATATTATAATAGCGCAAACAAATGTATATGAAAGAAATTACGTCGAAATGTCGGTGTTTTCTAACACGAAGTTGCCAGCGGATAGGGCTACCCGTATAATCGAGGATAAGTGTCTCACCGTGTCCCAAGTAAGGATTAATCATGAGTTTTGACGACATCTCTGCCAAGATGAAAGCGCGTAAGGCCAAGCAGAAAGCGACACAACAAGCCGAAGAAACCTCCTATGACTTTGAAGAGTCGTATCGCATCCGTGCTAAGATGCTCGGTGTGCTGCTACGAGATGCGCGTCAGGCGGTGGCACGCACTATCGAAGATTGTGCGCGTCTGCTACGGGTGAATCCCTCACAAATCGAGGCATGGGAATATGGTGACGAAGCGCCGAGTTTGCCACAGCTCGAACTGTTGGCGTATTACCTTGATGTGCCGATCAGCCATTTTTACGGTGCGGAGACGCTGAAAGCCTCTCGTGCGGATAAAGAAACCATGCAGCCGGAATACATCCGTTTGCGTAACCGGATGGTCGGCGCGAAACTGCGACAGGCACGCGAGGAGGCCGGGATTACTCTGGAAGCCCTCGCGGAGACCAGCGCCATCTCTACAGAACGCCTGCAGGCTTACGAGATGGGCGAAGTCGCCCCGCCAATGCACGAGCTTTCCGTGTTGGCAGGCGGCGTCGATAAGAACATCGGCTATTTTCAGGAGACGAACGGGCAAATCGGCGAGTTGCTGGCGATGCGCGAAAATTGGAAACATTTCGCTGACCTCCCTGAAGATGTGCGTGAATTTGCGTCTAACCCGACGAATATCGGCTTCATCCACATCGCGTTGATGTTCAGCCAGATGCCGTCTGACCGGCTGCGCGAGGTTGGCGCGAGTATCCTCGATATTACGATGTGATAGTGGATGGAATTGATAGCTTAATGCTTATAACAGAATTGAGGCATTACAATAGTTAGGTAATTCACTGTAAAGAACTGTAAAGAGTAGATGAGGGGATATTTGCGTTGGCAAAAGCTCAAGAACTCCAGGAACAGGGCGTGAAGCTCTACGATCAGCGCGACTACGAAGCGTCGGCCCGGATCTTCCAGCAGGCGATGGAAGCCTACGAAGCGGAAAACCAACCGGAGATGGTCGCTGAAATGCAGACCAACATTGGTCTCGTCCATCGTGCGTTGGGCGAAAACCAGCAAGCACTCGAAGTCATGCAGGCAGCCCTGCGCACCCTCCAAGAACACGACGATCAACTGCGCATTGCCAAGCTGATGGGCAACATGGGCGGTGTTTACAAAGAACTTGGTGACAAAGAACAGGCCTATAACTGTTATCGCCAGGCGGCGGACGCCTTCCAAGACCTCGGCGAGAAAAAAATGTACGGCGAAACGTTGATCGCAATGGCGACAATGCAGGTTCGTGATGGTAAAATCTGGCAAGGTGCGGCAACTTATGAAGTTGGGCTGGAAAATCTTGACAGTCTCAACGTGAGCCAGAAAGTACTCAAAGGGTTGATCGGTGTGCGCAATCGCTTAACCGGCGGTGGTGAACACAATCCGATGGGGGAGAACGGCTCCGCGAAGAAAGAACAATAACGACGAGGGTAATGTGCAAGAGACCTACTCACACCGCCGCCTGCTTATGGCGGCGTTGTTTTTTGGCATATGTAGCTTTTTGATGCTGACCTACAACGGTCGTATTTTCGTCAATGATGAGCTTCAGACAATCGACGTAACGACGAGCTTATCGCGCTTCGGTGATACACTTTACGACGAATCTTTATGGTACGTATGGGATATTTACGAACCGGTCGCGTCCGATCCGTCGGCACGATACCCTCTACCCGATCTCCCGTTTGAAATTGGCGTTAATCTGGCGACCGTGCCGTTTTATTGGCTGGCGCGGTTTCTACCCGATGTCGGGACCATACACAGCATTTTCTTACTCAACGTGGTGGCGGTCGGGGCAATCGGTGTCTTGATGTTCCGCTATGTGTTGCTGCTGGGTTACGATGAACGTGTGGCTGTCGCCGGGGCGCTGCTGCTTTGCACGGGGACGCTGCTATGGCCTTATTCGCGTACCGTGCTACGCGAACCCCTTATGCTGTTCTTTGTGTTGCTAAGTGCCTATGCTCTGGAGCAGGTGCGGCAGCGTCGCTACCGCTACATTGTCGTCATCGGCATGGGGCTGATCGGCGCTGTGCTGATGAAAGAGCAGTCCGTGTTTTTACTCACTGCGCTGATCTGGATTATTGTACCGTCACGCGATGAACCGCGTCTTGGTCGCCTGTTAGATGGCCTGCTGGTGGTCGTGATCGTCGCCGCTGCGGTGATGGCTTATACGGATATTGTCGCACGGCTCATCCCGGAGCCTATTTCAATTATCGGGAGCTACCAGCTACAGACCGATTTTTTCCAAGTCTCTTTTCATACCTATGTGTTCAGTGTCGGCGGCAGCATCTGGGGGACTTCGCCGGTGCTACTTTTAGCCATCCCTGGTGCGTTTATGCTGTTGAGACGTGGCGACCGGCGTTATGTGTGGGTGATGGTATTTGCCGTGCTGGGTTTCGCGTTTGCCCATGCCATCACGACCGGACGCTTCTGGTTTGGTGGCCCCATGTGGCCCAGTCGTTTTCTCATCCCCGTGATCCCGTTTATGCTTATCCCGGCGTTGCCGGTGCTAGACATGGTGCTACACCGGCCTTTTCGCTGGTGGGCGGGCGGTGCGGTGCTGCTGTTGGTGGTCTATGGTGTGTGGTGGCAGTTCAGCGGCGCTTCGATCTGGTGGTACGATCTCGCTACGGTGATGCCACCGGAGGCCGCTGGTTTAAGTGAATGGAATCCGGCACTCAATAGCCTGCGTTGGCTGCGTCCGGTGCTCGCGGTCGAACTGCTTTCCACACAATCACCTGCATTTGCCTGGGTACGGGTGGATGTCCCCGAATGGTCTGTTTTGTTCGGTGGTATCACGCTGCTAGCGGCGATTGTCCTATTTACAGCACGACGCATCCCACCTATGATTCGTCCTGCATTGCTCGTCCTGCTGCCCGTCTTGACCATCGGTGTGATAATTTGGGGACTGCGTGCGATCTATCACGACCCGGCATATCTGGGGCGTGATGATGTGCTTTACCAGATTCATGAGCAAATCGACGCGCTAGAACGTGAAAATGACGTTGTGCTGCTCAACACACCGCGTTATCACGAGTTCTTTCTCAACTACGGCACGTTTGACCATGCACGTCTCATTACACTGCCGCAGTCACCGGGGGAAATCGCCGCGCCGGGTGAAGTGATCGATGTTTCGCTTGCTAATCTGCCCACGCTGCTCGAAGACGATCTGCCGCGTTTGATTCAGGTGTTAGCTTCCGGGCGTGAACGTCTATGGTTGCTGATGGACACCAGTCCGTTCTTTGAGCGGGGGTTGCGTCCGCTGGAACGGGCGTTGACCGTCTACTATTACCCGATCCGCACGGTCAACACGGAGCCGGTTGACCCGGAAGTGCGCCTGTTGGAATTCGATACGACGCTCGCGCCTGATCCGGTAGTGCAGCCAGCACCGGCACAGATAACCGAAATTCAATTCGGCGATGTGCTGGCGCTGGACGGCTTGACCATGCCAGCCGGGGACACTTACGAGCCGGGCGCGGCGCTGCCGGTGACGTTCCACTGGCGGGCGCTGGCTGCAAGTGCCGGACGGTATCAAGTGGCGTTCTTCGTGACGACACCGGAAGGGCAGGTAATTGTTCAAGGTGAGGATAGTCTGCTACGGTGGGGATTTCTGCCGTCCGAATGGACGACCGTCCTCGATAATCGGGCGGTGCGCTTGCCGGATGACATGGTTGCCGGAGAATACACATTATGGTTACGGCTGTACACGTTCGACAATGCCGGTCAGTTACAGACATTGCCGGTTAGCAGCGGCGAAACCGTGCTCGAAGACGACATCGCGCTGCTGCCCGTAAGTATTACGGTATCGCAATGATGAAAACATCGTGAAAACTCACCGACAGCGCCCGGTTCTACCGCTATACTGGTGAAGATGTATTTAAATAAATTTCAAAAACGCTTGTTTAAGTCCCCCCTTGTTTGATTATTGGTTCTTCAGGATCTTGCGTGGTGAACATACGTTCTTCAATAGATATGATGTATTTCGATGGATTCTGGCCCATATCTGGCGTTGTTTCTGCACAATTTTGTGGATTTTGGGGAGCTACCACGCGAAATCCCAAAGAGCCTGATTATTTTGTGGAAATATATTGCGTTAAGTCCATTTACTATCATTGGACTTAACGCTTTTTGTGACTTTGATTACGATTGGTAGATGGTGCATTCTCCAGAAGGGCAGACAGTTATGTCGGTCGAATTTGTTGCCAAACAAACCTATGATACCGATCATCGTTCGACACGCGGTTTTATTTTGTCGCATGTCTTTCGTCATAAGATCTTTATCTTCGGGTTGTTCACCGGGGCATTTACGAACGCTGCGTTAGCGGCGGCAGTGCCTAATTTTATCGGTGAAGCGTTTAACGCCCTTGCAGAGCCTGGCGGCGGTGGTCTCGCAGTCGTCGGTACGATGGCGCTGGCGATTATCGGGGCGCAGCTTTTGCGTGCGGTTGTGCAGTTGATTCGCAATTTTTCTGCGGAAACGTTCGGGCAGCGGCTTGAGCGTGACATCCGTGACGAGCTTTACGGGTCGCTACTGGGCAAAAGTATGACCTTCCACGACTTTTACCCGGTCGGGGAAATTATGGCGCGAGTCACCAACGATGTGCGCGAAGTCAACCTGATGATGAATCCCGGTGCGAATTTGCTGGTTGGCTCCGGCATGTTCCTGGTGATGCCCGTGCTTGCCGCGCCGTTGATCCATCCACAGTTGATTTTAGTACCGCTGACGTTCGTGACCTTGCATATCATTGTGCAATACTTTTTTATACAGCAGGTGCACCCGGTCGCGCAGAAAGTTCGAGCGAGCTTCGGGCGGATGAATTCTCGGTTGGCTGAGGCACTCGATGGGCTTCAGGTCGTCAAGGGAACGGCACAAGAAGAGGCTGAATCCGAGCGGTTCAACCAACTTGCGGACGAAGTGCGCAATCAGTTCGTCCGGCAAGGGCGGATCGAGGCGCGTTACTTATCATATTTGCTGTTGGGGTTGGCGATTGTGTTCGGCTTCATCCATTCGGCTTTTTTGTATCAGGCCGGTGAGATCCAGATCGGTGCTATCGTCGCGTTTATGGGGTTGATCCAGCTATTTGGCTTCCCAGTGTTCACCTCGCTGAACTCACTTTCCCGGTTGGCGCTTGGGTATGCCAGCGCCGGACGTATTTTAAGTATCATCAACGAGCGCACCGATCTTGACCGCAACCTTGAGGGGCACGATGAGGCGGTCGAAGGTCGCATCGTGTTTGAAAATGTCAGTTTCAGTTACACCGGTGAGGATGATAAGGACGTCTTACACGATGTCTCCTTTAACGTCGAGCCGGGGCAGACGGTCGCCGTCGTCGGGCAGACGGGCGCGGGTAAAAGCACCATCACCAAGTTGATGAACCGTACCTATGACACCGACAAAGGCCGCGTGACTGTGGATGGTGTTGATGTGCGTGACTGGGATCTGGCATCGCTGCGCTCGCAGATCAGCATTATCGAGCAGGATATTTTCCTGTTCAGCCGCTCGATCGCGGATAACATCGCGTTCGGTGACCAGGAGGCCAGCCGCGAAGCCGTCATCGAAGCCGCGAAGAAAGCCCAGGCACACGACTTCATCCAGGACTTCCCCGAAGGCTACGACACGGTCATCGGGCAGCGTGGGGTGACGCTCAGCGGTGGGCAGCGCCAACGACTCGCCATCGCACGAGCGTTCCTGACGAACCCGCCGATTCTCATCCTCGATGACAGCACCAGCGCGATTGACAGCGCCACCGAGGACAAGATTCAACAGGCGATCTGGTCTGCTGCCGAAGGTCGCACCACGATCTTGATTACGCATCGATTGTCACAGATTCGCTGGGCCGACCACATCGTTGTGTTGCGTAACGGGACGGTGGTCGCACAGGGCAGCCATGAGGGGCTGCTGCAATCATCGGATGCGTACCGACGCATCTTTGCCCGGTATGAAACAACTGATAAGCGAACGGCTTAGGGGGTTATATGGCTGCCATTTTCGGTGGGTTAGAAGAGGATAGTTACGACCGTCAATATGGCGATGACTATCTGTTTAAACGAATTGCGAGTTATTTCGGGCAGTATCCTGGTCGGCTATTGCTGATCGTTTCCGGTTTTTTCGTCACGGCGGTGGTCGCGGCATTGCCGCCGATCTTCATCGCGGTCGGTGTTGATCTGCTGGCGAACGAAGCCGTAACGAGTCTGATTCCATTGGAAGCGCGCTACGGCGATGTGCAGATCAACCCGAACGAAAATCTGTTGTGGTTGTTGGTCGGCGCGTTGTTGGTCGCTGCGGTGGTGCAATACGCGGCGAACTGGGTACGCCGTCTGATGATGAGCATCGTCATCGGTAATGTGGTCGCAGAACTGCGTAAGGACGCCTTCTCCGCTGCCGTTGAGCGCGACCTCGCGTTTTATGACACCAACAAATCCGGCAAGATCGTCAGTCGCATCACCAGTGATACTCAGGAGTTCGGTGATGTGGTGCTGCTGGTCAGTGATGTGTTCTCGCAGATGTTCCAGGTGGCGATCCTTTTTTTCGTGCTGCTCAGCCGTTCAGTCGAACTAACCATTATCCTGTTCCTCACACTGCCGATGATCGTCGGGGCGGCGATTGGTTTTCGTAAGCTGGCACGCTCCGTCACCCGGCAGGGTTCACGGGCGATGGCGATGGTCAACGACACCATCCAGGAATCGGTCACGGGGATCAGCGTGGCGAAGAACTTCCGCAAAGAAGCCATGATCTACGACGAGTTTTTGGACATCAACCAGCGGTCGTATGGCATCAACATGAAGCGTGGTTTCATCCTCGCGTTGATCTTCCCGGTGTTGAACATCCTTGCTGGCCTTGCGATTGCGATTGTGTTGTATGCTGGTGCCAATCTGGTGACGGCTGAGGTGATCGCGCTGGGGTCGTGGTTCTTGTTCATACAGGGGGTAGATCGCTTCTGGTTCCCGTTGATTAACCTTTCGGCGGTGTGGAGCCAGTTCCAGCAGGCGTTAAGCGCCACCGAACGTATTTTCGCTTTGATCGACGCTGAGAATACGATCAAACAGACCGCCGACGGCCCTGCCGGTGAGTTGAACGGGAAGATCGAACTGCGCAATGTAACGTTCGCTTACAAGCCCGGTCAGCCGATTATGGAGAACTTCGATCTGACCATCCAGCCCGGTGAGGACATCGCGTTCGTCGGGCATACGGGTGCTGGTAAAAGCACCATCGCCAAGTTGATTACACGCTTCTATGAGTTTCAGCAAGGCGAGATTTTGATCGACGGGCGGGATATTCGTTCGTTCGACATACAGAGTTACCGGCAACGGTTAGGGATTGTGCCGCAGCAACCATTTTTGTTCAGTGGTACCGTGCGCGACAACATCCGTTACGGGCGTACAGATGCGACTGACGCCGAGATTCATGAGGTGGCTTACAGCGTCGGTGAAGGTGAGTGGCTGGAAACACTGCCCGAAGGTCTGAACACTGACGTCGGCGAACGCGGCGCACGCTTGAGTATGGGACAGCGCCAACTCGTAAGCCTGATGCGTGTGTTGCTGCAAAAACCGGCGATCTTCATCCTCGATGAGGCGACCGCGAGCATTGATCCCTTTACCGAAACACAGATTCAAGAGGCGCTTGATTTGATCTTGCAGCAGTCTACGTCTATCTTGATCGCACATCGTCTGAGTACGATTCGCAATGCTGATCGCATCGTCGTGTTGCGTGAGGGAGTCATCCTCGAAGAAGGCGACCACGACTCACTGATGACGCAGGATGGGCACTATGCCGAACTCTACAACACGTATTTCCGTCATCAATCACTGAGTTACATTGAAAACGCCCGGTCGATGTTTAGCAGTGCGAAAGACGAGTCGCAGCCGTTGGTCGAAAACGCGGAGAAAAAGCTGCCGAGGTAGCCATCGTTTAATAGATTGACGCTGCGTTCACCGGCTGGCACAATATGTTGCGCTCTATCTGTACAACATAAGGCACGCTGGTTATGCGTTTCAGACGTCAATTCTATCCACCATTAGACTTGCTCATCGTGCTGGTCGGTTTTGTACTGATAAGCACGATTTACAGCTTCGCCACACCGATCTTCGAGGCGTCGGATGAAATCTGGCACTTCGGCATGGTCGAAGTCATTCGAGAAACTGGTGAACTGCCTGTACAAGACGCGGATGGTCCATCGACGCCCTGGGCGCAGGAAGGCAGCCAACCCCCTCTCTACTATGCGTTACTCACCGCGCTGACGTTGCCCTTCAACCTGGACGATATTGAAACGCTGCGTTATCACAACCCACACGCCAAGCTCGGTGTACCGGGCATCGTCGATAACAAAAATATGATCGTCCACGATTCGCTTCCCGTGCCGCCGGAGGGCGCGGCCTCGGCTGTTTACGCAGGGCGTATCTTCAGTGTCTTGCTGGGTCTGGTGACGATCAGCGCGGTTTATTTGAGTGCCCGGTTGATCGCACCCGGCACGGTCGTCCCGCTATTGGCGGCGGGGATCACAGCTTTTAACCCGATGTTTATCTTCATTGCGACCTCGGTTAACAACGACAATCTGGTCACCGCGCTGAACAGCCTTGCTATCTACCTGATGCTGTATACCCTGTGTGACGGTTTTGATACACGCCGGAGTGTGCTACTCGCGCTGCTTATCGCGTTTGCCACTTTGAGCAAACTCAGCGGGCTGGTGCTGGTGCCAGTGGTCGCAGCCTGTGGTTTGTGGGTCACGTATCGCCGTCGTGATGTGCGCGGATTGTTCGTTCTGGGTACGTTGATGGTGATTGCCTGGGGACTAATCGCCGGTTGGTGGTATCTGCGTAACCTCAACCTGTACGGTGAGTTATTCGGCACAGCGACGATGGTCGCCGTCGCTGGGCCACGCGAGGGGGGCTTTACACTCGAAACACTGCTGCAAGAGTTCGAGGGCTTTCGCATCGCCTATTGGGGATTGTTCGGCGCGGTCAACGTATTAACAGTCGATGTCTTCTATACCATTATGGATGCACTTTCGGTGTTGGCTGCGGTCGGTGTTGCGATTTATTTGTGGCGCTTAAAGGCCGGGAGCCGTCCGTTTGCGTTAGCGGCGGTGGTCGCCTTATGCACTATATTCGTCATCGGGAGCATCAGCTTAATTAGTTGGACGGCGCAGACCTACGCTTCACAAGGACGATTGTTGTTTCCGTTTGTGGCAGCGACGAGTCCGTTGCTGGCTATCGGTTGGCAGACGGGTCTGCGTGGGTTGCGTATACATTCATCATCGTTGGCATTCGCCGGTGTCGGCGCGCTGGCGACTTTCGCCTTTCTGGTGCCGTTCGTGTCGATTATGCCGGTGTATGCGCTGCCACAACCTACCGCTGGGCCGCCCGTAGATGCCCGCCCGGTTTACGCGACCTATGGTGACATGACACTGGTTGCCTACCAGACGCCGGACGCACGCTACACACCGGGAGATCTCGTCCCGATGACGCTCTACTGGCATACGCATCGCGCCACACAAACAGATTACAGCCTCTTTATCCACTTGATCGATGAGGCGGGTAATGTCATCGGTAAGGTGGATACATTCCCTGGTGGTGGGCGTCTGCGTACTTCAACCTGGGAGCCGGACGCGATCTACAAGGGTGAATATGATGTCCCTATCGAAGAGGAAATCGGGCGCACACCGCTACGATTACAGGTCGGCTGGTGGGATCGTGAGACAGGCGAAAACTTGCCGGCGACAGATACGGACGGGCAACCACTCAGCATTGTCCTGGACGGTGGCGCGTTTGTCGGCGATCCATCTATCGACGAGGGGGCCTATACAAACGTCGATGATGTGGCCTTTGGTGATCTGGTCGTGCTGCGCGGTTATCAATTGGATGGAACGCGGCTCGTCTTGCTTTGGGAAGGGTTGGCAACCCCACCAACTGACCTGCGCGTTTTTGTACAGGTGGTTGACGAAACGGGCGCGATCATAGGGCAGGGCGACGCCCCGCCGTACCTGCCGACCGTTTACTGGCGTGCGGACGAGCTTTATCGTTCTGAACATACCATACGCTTCGTTGAAGCGACTGAGGCCGGCACCTATCCTATCGTTATCGGTTGGTACGATCCAACGGACTTTAGCCGGTTATCTACGGGTTTCCCTGATAATGCACATCCACTAACGGAGATAGCGTATAGGTCACCGGCGGATTAGTGCGATCCGCTTTCTGTGAATGTGTCGATTTTCCTTCATAAGCGGGTTAAGATAGAGCAAAAAGTTGAGGTGACTTATGCAAAAAATTGACGTGAACGGTTTGCCGATCGCGGTGCGTTCTGCCGGGGAAAGCGGCCCGGCGGTTGTGTTTGTGCATGGCAATTCAGCATCATCGGCGGCATTTGAGAAGCAGTTCGAGAGCGATCTCGCGCAGGAGATGCGTCTCATCGGGCTGGACTTGCCGGGGCATGGCGAGTCCAACGATAGCGATGATCTGGCGCATTACTCGCTGCCGGGTTATGCGCAGGTCGTCGCCGCAGTTGCCGACGCGATGAATGCCACCGATGCGGTCTTCGTCGGTTGGAGCCTGGGCGGTCACATTTTGCTAGAAGGTGTGGAGACTTTACCACAAGCGAAGGGCTTTGCGATCTTCGGGACGCCGCCGTTGGGCAAGCCACCGGTGATGGAAGATGCGTTTCTGCCCACGCCGACGAACGCGGTGTTATTCAACGAGCAGCTTTCCGACGAGGAAGCGACCGCATTCGCAACTGCGTTTTTCAAACCGGGCGTAACGCCACCTCCGGCGTTTATCAGTGGTGTGCAGCGCGCCTACGGCAAGGCACGGCTTGGACTAGGCGCGAGTGTCGCCGAAGGACGTTTTAAGAACGAAATCGAAGTGGTACGCACGATGAAGCGCCCACTGATGGTGCTTCATGGCGAAGAAGAACAACTCGTCAGCGGGACGTACCTCGAAACGCTCGAGATGCCCACGCTCTGGCGCGGTAAAGTACAGACTATCGCCGATGCCGGGCATGCCCCCCAATGGGAGCAGCCCGAACGGTTCAACACACTTTTACGTGAGTTCGTTCATGAGGTCAACGCATGAGGGGTAAAGTTGTCGTCATCACCGGTGCATCGTCGGGGATTGGTGAAGCGTTAGCCGTGCATCTCGGTCGGATGGGGGCGAAGCTGGTGCTTGCCGCCCGACGTGAGACGAAGCTGCAAGCCCTCGCGGAGCAGTTCGCCGACACACTGGTCGTCCCGACGGATGTCACCGACGAATCTGCCTGTGAGAACCTGATCGAGCGTGCGGTGGAAAAATTCGGTCGGATCGATGTATTGGTCAACAACGCTGGCATCTCTATGACGGCGTTGTTTGAGGATATTACCGACCTTTCGATGTTCCACAAGATCATGGATGTGAACTACTTCGGCAGCGTCAACTGTACGTACTACGCGCTGCCCTATCTGAAACAGTCGCAAGGGTTGGTCGTCGCTGTTTCCAGCATGACGGGTAAAACCGGTGTGCCGACCCGCAGTGCTTACGCCGCCAGCAAACACGCGATGCAGGGGTTCTTCGATAGCCTACGCATTGAGTTGATGGACACCGGCGTGGATGTGCTGGTGGTCAGTCCGGGTTATGTGCAGTCCGAGGTGCGTTATAACGCGCTGGGCGCGGATGGCACGCCACGCGGCGAGAGCCACCTGAGCAACGAAGCCGAGGTGATGACCGCCGAAGAATGTGCCGCGATCATGGTCAATGCGATGCAGCAGCGCAAGCGTGACGTCATCATCGGGAGCTTGCGCAGTCATCTGCTACCGGTGATTAAGTTGCTCATCCCCGAACGGGTCGATAAAATTGCACGTCAGGCCATCACGTCGGGGAAGACGTAACCGCCGGGAGGGTTAATCCCGGCGGTGGGGTGTCGCTATTCCATTTCGACGGCGAGGGCGACGGCTTCGCCACCGCCCAGGCACAGCGCAGCGAGGCCGCGCTTCAGTCCCCGATCTTGCAGCGCGTGCAGCAGCGTGACCAGCACTCGCGCACCGCTCGCCCCCAACGGATGCCCTAGCGCAATCGCACCACCATGCACGTTGATCTTTTCCATCGGGATGGTGTGACCGTCACGTTCGAGGCCGCGCATATCGGCGAGCACCTGCGCGGCGAACGCCTCGTTGATCTCGAACAGATCGACGTCATCAACTGTCCACCCTGCGCGTTCCAACGCGACTGGAATCGCCTTCACCGGTGCGTAGAAGATCCACTGCGGGTCAACGGCGGCCTGCCCATAACCGACAATCCGTGCGACCGGCTGGTGACCGTGTGCGTCGGCGTACTCTCGGCTGGCGATGACCAGCGCGGCGGCACCGTCGTTCATGCCGGGGGCGTTGCCGGCGGTGACCTGACCGTCTTGCTCGAAGGCCGGGCGCAGACCTGCGAGTGCTTCAACCGTCGTGCTAGCGCGGATTGGCTCGTCGGTGTCGATGATGACCTCGCCCTTGCGTGTTTTAATCGTCACCGGGACGATCTCGGTCTTGAACTTGCCTTCTTTGGTCGCCTTTGTCGCTTTCATGTGGCTGTTGTAGGCGAACTCGTCCATCTCCTCGCGGGTGACCTCAAGTTGCTTGCCGATGAACTCTGCGGCGTTGCCCATGCCCCAATCCATGATGCTGCACCACAGGCCGTCGTTTTGTAGCGAGTCGCGCATCTGCACCGCGCCGAACTTGTTACCCGTGCGTACGGAATCGTTCAGGTAGGGGGCGCTGCTCATGCTTTCCACACCACCGGCGAGGAACAGGTCACCATCCCCGGCCTTGATGTAACTGGCGGCGGTCATCACACTTTTTAAGCCGCTGCCGCAGACCTTGTTGATGGTAATCCCGCCGACATGGTCGGGGATGCCTGCGCCGATGCTGATCTGCCGGGGGAGCGCCTGCCCGGTACCCGCGCTGACCACGTTGCCGAGCAGCACTTCGTTGATGTCACCGGCGTCAACACCGCTGCGTTCGACGGCGGCTTTCACGGCGACCTGACCGAGTTCGGCGGCGGTGGCACTGCTCAACGCACCGAGGAACTTCCCCTGTGGGGTGCGGGCGCTGCTGAGGATGACGGGTTCATGTTTGCCGTTAGTTGTCATAAAATGATCCTTCTGGTTGTTTATTTTTGGACGGGTTGGTCTGAATTGAACTTACGTTAGATTAATTATAGAGAACGATATTGACCGTCACAAGAGCGATTGAGAATTGCTATGTCACTTTCAAAAGCAAACCTTGAGAATGAATTGCCAGATCGTCCGGTACGCTTTTATCCGTCCGTGGAAAGTACACAAGACCTCGCCTTGCAATGGCTACGTGAGGGTGCCGAGGCCGGGGCGGTCGTCATCGCGGATGAGCAGCGCAAAGGACGCGGACGGCACGGGCGTTTCTGGTATACACCGCCGGGGGTGGCGCTGGCGCTCTCGGTGATTCTGCGCCCACCGGTCAAGGTGTTGCATCAGGTGACGATGTTGGGGGCGCTCTCGATCTACGATATGTTGGGCAACCTCGGCGCGGATGCCGTGACGATCAAGTGGCCTAATGACGTGCGCTTGCAGGGGCGCAAGGTCAGCGGGGTGCTGCCAGAGGCCGAATGGGATGGCGGCAAGCTGCGGGGGGTCACGCTCGGCATAGGTGTTAACGTGCGCGTGGATTTCAGCGGTACGGAAGTCGAGGAAACCGCCATTAGCATTGAACCGGCGTTAGGACATCCCATCGACCGGACAGAAGCGATCGCGCTGCTGCTACGGCACATCGACCATTGGGCGCTGCGATTGGGAACGCCGGAGATCTTCGATACGTGGAAAGCGCGGTTAGAAACCATCGGGCAGCGGGTGACCATCGGTGAGGTGAGCGGTATCGCTGAGGCCGTAGACCGCGAAGGCGCGTTGTTCGTCCGCACGGCAACCGGGGAGCGTGTGCGCGTGCTGGCCGGGGATGTCGCGTTGGGGTAAACGCTTCTGGCATTGAACGATAGCTTACTTGTCGCTATGCTTGGGGCGGGACGTGGGGCAGTCACGTCCTTCGTGTTTGTAAACAGGAGTAATCGATGGGTATTCGTCTTGATTGGGAAATCGAGTCCGATCAGCGCAGCATCAAAGGCAGCGGAGAAGACCCCAACCGCAAACGCGCCCGGCGTGGGGCGCTGCTGCGTCTGTTGATCCTGGTTGGTATTCTGTTGGGTGCGGTTGCTGTGGTCGGTTACCTCATCTATGACCGGTTGAACGAAGTCGATGCGGAAATTGAGCGCATCTTGCGTGATACGGTCGAATCCGAGGTGGCGGCGTTGCGCATCAGTGATAGAAGTGCTTTTTTGCAATACCAATGGGAAGGCTCCGATGCGTGGTTGGACGTACAACAAGCCACGTTTGAGGATTACGAGCAGCGCCTTCGGGAAAACCCGAACTTCCAACTGACCGGCAACATCCTTGATGTGACGATTGACGACCCACGCGCACGGGTCGAAGTACAGGAAATTGAGAGCGGTGTGCCGTATACAAGGCTGTGGTTTTACTATCGCTTTGAACAGGACACCGACGAAGACGGTTTGGCGGATGTGTGGCAGTGGTATCACGTCCCGCAAGATACGACTTTCTGGGGAGAGTCGACGACCATCGAAACTGACCGCGTACTGCTGCGCTACAACGAATTTGACCAACCGTTAGCAGAACCGCTGGCGCAGCAAATCGACGGCTGGATAACGACCGCCTGTGAAACCATTGACTGTGCCGGGTTGCCGCAGATTACCGTCGATATTGAAACCGAAGACTTGAACAGCCGCATCCAATGGTCAGATAGCGCGATCTGGCGGCTTGAGGTGCTGTCCCCTTATACCGACCGGATGCGCACGGATATGCCCTTCTCACCGGCGCTGCGCTCCGCAGCGGCCACCCTCGTTGCCGAACGTTTGACCATGTACGCGGCGGGCTTCCCGACAGTTGCACCGAATACGGCGGCGGATTATTTCATCAACACCGCGATCCCGTCGTGGATGGTCGGGCGCTTTTTGCAGGCCAATACCGGCGCGGACTTAGTTGAGAGTCTGATACAAAATTATGGCCCGGATGCGCTCTCTCAGTTGTTGCGAACTTTGCAGACCGATCCGCGTATCAGCGCGTTAAGTCAGGTGGGAGGTCTGCCATTAGATCAGGTCAATCTCAACTGGCGTGATTTTTTTCAATGGCGCTTGGAACGTGAAGGCGCGTTGATCGCAGCGCAGAACACCAACGCCGTACTTGAGCTTTACGATACCCGTGACCAGGTCGTCACCGATGCCATGTACGCTCGGCTCAACCAGCCGCAGCCCGTCGAGCCGATCCAGGTGACGAGTGTGACCCCGACTGCGCCGTCACCGACTGGTGAAGCGCAATTCAACGTAAATGCGAGCATCGGTCAAGCGGATGCCGCAAGCGAAGTGATGGTCACATTCCGTCTGGTTGATGGGGTGTGGAAGCGTGCCAGTTGACGTATATAGTGCTTTTTTCCTAGATCGCGCTGGAATCGTCGTGTTTTCGCCAGGTTTTAACTTTGTGTGGTCAAAGTTGGTGTATACTCATATTTAAGAGGATAAACGTTCTGATAATTGCACATCGGTAAGTCATTTGCCGTGTTATAGAACATGAACGGTAATGTTCATATTTTGCAGCGCGTAAACTAGTGTTTGGTTGTGGGGTGTACGATGAGTAACGATTTTGATGATCTGCGCAGGACGATTGACGACGACGACGAGTACAGTGGCTTTGAAGATGATGAAGAGGTCTTTGTAACCGAGGCTTCTGATAGTGGGCGCGGTGCGTTGTTCCTGGGAATGACCCCGGTCGAGCGCATGTTTATTTCGATCTTTCTTTTTATGAACGTCGCTGTGCTGGGGATTGCCTTACTACTGGCGACCGGTCGCATCGGCTAGTGAATACTCAAACTCAATTGATCTCTGTCTAAATGGGGCGGTCACCAGACCGCCCCGAAAACGCCTGTTGTGCTTTTTATTCCCCCGGCGTCAATATCAGTGTGTCTACTGCGGCTGCTTCAACCTGTGTGCGTGTCCATAACATCGGTTTGTATTCGACGGTGATCCAGGGTTCGATCATGTCGTCATAGTTTTCACTGCCGGGATGTCCGCTTTGCCCGGTTGTGTGCATGGAAAGGCTCTGGCTCCAATCGCTGACGTCATACACCACACGCTCTGACGGCCCCGATGTCACGCCGAAGTCGCCTGAACCTTCGTTCCAGCCGGTCGCGTTGACCGCGCTCGATGTTCCGGCGGTCGGGAAGGGGCCGCGGTTGACCACATTTTCAACCGGGCCGATGCCACTGCGCCCGAGGGGATCGCTGACGAACGTGGTCGTGTGCAGGTCGCCCCAACGCCAGGTGTCGCGGTCATCACCCAGGGCTTCGACGGTGGCGTCATAACCGGCCTGGAGTGAGCGTAGCAGGATGTCGTCACGGGTTTCGGTGATGTCTGGTGTGGTGACGTCGTCCCACCAGATGTTTTCCGGTTCTTGCATCAGCAGATAGGCCGCCCACCACTCATTACCGGAGCCGCTCGCGCCGATGTCGCCGAGTTGGTCTTGATACAGGTTATCGACCAGGATGACCCATGTGTTGTACCACAGCGCGGCCTGTGGGCTTTCTAGATCAGCCTGATAGTCCCAACTGACCAGCCAGTCGCGCACATCGGCGAGGTTGTCGTCGTCGATGGTCAGTTCACCGAAGAAGGGCAGCAGTTCCTCGGCGCTGCCGTCGTAGTTATCCGCGTGAATCTGTTGGAATGTCGCCGCGTTGTGTGGGGCGAGTTCTTCAAGTAGATTGTTGATACGCTCCCCACGATAGCCGTAGGCGTAGCGTTGATGCAGGTAGAAGTTCGGGTCATCGCCGAATTCGTCGCCGATTTCCGCGCCGATCTGATCGTAGAACTCCGGTGGCACGACGACCTGATTGGCGGTCGCAATATAACCGCGATCCGGGTTCCAGATGCGCGGCAGGTAGTCAAACGGGATGTAGCCGCGCCATTCGTAATCACTTGTCCAACCGGGGACGGGTAGCTCACCGAGGTGGTTGCCAGCCCGCACGGGTATGCGTCCTGGCACCTGATAACCGATGTTGCCTTCCGTATCGGCATAGATGACGTTCTGCGAAGGGCTATCCCAGAAAGTGAGCGCGTCGCGGAACTCTTCCCAGTTGCTGGCGCTGTTCAGACGGATGACACCGGTCATCAATGTGCCGGGTTCAAGTGCCGTCCAGCGCAACGCTAGCGGATTCTCATTGTTGAAGCCGTCCAGACTATCGTTGATGATGGGGCCGAGGTGTGTTTCGCGCACGTTGAATGTTACCGGCTCAGCGTCGTTGCCGAATTCGAGCGTCTCCTCACGCAGGGTCATATCGCGCCAGTCGCCGTCCCATTCGTATTGCAGCGGGTCTTCCGGGTTGACGCGGATCTGGTACAGGTCTTGTGTATCCGGGCTGACGTTGGTGTGTGCCCAGGCGATGTCGTCGTTATGTCCGGCGATAACCAGCGGTGACGGTGAGAAGGTAAAGCCGGTCACGTTATAGGGGCAGTCTTCGCCGACCGGCTGGCAGTGCAGGCCGATTTCATACCAGATGGACGGCATTTGAATGCCCAGGTGCATGTCATTTGCCATCAAGGGCATCCCGGTTTCGCTCAGGCTACCATCGACGACCCAGTTATTGCTGCCGAGAGCATCACCGTAGCCGAAAGGCAAAGCGGCGTTGGCGAGTTCAAAGCCACCGATGAAGTCAAAATCCAGCCCGGTGATGCCCGCACCGATGCGATCCAGACTGGCGGATTGCGTCTGCGTCAGCGGTGCCTCATCCATGATGGGCAGGTCTTCGGGTTGTAGAATAGTGGGCTTGTCGTCGTAGGGCCAATCCGGTGCGTAATCCGCGACCATTTCAACACTCAACGTGTCGAACAGGCGAGAGAAGCGGCGTTCGCTGCCCTGGTTGCCGCCCAGGTTCAACGCCATGACTTTCCCCCACATGATCGTATCCACCGGTGACCAGGGGGTGACCTCCGGGGAGACGCCGGTCAAACCGAGCGGGCCGTATTCGTAAGCGAGTTCCGTCGGTTCTTTGTCTTCGATGTAGGCGTTGACGCCATCGGCGAAGGCTTGCAAGATGGTAATTGTTTCATCGTCGTAAGTTTCTTCTAGTTCGCGCTCCGCGACTTCACGAAAGCCGAGCGTGCGCAGATAGGCATCCGTGCCCATTAAACCTTCGCTGCGTCCGGTCAGTTCCTGGATTTCACCGGCGGCGGTGTGCCGGAAGAACTCCATCTGCCACCAGCGGTCTTGTGCCTGAGTATACCCCTGTGCGAACAGTAGATCGTAGGTGTTGCTGGCGTAGATGTGTGGCACACCCCATTCGTCACAGAAGATTTCTACCGTGTCGTTGAGGCCGGAGACGGCTAACTCACCATCGTGGACGGGTTCCGGCCCCTGTGCCATAATGCCTATAGAGAGTGTGAATAGGCCGATTAATAAAAGCCTTCGGAAAAGTTTCATATTTGACTCCGTAAATTTAGTTAAAATCTATTCCAAGTACGATTCTAACAACTTTTGATTATTCCGCTAGCACCAAAGGCGATTGGCGATGAATGAGGTTGATCTAAAGCACATCAAAAATATGGCGCAGGCGGCGCACGCGGCGCTGGTCTTTGCCGAGGGAAAAACGCAGGAGCGCCTGTTTTCCGATACGCGCCTGGTTTTTGCGCTGGTAAAAGCCCTTGATCTGGTCGGCAATGAGGCGTTGAACGTTTCGACCGAGGGGCGGGAACAATCCGCGCAGATCGACTGGCAGTACGTGACCGCCTTGCCGGGAACAATCTATCAAGAGAACGACGATATTGACCTCTCGGTGGTGTGGAATGCGGTGACCAATCATCTGCCCACGCTAATCGCACAGCTCCAACATTTGATATTAATTCACAGTTAATATGGAATTTGATATATGCCTTAAGACTATGGTGGCTTCATTGATGCTAGGATTGTAAAGATTCCCAAGAACAATGAGGTTGTTAATGATGAGAACAAATACCGATGTGCGATACGTCTCTCGAATGCACGAAGCCACCAGCGCCGCGCTCACATTTGTGGGGGATCATGCCTTTGCAGAATTGCTGAATGACAATCGTCGGATGGCTGTGTTGTTACGAGCAATTGAACTGCTTGACCGCTCGGCACGCTGCGTTTCCTCGGAGTTCTGTGATGAACACATCGATGTGCCCTGGGATCGCGTGCTGGGCATTTATCCGCAGATCGTCTACCACAAAGAAGGGTTGCATCTGGAGAAACTCTATCATTTTATCGCCGAGGTGCTGCCCCCGTTATTCCATGCATTAGATGAAATCATCCCGAAAGAAGTCAGCGTTTAGCATTGTTGGGGGCGTTCTACGTCCCCGCGTCCTCTAATGTCTCCAATTCACGCCGAATCGAATCCGCATATCGTGTGGCAGATTGCGCATAAGCGCCTTGTGGTGCAATTTGTAGATAGGTTTCAAAGTCACTGAGGGCTGCTTCACGGGTGGTGAGGCCGGTCTGCAAGATTGAATAATACAACACCCCGCGATGGAAATAAGCCGGGGCGTAAGTTGTATCGCGGTTGAGCGCAGTGTTGTAGTCTTCCAGCGCCTGATCCCACTCATAAAGCGCGAGGCTGACCTGACCGCGCAGGGTGTAGTGTGCCGGGTCATCAGGGTCAAGGCGAACGGCAACCGTCGCCAGCGCACGAGCCTCATCGAACTGATTATTCTGGAGTGCATTTCGTGTGCTCTGAACAAGAACCCGGTCTATACAATCTGTCTGAACGCCACCGGTGAGCAGCGCGCAAATGAACAGCAAAGCAAACATTTGATCTCCTTTATATATCCCAATATATCCCAAATTTGGGATATATTCTGTTAACTTTTGGGATACGTGCGTGTATCCCAACTCGCAATTTGACCACTTTTCGCGTATAATATTCGTATAAAATGTATAGGTAAATTTCATGCATTTGTAGGCCATTTCCCCACCCCATATTCGTGACAGGATCGCTAACCTAGCCATCACCTACGCCTTGTGTTGTGTGGAGTGCGCGTGTTTGCAGAAGCGAAAGTTGAAAGGAGCCAGGGTCGTCTGCGCATGAGCAGCGACCACACGAACCTATGACAGACAACGGAGATTATAAGGATCTGCCGATAGGCAACGTCCGCACGATGGACATCAACGAGGAGATGCGCGGCAGTTACCTCGATTATGCGATGAGTGTCATCGTCAGCCGTGCGCTTCCAGATGCGCGTGATGGCCTGAAACCCGTGCATCGCCGCATCCTCTATGCGATGTACGACATGGGCCTGCGTTCTAACACATCCCACAAAAAGAGTGCGCGTATCGTCGGTGAGGTGCTTGGTAAGTATCACCCGCATGGCGATAGTGCGGTTTACGATGCGATGGCGCGTATGGCACAGAGTTTCTCGCTGCGCTATCCGCTGGTGGATGGACAAGGGAACTTCGGCAGCATCGACGGTGACAGCCCGGCAGCCATGCGTTATACCGAGGCACGCCTGGAAGCGATGGCGGAAGATATGCTCTCCGACATCAATATGGATACTGTCGACTTTCAGGAAAACTACGACGGCACACAGATGGAACCCATCGTGCTGCCCGGACGGTTGCCCAACCTGCTGCTCAACGGTGCAAGTGGTATCGCAGTCGGTATGGCGACCAGCATCCCACCGCATAACCTGACCGAACTCAACGCGGCGATCACGTATCTGATCGACAATGTTGACCGCTTTGATGACATTAGCGTCGATGAACTGATGGAATTCGTCAAAGGCCCGGATTTCCCGACCGGCGCACAGGTCATCATCAATGAGGAACTCAAAGAAGCCTACGCGACTGGTAAGGGCCGTGTCGCCATGCGAGCGCACTGTGTGGTCGAAGAAGGGCGCAATGACACCTTCCGGCTGGTCTTTACCTCTATCCCCTATCAAGTGAGCAAGACCGCAATCATCGAGCGCATCGTCGCCCTTGTCCGTGATGGTCGCCTGGATGCAGTGCGTGACCTGCGCGACGAATCCGACCGCAACGGCTTACGCCTCGTGGTCGAACTTAAGCGCGGTGCGATCCCGCAGACCGTGATGAACCAGCTCTATAAATACACGCAGCTTCAGAGCACGTTCAGTATTCAGATGTTGGCGTTGGTCAAAAGTGAACCGCGTCTGCTGAGCCTCAAGCGCATGTTGCAGATTTACATTGACCATCGTTATGAAGTCATCGTCCGGCGCTCAGAATATGAGTTGGACAAGCGCCGCGCCCGCCTGCATATCCTCTCAGGTTTGCTCAAGGCGATTAGCAACATTGACCTCGTCATCCAGACTATCCGACAGGCGTCGGATACGGACACCGCCCGCGCACAATTGATGGTACGCTTTGAACTCTCCGAAGCACAGTCTAACGCCATCCTTGATATGCAACTGCGCCGCCTCGCCGCCCTGGAAAGCCAGAAGCTACAGACTGAATACGACGAGGTGCAAGCGCGGATCGAGTATCTGGAAGATCTGCTCGGCTCAAAGACCAAGATCCTCGGTGTGATTCGTGATGACGTGACCGAGGTCACCGATCAATACGGCGACGCACGCAAGACCGACATCGACTTCGGTAGTGCAAACTTCGACGAGGCCGACCTCGTCCGTGAAGAAGATGTGGTGATCTCGCTCAGCGCCAACGGCTACATCAAGCGTGTGCCCGCCCGTGAGTATCGGGCACAGCGCCGCGGCGGTAAGGGTGTGATCGGCATGCAGACCAAAGAAGCTGACGTGCTGCGTGATATTTTTCATTCTAGCAGCTTAGATACGGTGCTGTTCTTCAGTGATAAGGGCAAGGTCTACTCCGAGCGTGCCTATCGCATCCCTGAATCGGGACGTGCGAACAAAGGCACGTTGATCCAGTCGGTTTTGCCGCTTGCACAGGACGAGGCAATCACGGCGATTCTGCCGGTTTCCGACTTTGAGCAAGAAGGCTGGTATTTCGTCATGGTGACGAAATACGGGCGCATCAAGCGGGTTGATCTGCAAGAGTTCGCCGAGGTACGCCCCAGCGGATTAATTGCGATGAACCTCAACGAAGGTGATTACCTCGGCTGGGTGAAGTACAGTAACGGGTCACAGGACATTCTGCTCGTCTCCGAACAGGGACAGAGTATCCGCTTTAGTGAAAATGATGTTCGTCCGATGGGGCGGCAGGCCGGCGGGGTCAACGCGATCAAACTTGCCGATGGTGACCGCTCTGCTGGTATGGACATCATCGACGCCGACCACACGCACGTTTTGGTGGTCACATCGCGTGGCTACGGCAAACGCACCCCCATTGAAGAATATCCGCAGCAAGGCCGCTACGGTCTGGGTGTACGGACGTTGAAACGTAACAAGCGCATCGGGCCGATTGTCGCCATGCGTGCGGTTAAAGAAGAGGATGAGATCATGCTGGTCACCCGTGCCGGAACGGTACTCCGCACGACACTTGACGACATCCGTGAGACCGGTCGCAGCACGCAGGGTGTCATTCTGATGAACTGCGCTGATGGCGATGAGGTTGTCGGCATCGCCGTGCTCAAACAGAGTGAAGAACTGGCAGCGATAGACGTGGAAATCGACCCGGAAACTGATCCGGCGAGTGCCAATGGCGCGGATTAGCGTCATCGCTGTGATAGAAAAATAACGACGAAGCCCGGTGAACAGCCGGGTTTTTGATATGAAAGGAGTTTCGTTCGTGAAAAAAGGTGTTTTTCTGCCGAACTTCAAGTGCTTCGGCAACGCACAGATCATGGCAGACCTCGCTTACGAGGCCGAACAAGCCGGTTGGGATGGCTTTTTCATCTGGGATCACGTCAACCGGCGACCGGAAATGGGCGATGTCGTCGATCCCTGGATTGCGCTGACGGCGGTCGCCATGCAAACCGAGCATATCCGCTTCGGCGCGATGATTACGCCCGTACCGCGCCGCCGTCCCTGGCAACTTGCGCGTGAAACCGTCTCGCTGGATCATCTCTCAAACGGGCGGTTGATCTTCGGCGCGGGGATCGGCAGCGGTAAGCCGATGGAATGGGCCAACCTGGGCGAAGAAACTGACGCCCGTGTGCGCGGTGCCATGCTCGATGAGGGGCTAGCCATCCTCGATGGCCTGTGGTCAGCGGAGCCGTTCACCCACATGGGCGCTTACTACGATGTCAACGACGCACAGTTCCAACCGGGGCCGGTGCAGCAACCACGCATCCCGGTGTGGGTTGGCGGGAACTGGCCCAACAAAGCGCCGATGCGCCGCGCCGCTCGCTGGGATGGTGCGTTTGCGATTTTGCCCGACGATGACGACGCGGCGAACCTCAATGCATTCAAAGACCTGGTCGCTTTTCTTCACACCGAGCGCAAAGACGACACACCATTTGACATTGTTTACAAGGGTGGGCCGGGGATGTCGCCGGCGCTAATCAACGACTATGCCGACGCCGGGGCGACGTGGTGGCTGGCGAACATCGCACCGCATCACTACGGGGCCACCTGGGAAGGTGAGTGGCCGCTGGCTCCCATGCGTGCGACCATCCAGCAGGGGCCATAGGCTAAACGTCGGGTTTTCCATCCGGGGCGCGTGCTATAATGACGACGATTTTGTAAGTGAGGGTTGAGGGTCGAATTTATGAAACGTATTGGCATCGTAGGTCTGCTATTGGCTTCTGCTATTGTCGCTCTGGTCGCTGCCGGACAGGGAACGGGCGTCGAAGCCGAAGCCATCAATCAAGCGAATGTCCGTGCCCGACCGGACATCAACGCCGAACAGGTCGCTGAGATCACCAGCGGCACCCGCTACGCCGCTCTTGGACGCAATGAATTCATCTCCTGGGTGTTGCTCGGTGACCGCGAAACGCTGCAACCGGTCGGCTGGGTGTTCGGCGATCTGTTGACGTTTTACGGCGGCGATATTCGCCAGTTGCCCCTCTCGACGGTTGAGGTCGGGGTGTCGCCGACGAATACGCCTCAGCCCACACCGGTTTCTGAGACACCCGCCGCGAATGACCCGGCTGAAACGGGTGCAACTGCCGTACAGGTCACGCCGTTTGCTGGCACACCGCAGGCACCCGACGTCACCGCGACGACGCAGCCGCCCGCTTCCGGCGTGACAGGTTTGGTGCAGGGTGAGATCAACCTGCGTTATGGCCCTGGAACGCAGTACACGGTGTTGCGCCGGGCGTTCCCCGGTGAGATGTTGGAGATCACCGCGACACACTCCCAATTGCCCTGGGTGCAGTTCCGGCTGGCAGAATCGCCGACCGGCTTTGGTTGGGTCGCGGAAAACCTGCTGGACTACACCGGCAATCTTGCTACGCTGCCGGTCATCACGCAGATGACCTTCGCACTGCCGGAACTGACACCGACCCCCGCCCGCCGTGAGGTCGTGTCGGTACCGGGTGGTGAGGCAGTTTCCGTCAGCCCGGCGTTTGCCGCATTGGGTGATCGCATCTGGAACACCTTCCTTGATGCTAATTTCGTGCCGGAGGGGGGACGCTTCGCCTCGTTGTATATCCAGGATTTGCAGACCGGCGAAGCGATCGCTTATAACAACGAGGTCGCCTACAGCGGCACCAGTGTTAACAAGGTCGCGCTGCTAGCGGAGTACTACGCCTCGATTAACGGCTACCCGACCAATCAGGAAGGCGAAGACATCGCCAAGACCATGATTTGCAGCCAGAACACGACCAGTAATGATCTGCTGAGCGTGATTGGCGGTGAGGGTGTCGCCAGCCAGGAATATCTGCGCGGTGCGGAACTGACGACGATCTTTTTGCGACGTTTGGGCTTCGAGGACACCTTCTTAACCGCGCCCTACGATGCCCGACCGAATAGCGAGGTACAGCCGACCGCACCGCCGCGTGCTATCGAACTGCCGATAACCGCCGCAGACCAAAGCCGCGCCAACCCTAACCCCTCCAACCAGTTGACGGTAGATGAGATCGGTACGTTGTTGAGTGCGATGTATCAGTGTGCCTACAACGAAACCGGGCCGCTCATCGATGAGTTCGGTGGTGCGTTTACCCCGCAAGAATGCCGTCATATGCTGCATGTGATGAGTAATAACACTGTCGATGCGTTCATCAAGGCGGGGGTGCCTGCTGATGTGCGTGTCGCGCATAAACATGGTTGGATCGCCGATACACACACGAACGCGGGCATCGTGTTCACGCCCGGCGGTGATTACGTGATGGCGGTCGCGTTCTATCAGCCGGAGACTATTCTGTTCTCCGAGACGCTGCCGCTGGCGGCGAATGCCTCGCGTGCGGTGTATAACTATCTCAACCCCACCGCACAATTAGACCAACCGCGTGAGGGTTTCATCCCCGAAGCGGCGGATTGTCCTTACGGGCCGAATCATCCGTTAGTGATGCAGATCACCAACCCGGACTTCCTCGCGGTCAATGATCCATCGTTGTACTATACCGGGGACGAAGCCACGCCGGAGCCGCTCCCATCGACGCCGACACCGACCGCGACGGTCAGCCCCTAGCAGAGTCGAACGGCTGTAACCAGCCTCATACTGTTCAACATAAAACCCGATCAAAAGATCGGGTTTTGTCGTCATGATTGTGCAGGGTTGACGTCAGCCTTTGACCGCCCCAACCGTCAGCCCACCGACAATTTGATCTTGCAAGGCGAGGTAGAGGATTACAACCGGGGTGCCGGAGATCAACGCGCCAGCCGCAAACTTCCCCCAGTCTCGGTTGAAGTCCGCTGTGATGAAGTTATACAGTCCGACCATCAACGTCCAGCGTTCGGTGTCACGTAGCATCACACGCGCCAACACAAACTCGTTGAACGTGCCGACGAAGGCCAGCACACCCACCACCGCCAGGATCGGGCGCACCAGTGGGAAGATCAACATCCAGAAGATCTGCCAGTGAGTCGCGCCGTCCACCCGTGCGGATTCGTCGATGTCCTTCGGGATCGAGTCGAAGAAACCCTTCATCAACCAGGTGTTGATGCCCATCGCCCCACCCATGTAGACCAGAATCAGCCCACCCAGACTGTTGATACTGAACAGTTCTAGCCATGTCCAGTCGATAAAACTGAGGAAGGGCAGGGCTTCGGGGATGGCGGTAGCCAGCCTGCCGATTTCCAGCAAGACGAGGAACAACGCCACCATCGTGAGCAAATTCGGGAACACCTGGATCAGCAGCACACCCAACAAGAGCGACCGCCTCCCCTTGAACCTGAAACGCGAGAACGAATAAGCACTTAACGCGGTAATCAGCACGACCAACACCGTGCTGACCGTCGCCACGATGAACGAGTTGGCAATCCAGTTCCAGAAGGGGTAGATGTCGAGTTCATCGACCATCAATGCCTGGAAGTTCGCGGTAAGATCATCGAAGTTTTCGACGTCACGTGGGATCAGCGACCGTGTGTTCAGATTGCCGGATGGATTGAACGCCGATGATGCGATGAACACCACCGGGAACAGCGCAAAGGCCAACGCAATACCGATAATCACCACACGGATGATATTGGTGGTCAGTATCTCACGCTGTGAGATGACCATGCCGGTTTCTTTGCGGTTGCCGGTGCCGCCACTGGGTTTACCCTGTTTTTCAGGTTGTGCTGTATTAGACACTTTCGCCCACCTCTTCCCATTGTTTCGTGAAACGGAATTGGAACAACGTAATCAACGCGACGATGAAGAAGATTACGATCGTGATCGCGGACGCATATCCATAATCCGCACCCTGACCGCTACCAAACGCGAGGTTGTAGACGTAGTTGATGAGGATGTCAGTTTGCCCGGCAGGGGTTGACGTCCCCGGAATGGGTGGGTCACCGCCGGTCAGCGCCTCGATGATGAGATAGTTGTTGAAGTTGAACGTAAACGATGCGATGAGCAACGGCCCGACCGTGATGAGCAACAGCGGCAGCGTGATATTCCAGAAGCGCTGCCAGGGTGATGCACCGTCAACAGCGGCGGCTTCGTAGACATCCGAGGGGATGGCGGAAAGTGCTCCGCTGCAAATTAACATCATATACGGGTAGCCCAGCCACAGGTTCACCAGCAAGATCGCAACCTTCGCCCACGTCCCGTTAGAGAACCAGGGGATCGAGATGTTAAACCAATCTGCCATCGTCTGTGTGATGATGCCGAGGTTTTCGTTGAGCATCCCCTGCCACACCAGGATAGCGATCACACCGGGGACGGCGTAGGGGATAATCAGCAGGGAGCGGATGATCTTCTTACCGGGGAGCATCGCATCCTTGAGGATCAACGCCATGAACAGGCCGACGGCGAATGTCGTCAACACCGAAAGCAGCGCAAACGCGAACGTCCACAGTGCGATTTGAATCAGCGGTTCGAGTAAGGTGCTATCTTCGGCGAGCTGGGTAAAGTTTGCCAAACCGATGTTCACCCGATAGCCGGGGGAAAGTTCGTCCGCACGCGGCGGAGTCGCCAATACGTAGTTTTCACCGACTGTATCGGGGAATTCCACCGTGCTGTAGTAGACGAAGTTACCGATCAGATTCGGCTGTGCCGACAGTAGACGGTATTCCTCGGCGGCGGTCGCTAAAACTGCCGGATCGACTGTTGCCAGTTCGATACCGTCAAGTGTGATCTCCGGCAGGTAGAGATAGGCGTCTAACGTTTCGTTAAAGACCGGTGTGTCCTGGTCGTAGACAAAATCGCCCTGGATTTCGTCCAAACTGATGAACGTCGGGATTTCTTCCAACCCTTCGATCTCGAACAGATCCGCCGTCGCCAGGTCAACACCTTCGAGGGCGAGATCTTCGCTATCGACATACGCGCCCTGCACCTCGTTGTAGACGAATTGCGGCAGTGTGTAGAGGCCGGTGGCTTCGTCCAGCGTGTAGATGTCGGCGTCTTCGTAGGCATCACCGCTGATGTCGGCAGTGGCGACCGTTTCGGCAGTCACATCACCATCGACCGAGCTGATGTCGATGAACACATTTTCCGAAGCGTTGTAGACGTAGTCCGCCGGGACGAATGCATTTGCCGGGTCGTCATCGAAGGTGTAGTAAGGTGTTGCCGTGCCGATGGCTTCCAGGGCTTCGATGCTGGCAACGCTCAGGTCAACACCACTCAGATCAGCCGGTGTGATCTCACTGCTGTCGGGGTCAATGAACTGGTCGGAAGGTTCGTTATAGACGTAGTTCTGCGGCACATACAGGTCGGTCGCTTCGTTAAGCACGAAGACGGTCGCCCCTTCGATCTCACTCAGCGTTGCCAGATCCGCCGAGGCGAGGTCTTCCGCGCTGGCATCTGCGCTGCCGGGGTCGATGAAAGCACTGGCGCTCTCGTTGTAGATGTAGCCTTGCTGCGCGAAGACGTTTTGCGCCTCGAAATTCTGGTAGAAACGCGCCCCGTTGATGCCAATCGAGGGCAGCGCCGGGGTGGTGACGATGCGCTCGCCGGAGAGGCTCATCGGATTACGTATATCCACGCTGAAAAGATCAAGGTAGGCGTCTTCGGCTTCGTTGTAGACGAAGCGCAAGCGGCGCGGTTCAAATTCGCCGATCTCATCGTTGGCGTCGTACAGGGTCGCGGTAACTAGACCTTCCTGTGTGAATAGGTCTGCTGTATCCAGCCCAAGTTCACTGACCGTCACTGTGTCTCCGTCTGTTTGCAGAAGCTCAGAGGCGGTAATGCTGGAAAGATCAATAAAAGCGTCTTCCGGTTCGTTGTAAACAAACCGCCGCAGATAAGGACGCCCAGCCCGGTTGATGTCTACGATGCCGAGGGTGTCACCGCCTTCACCAAAATACTCGAAGTCGATGCCTTGCAAGAAGGAAAGCGCCTGATTGCGCTCTACACGACCGACGACCTGGTCAAAACCTTCAAATTCTGTCGGTACGCCGTCAACAAATGTCGTGCCATCGGGCAACAGCAGATAGGTGCCGGTACGTCCTGCATCCATGTAGAAGCTGATTTCACCGGCGTCATTTTGTAGAATGGTCGTCTCGTATTCTTCGCCTTCAGCATAGTCAAATGTAATGCCCTGGGCGGGGTCGTAGACGAAGGGTTCATCGAGGTTAACGGACGTACCTTGCAGGCCAATTTCCTCGATTTCAATGTTGCGTAGTGTCTCTTCGCGGGAAAATGGGTCAGCGATGCGCTCAAAGCCCGCAATCGAGCGTGGAATGGTCGCGCCCGTCGGCAAATCAATCGCCAGTGATTCGAGTTCAGTCTCGTTCTCTTCCAGGTCAATTTCTTCCAGACCACCACCGGGGAGGTAGTACAACGCCTCGTCAACTTCACCGAGGCCGCTGATCTCCGTCAGCCACAGCCCGATTTCTTCTGATTCGTTGGCGAAAAAGGTGACTTCAAAGGTATCACCGCTGCTTTGTTCGAGCACTAAGGCTTCGTCAATGTCGTAGAGATACTCTAAATCCAGGTTCACCGGGGCGATACGCACAACCTCAACCGGGTCATTGAATTCGAGAGTCTCGATCTCGGCGAGCACATTTTCCGGATCATCAACAGTTTGGAAGCCCTCAACCTGGGGTGCGCCTTCTTCTTGTGGTGTGACACCGAATTGTTCCGGCAGGGAGATTTGCTGGAAGCCCTGACCGGGTTCAGCGAATAGAAGGGTTCCATCCTCGTTGGTCAGCCACAGCGCGTATTGATCTTCCCCGGATGTAAAGGGGGTGAAGATGTAAGTCTGTGCGTCATCTGGCACATAGCCGCGATCAACAATCAGGCTTGTAGCACTTTCTTTAGAAAACAGATGACCGTCGCCGTAATTTGTGAATGAGGTTGTCACTGTGTAGTAGATTGGGAAAAGCACCAATAAAGTGACCAGCATCAACCCCGGTGCCATCCACTTGAGCGGATACAACGCCGGGACGAAGATCACCAGATTGGCGAAAACTGTAATGATTACGATGACAATCGCCAATGACAAGACGTTATTATAGATAAAGCCGTAGATCATCAACAAAGCAAGGGCATTGAGTGCAAAGTACCCAATGAGCTTTAAGATGGCGAAAACGGGATTATCCCCGGTACTAAAAAAGGCCAAGCCCCCCGAAGGGGTCCCGGCCTGAGCATTAACAGTACTCATGGGAGGTTTTACTCAACGATTTCGGTGGTAACGACGTTCGTTGCACGGTCATAGGTGAAGGTGACATCGGCATCCGCTTCGAGGTTCAGCGGGATATCCGCACCATCACGTTCGCCGTCCACACCGTAGTTTTCCGCCCATTCGCCGTTAATGGCAACTTTGAACATGTACTCACCGGCGGGGATGCTAAAGGTGTTTGTCCAGAGGCCGTCCCCCTGATCTTCGAGGAAGGCGGCTTCGCAACCGGGCAACCAGTCTTCATCACAGCCGATTTCACTGTTGAAGGCACCGGGCACGCTCACACTAGCGACTGCACCAGAAGCGGAGAGTTCGATGGAGTTATCAATCTGCTCAACGGCGGTGTTCAGGGCCTCTTCCGAGTCACCACCCTGGCTGATGAGGGTCAGCGCGTCACCGGCAGCCGTCCACACGTTGTTCATTTCCGGGATCACCGGCATCGGGATCGCGTTTGCACCGGCGGCGATGAAAGCATCAAAGTTCGGGTCGTCGTATTCCACGCCTTCAAACACCGGGATACGACCGACGTATAGTTCTTCCATCACATCGTCAGTGGCGATGAAGTTGAACAGGAATTCCTGTACCAGCAGTGGGTTCTCGGTGAACGCGCTGATGACGAAACCCTGACCACCACTGAACGGTGCGCCAGTTTCCATACCGCCTTCAGCACCGGGGAATGGGCTGATCGCGTAATCGATACCGGTGTCAACGATGTCGCCACTGTTCCAGGGACCGGTCATAAACATTGCCAGTTCGCCATCAGTGAACAGTTCGAAGAGTACATCATCGTTCACGTTCGGCACCATCAGACCTTCGGCGTACATGCTTTCCAGCCATTCACCGGCTGCCAGGCCACCTTCGCTGTTCAGGCCGACGTCCGCCGGGTTGTAAGTGCCATCATCGTTGAAGCCGAAGATGTAGCCACCGAAAGCGGAAGTAATCGGGAAGTTGTGATAGGCGTCACCGGTCTGCACCAGGAAGCCGAATTCCGCGTCGCCGCTTTCCCGCAGTTCACGGGAGATTTCCGTCACTTCTTGCCAGGTTGCCGGTACGTCGGGAACCAGTTCAACATTGCGGACGAGCGCGATGTTCTCAACACCATAGGGGAGCGCCCATAGTTGTTCCTGGTAGGTGAAGAGATTGAGTGAGCTTTCGGTGAAGAGATCTTCCAGATCCGGCGGCATTTCGATGGGCAGAATGGCACCGTTCTCGACCAACTGACCGATGTTGTCGTGCGGCGTAATCATCAGATCTGGCCCTTCGCCAGCTTCACCAAAGTTCAGCAGTTCGTCACGGGCGTCACTCAGGGGGATCTCACGGATTTCGATTTCAACGCCGGTTTCCTCGGTGTATTCTTCGCCGAGTTCTTGCAGCAGCGGCGCACGTTCACCGTCCGCCCAAATGAGTAGGCTATCACCCTGAGCCAGGGACGGTGCGATGCTGACGGTTGCAAGCAGCATTGCAACAACTAGCGAAAAAAGCATTACTTTTGTGCGTTTCATTTTTATCAAGTCCTCTTCAACAAAGTTTGTGTAAGTCGCTACATTCGGGTCACTCCCCGAACGATAACTATTATAGACAGAATGAGCGATACATTAAAGGGAATGCTGGGCTTTAGATGAATTTTTGCTTGTGCGATTTGTACGAAATTGGGCAAAACTACGATGCAACCGGCTATTTCGGCTGCTGCTACTTCGGAAGCATGAGATCTGCGTTAGTCTTCGCTCTGTGCCGGGCAGAGGTGCCAGAGGTATTCCCAGGTGTAAATGCCCGTATCGTGTCCGTCGTCCCATTCGGGTTGGATGGCGTAATTCCCGACCATATGGATGTTCTCCATTTTGTAGGATCGGGTCGGGGTGAGCTTTAGGATGTCATCGGGCGCGTGCTCTATGCCCATATTCGCGTGTCCCCCTCGGCATTCGACACACGGGCACGCCTCACGCAGGTTATCCAATGGGTAGCGGCAGACCCGGTCGTCGGCACGCCAGGTGATTTCCAGGTAGCCTTCTGTCCGGTTCAACGTGATGTTTGCCGGTTTGGGTTTTGTCGTCATTTAGACCTCTAAATAAGATGAAGGCGTTGGTTATGCAACGCCTTTTTCGGTAAGCGTTATTCGTCGTCGAATGTCTCTTTTGTCGGTGATGGTGTGATGGTTGGTGCGTCCGGCGTGGCGGTGGCTTCCGCCGTGACTTCTACGGTTTCTTCCGGGAAGATGACCACACCTTCGAGTGCTTCCTCGGTGAACTCAATTTCAGGTGTTTGCTCGATGACCACACCCTCAAGTGGGGTTGGCGTGGCGGTGACCTCGACGACGGTTTCGGTTACTTCAACCGGGGCTGCGGTTACTTCCGCCTCTTCCGCACCGCCACTCTCGACGGTAAGCACGAACGTCATGATAATCAACAGCAAGACCACGAGCGTGACGAAAATTACACCCATCCCCATGCTGATCGCCATCCAACCGGAACGTCCCCCATTTCCCATACGGTTTTCTCCTCATAAAGTAGTGTTTAACGTAATGAACAAAATATAATGCAAATGAACGTAGATTTTAACCCTGTTTGTGCCATGCGCAAATTTTCACAAGAAACTTGATCGAGTTGGAACTGCTTTCGCTGCTGCTGCGTCTATATAATGGGCATCGCTTGCAACCAGGGTGCTGTTTGATACAATCAGCGCGTTGTTGTGAGCAACTTTTATATTTGTAAACCAACACGGAGTATTACATGGAAAACCGTTTTCCATTGAAAATCGTTTTCGTCCTGCTGCTTGCCATCGCGAGTTTTATCATCGCGGCCTGCCAGGACGAGCCGCGCACAGAATTCTTGATGGAGGTCACACGTGAGGTGACAGTCGTCGTGGTGGCGACTGACAACACACAAGGTGAACCACAGGCATCTGACCCGTCAACCGCCGCGCCGACTGTCCCGACGGCAACAGTACCATCGATTACCGAAGCCGAAAACGAACCTGATTCATCACCAACGCCTGCGCCCACAGAGCGTTTGATCCCCGATCCGATTCTTCAGGAGATCATCGTCGCTGAGCAAAACTTCGAGCGTGGGCGGATGATTTACATCCAGCCACGCGATGAGATCTGGGTGTTGTTCGGTGAGGACGGTGAGGCGGACAGTGGTGATTGGGGTGTCTATGCGGATACCTGGGAAGAGGGCGATCCGGAGTTCGACCCCGACCTGACGCCCCCATCAGAAGACCTCGTGCAACCGGAGCGCGGATTTGGTAAGCTGTGGCGAGACGAAGACAATGTACGTAATCGTCTCGGCTGGGCGCTTGCTCAGGAAGAAGGGCATGTGACGCTCTACCAATATTATTATGATGGCGAGGTCGTGGACGGTGAATTCGTCCAGGGGCCGGGGCAACACTTCATCGCCAGTAAGGACGATGGCGTGACCTTCGTCTTCGAAGAAGCGACGGAAACCTGGCGGATCTCGCAACAGGACTAAAAGGGATAATCTATCATGGAAAACTTGCGGCGCTGGCAGTTGGATACAACCGCGCCTTATATGTTGTGTTTAGCCGCTGATGCACGGCTCAGCCGGACGAACTACCTTGACGATCAGGTGTGGGAACTGCTGCCGGGGTCGCAAGGCTCGCCGGCGTTGGCGCTGCAAACACGCTATGGGGGGCGGGTTGGGCTGGCGAGCCTCGTGCCCATGTGGGGGCATGATGCCCGCAGCATTCACCAGGCGCAGACTTACAGCACCACACCGACGATCACCCGGTTTGCGCCGGGCTTTTTGCAAGCACAGGCCGCCCTCACCCGTACTTTAAAGCTCAAGGCCGAATACTGGGTCATGGAATCTCAGGCGGTGGGGGCGCGTTATACGGTACACAACGAGGGCGACTACGACGAGGAACTACAGCTCGATCTGTTTGCGCATATTGCCTCCAGGCGTCGCCAGCAACCCATGTCCATCCTGACGCTGGCTGATGGCTCACACGCGCTCTCGCTGGGGCGATTGCCTGGTCTGGAACCGGTCGCCGTGCTGGAAGAAGCACGGGCGGTCATCGTGCCGGGGCGCAAATCCAGCCCGAAGATCGGTCAAACGTTGACTGTCCCCGCAGGCGGTGCGGTCACTGTGCGTTGGGTTCATGCCGGTTTAGCCCGGATGAGCGAATCACTGGAACGGGCGCAGTTCTGGTTGGCGCAGGATTGGGACGCCGCCTTCGCTTTGATCGACCGGGCCGCGATGGCGATCCCCGACATTGAAACGGGGCGCGACGATCTCGATGCGGTCATCGCGTTTTCTTATCAGGCGTTGCTGCAATCCTTCCTCAAGCCGACCGAACATCTGCCTAATCCGTCTTTCGTCGCCACACGTAGGCCCGACCAGGGCTACAGTTCACGCGGGGATGGTACAGATCATAGGCGTGGGTGGAACGGTCAGTCACCGCAGTTGACCTATCTTATCGCGGGGGCGGTGGCATCCATCACGCCGGAGATGGCGAAGGGGATCATTCGTAATTATCTCGCGGTGCAGCAACCCGACGGTGGCATCGACGCTGAACCGGGATTAAGCGGACAAAAAGCCGGGATGTTGTGCCCGCCGTTGTTGACACGCGCCGTGTGGCAGATTTACCAGCAAACCGATGATCGCTTATTCATCAGCGAGATGTTTGCACGCTTACTGGACTTTTTCAATCATTGGTTTTCGGTCGATGAGTCATCTGATGCGACCATTTTCCCCGAATGGCAGGACGAACGGCAGACGGGTTACCTGTTCTGGCCGACGTTCGCCGCCGGGCAAGCGTGGGCGCAAGGGGTCGATATTCAGCGGGTGGAATCGCCCGACCTCGCCGCGTATTTGATCTCCGAAGCGGAAGCGTTGCGTAATATAGCGCATGTGCTGGAAGACCCCGGCGCATACGAGTTAGACAATCGCATCCGCGAACTGCACCATTTTCTCGAAGCAATGGCGTTTGAGGGGCGCTATGCCTACCAGGATCGTGAGACCGGTACGACCTCAAGCGGAATTTCTCTCGTTGAAAATGCACCCGGCGATCAAGAACAAATCCTTGCGATGGATGTGACGACGCCGAGTCGTCTGTTGATCCGTGTGAAAGGTGGGACGGGTAAATCACCGCGTGCGACCCTGACGCTAGAGGGCGTAGACGAAAACGGTGCGAAACGGCGCGAAGAGGTGCCGATGCAGCAGTTTGCCTGGCGCTACGGTTCTGGCATGTTCACCAGCCAGCATACCTACGCGACGGTAGACCGGGTGCAGTTCAGTGGGTTGAGTCGGGTCTTTCGTTTCGACGTTTCCACGATTGACCTCACGCGCCTGGACATCAACGCGGTGATGCCGTTGCTAAGCCGCACCCTGGCAGCAGAACAAGCCGCATCCCTGGCAGAACTGGTCGGTGAGGCCGAATATTTTCTGCGTGAAAGTGGCCTGACCATCGTCTCCGCACAAGACCCGGCGTTTGATCCGTCGAGTGCGCAAGGTGGCGGCGGCACCTGGACTTATTGGACGGCGCTTATCGGTGAGGGCTTGCTCGATCATGGGCAGGGTGAACGTGCCGCTGAACTGGCGCGACGGCTGTTGGCCGTTCAGGCGGCGGTGCTACGGCGAGAAAAGCAGTTCAGCGAGTTCTACCATAGTGACGAAGCGCAGGGCTTAGGCGAAGGCGGTCACCTCGCCGGGATCGCGCCGCTGCATCTGTTGATGTGCTTGTTCGGTGTATCAATCACGGATGCGCGTACCGTGTGGGCGGGGGGGACGTTCGCCTGGGGTGAAAGGGTGACCATCCGTCAACATGGGGTGACGGTTACACGTTCCGAACAGATGACGAAGATTACGTTTCCATCCGGGCAAAGCCACACCCTCGACGCGAACGCGGCATGGCAGCAGATCGTTGATCAAACAGATGACACACCCGAAGCTCCGCCGGGGCAAGCACCCGTGATGCCACCTGAGATGCGGTCATCGGAGCCAAACCGCGTTATAATCGAAATAGAGCAAGACGATACAGAAATTTGATCGGTCAACTGGATGTCGCAACAAACTTTTCTTGACTCACAGACGTATGACTACGTGTTTCGCAGCACATCCGACGGGATCATCGCGTGCAGCCCTGCCGGAGTAATCGAGCAGATCAACCCGGCGGCGGCGGGGATGCTCAGCGTGACCACCGAAGCCGTCATCGGCAGCAAACCCAAGCGTGTGTTCTCTCAGCATCCCGCGTTGCTCAACCTTTTTCATCGGGCGGGCGACCAGTCGCTCGATGTCCGTTTGCCCCGGCGACGATTGGCGGCGGGGATCGCCTCAACGCTGGAGTCGGGCGTGCGGCTGGTCATCCTGCATGACGTCACCGAGCAGCGTGATCTGGAAAACCGGCGCGAGGCGTTGGTACGGGCAATTGCGCACGACTTGCGCAATCCCATCTCTGCGATTAACGGCTTTGTCGATCTGATTGACCGCTTTGGTGACCTGAACGAGCAGCAGACCCGTTTTCTGAGTCGAACACGAGAAACGGTCACCAAGCTGCACGATGTCGCCGGGCAACTGGTTGATCTGGCGTGGATTGAGGCCGGTATGCCCTTAGAACATCGTCCGATCCAGATGCGTACGATTATTAACAACGTCGTCAAGCGGGTGTCACCGCTGGCGCATGACTACAAGATCGTTATCGCCGTTTCCGTCCAGAATCCGATGCCAATGGTGATGGGCGACCCCGAACGGTTGGAGCAAGCGGTATACAACCTGCTGCACAATGCGGTTATTTTTTCCGAACCGGATCAGTCGGTGGTCATTCACGGTTGGGGCGATACCAACGATGTGTATTGCAGTGTCGCGGATCGTGGCATTGGCATCCCTGATGATGAACTCGAAATGATCTTTGATCGGATGTATCGCTCTCGTGCGGAATATGTGCGGAATGTGCCCGGCAATGGCCTGGGGTTAACCATTACCAAAACGATCATTCAACGGCATGGCGGCGACATCTGGGCGTCGAGCAACCTGGGTGAAGGCAGTACATTTACTTTCTTGCTGCCGACCGTTGAGCTGTAACCGTGCATAAGATCAAGATACGCTTGCCGGCAACCGTGACCAATATCGGCCCGTCCCTGCAAGGGCTGGGTTTGGCGGTCGCGCTGCACACAACTGTTGAGATCAGCGGGCGTGACGACGATCAACTTATCATGGAAATCAGCGGAGAAGGCGCGGATGCCCATGACATGCCGCTGCGTCATCCTGTCTTGGTCGCCATGAGCCGTTTTTTTCAAGCCATCGAGCAGACCAGGCTTGGTATCAACATCCGTGTTCACAATCAAATTCCGTTGAATAGTGGTCTAGGTGCTGAAGCGGCGTTTACGGTCGCGGGGTTGCTTGGTGCAAATGACCTCATGGGCGGTCTTTACGACCGGTTAGATCTATTGCAAATCGCCGCAACCATCGACCGCCCGGACGCGCTCGCGGCCTCATTGCTCGGTGGGCTGGTCGCGGCGCACGCCGGTGAGAGCAACTTCTACTCGCGTCGGTTGCCGGTAGAGCCATTTAAATTGGTGATCGTGGTGCCGGAACTTGACGGCTATCAGCGTCCGTCGTTGCCGGGCACGGTGCCTATGCAGTCGATGCTAGGTCATCTGGCACGAATACCGTTGGTCACCGAGGCGCTACGTACCGGCGACCTCAAAACGCTGGTGCAGCTACTCGACGAGACGCTGTACAAACCTTACGTGACCGAACGCATCAGCGGTTATGGTCATGTCGCGGAGATGGCACGTCGGCGGGGGGCGTTGGCGGTCTTACCCTGCGGCGCTGGTCCGGCACTGGTTGCGCTAGCTACGAGTGACCATGACCGCATCGCCGACGAGATGCGGTTAGCGTTCCAGAGTGTGGGTGTCACCGCACGGACATGGGTGCTGCCGGTTGATACGCAAGGTGTGGTCATCAGCATCGCGCAGTCACTATGAGATGGGCCGTCATCGCCGGTTTGCTGCTGGTGCTGGTCGCCTGTGCCGCAGAACCGGCCTCAGATGATGCCGGGTTGCGGTTGGTGACCGCCGTGCCGACCCTTGATCTCGCCGAACCTCAACAACTTTGCATGACAGTCGAAGCCAATTGGGGTGATGATTGGCCCCGTGTGATCCGCGTGTTGGAAACACTCTACACGCTTGACTCCGAATGTGGGGATGCTTACATCGCCGCAGGTCGTCTATTCGATGCCTACATCGCCTACGGTGATGAGTTACAGCAGCGTGGCGGGGATGCGACCGGCGCTTACGAGAACGCAGCACGTCTTAACCCGGACGCGCCTGAAGTTATCGCCCGTTTACAAAGTATGCAAATCGCCACGCAAGCCCCCCCGCCACGCTGTGACGAACAGACCATCAGGGATGCGCTGGCGTCGATGCCGGTCTATCTGCCGTATGATGGGGCGTTCGTCAGGTTGGTGAACGGACAATTTCTGCTCGATGGGCAGACATACCCGATTTATGGGGTGAATTACTACCCGCGAGACTACCCCGGTGATCGCTTTCTTACCGAGATGGATGTGACCGCTATCGGCTTCGAGCTGGATTTGATTCGTGCGGCGGGGATCAACACATTGCGGCTGGCGTTGCGGCACACTGATCTCTTTATGTGTCCGGGGAATGGCGCGATCCCGCGTGTGGAGAACATCGCCCGGCTTGATGCGCTGATACAAGCGGCGGCACAGCGTGGCTTCCGGCTGATTTTAGTGATGAATGCTGACGCCGACCTCGAAGACTTTCTGTTGTACACGATGCCGTCATATGTCGCGGCACAGATGCGCTTTATCGCTGAGCGTTACCGTTTAGAACCCGCCGTCATCGCCTATGACCTGCGGGGGCAGGGAGATCAAGACTATCTGAGCGGTGCGTTTACGCAGGTCGAGGTGCTCACCTGGCTGGCGGAGGCGGTAGGCATCGTCCGTGAGGCGGCCCCCGACCAACTTATCACCGCCGGATGGTATAACAATGCCGCCGATACCGCGCCGCTGGTTGATTTTGTCAGTTTTCAGCATTACGGATCGGTGGATGATCTGCGGCAAGAGATCGCCGTTCTGCGTGACGCGACCGTCAAGCCGTTGGTGTTGGTCGCCGTTGGATATAGCACATGGGACATGACCGAGTTGGAACATCGGGAGCGGTTCCAACGTATATTGGAAGCAGCGACACAGAACGGTCTTGGTGGGTGGATCATCTGGACGGCGTTCGACTACCCGACGGCGATTGTGTGCCCGGACGAGGGCTGTGCGGGTGACCCCGCGCTGTACTATGGCCTGTGGAACGTGAGTTACTTCCCCAAGCAAGCCGTCGATGTGGTCAAGCTGGTGACAGGGGCAGCGACACTCGATGAAATCACGGGGGGCTAACATGCTTCTAACGGTTGCTGCTTATACTGTGAAGTCTAGAACAATCTTTGGAGTGCTTTCATGTTTCGACGTAAAAAAAAGGCCGATGACGAAAAGGAATATGTACCTGAACGGCCTATGCAGGTGCGGCGGATGTTCGCTTACGTGCGTCCTTATGTTAAGCGTTTGCTGATCGCGTTCGTGGCAACGTTGATCGGTGCGGTGTTGAGCCTGGTTTTCCCGGAGATCATTCAGCGCGTCGTGGATTCTGTGTTAGAGGAGCGTGATGAGGAACTGCTCAATCAGGTAACGGTCTTTCTGGTAGTGATCTTTCTGCTGCGTGCGCTCTCGAGCGCGGTGGAAGTCTATTTTCTCGGCTGGGTGGGTGAGCATGTGGTGGTCGATGTGCGCACCGATCTTTACAATCATCTTCAGCGTATGTCTGTGCATTTCTTCTCCGAGAATCGTGTGGGTGAGTTGGCCTCGCGTGCCTCCTCGGATGTCACGACGATGCGCTCCGCGTTGGTGAACAACGTGAACACGTTCATCCAGCAGACATTTATCATGATCGGCGCGGTTGGTGTGATGTTTCTGCTCAACTGGCGATTGACTATGTTCATCATCGCGCTCATCCCGGTGTTGATCTTGTTCGGCTTTCTGTTCGGCTATTACATTCGGCAGTATAGTTCAGATCGTCAGGACGCGATGGCGGATGCGCTGATTATCACTGAGGAGACGTTTCAAAATATCCGTGATGTGAAGAGCTTCACTCGTGAAGAGTATGAGATTGAGCGACATGATAGTGCCATCTGGCGATCTTTCGAAGCGACACTTCGGCTGATTAAAGTGCGGATGGTCTTCGGGCCGCTGGTGGCTTTTTTGGGGTTTGCCAGCCTCGCCGCGATCCTCTGGTTCGGTGGGCGAGAAGTGCTCGACGGTCGCCTGAGTGGTGGTGAGTTGATCCAGTTTCTGTTTTACGGTGTGACGGTCGCCGCCAGCTTCGCGGCATTGGTCAACCTGTACACCCAGTTACAGGAGGCCATCGGCGCGACCAAGCGCGTGTTTGAACTGCTGGATACCAAACCAGACATCATTGATAAGCCCGATGCAATCCCGCTGGATTCAGTTGCCGGTCGCGTCACCTTTGAGGACGTCAGTTTTAGCTACGACGGTCAGCAGGCGGTGCTGCGTGACATTGAATTGGACATTGCCTCCGGTGAGATCGTCGCGCTGGTCGGGCCGAGCGGAGCCGGCAAGACCACGATGTTTAACCTCATCCCACGCTTCTATGACCCGAACAGTGGACGTGTGCTGATTGATGACCACGACCTACGCGATGTTAAAATTGCGAGTCTGCGAGCGCAGATCGGCATTGTCCCGCAGGAGACGTTATTGTTCGGTGGGACGATTATGGAAAATATTCGTTACGGACGGTTAGAAGCGACCGATGAAGAGGTCTACGAAGCCGCACGCGCCGCGAACGCCCACACATTCATCACCGAATTGACCGATGGTTACGAGACAACCGTCGGTGAGCGCGGGATCAAGCTTAGCGGTGGGCAGCGGCAGCGGGTGTCTATCGCCCGTGCTATCTTGAAAAATCCGCGTATCCTGTTGTTAGACGAGGCGACCTCCAGCCTGGACAACGAAAGCGAACATCTGGTGCAGGAGGCGCTCGGTCATCTGATGCAGAACCGCACGACCGTGATTATCGCGCATCGTCTGAGTACAATCCGAGTTGCGGATCGTATCGCCGTGTTGAATAAGGGCGCGATCGTCGAGTTGGGCACGCATCAGGAGCTAATGGTGCAGGATGGCTTGTATGCCAAACTTTATGAGATGCAGTTCCGTGCACAAGAAGAGGAAATGCTGCGTGCTGGCACAGATTAGGAGGGGAGCCGATGGAATTGAGCGGTAAGACCGTACTCGTCACCGGTGCGACCGGTTTTCTCGGTGGGCATTTGGTCAATCGCCTTGCCGATGATGGCGTGCAGGTCAAGGCGCTGGCACGTCGCCCGGAGCGCGACCGCTACATCAAAGACGCGCCTGGTGCCGAGGTCGTGCAGGGTGACCTGACGGACGCGGATCGAATGCGCGAGGTCACGCAGGGCTGCACGGTGATCTTCCATGTGGGGGCGGCGCTCGGTGGTGATCTAGCGCATCAACGGCGGGTAAACGTGGACGGTACGCGCCATGTGATGCAGGCCGCCGCCACCGCTCAAGTCGAGCGTGTGGTTCACGTCAGTACGATCTCGACGTATGGCTATCGCAACCGTGCCGATGTGACCGAAGACACCCCGCCCGACCCCGGCGCTGACCCGTATCACATCACCAAAGTGGAAGCCGAACAGGTCGTGCGGGAGATCGGCGCGGCGGAAAATGTCGATTACACGATCATCCGACCGGGTATGATCTACGGGCCACGTTCTACGCAATGGACGAAAACGTTCTTTAATGTGGCTAAACGCGGCATCTGGATCGGCGATGGTAGCGGCTCGGCGTTCCCGATTTACGTCGATGATGTGGTCGATCTGTGCGTCACCGCGGCGACTCATCCGGCGGCGGTGGGGGAAGCGTTTAACTGCACGCCTGACCCCTCCCCGACGTGGCGGCAGTTCCTCGGCGCGTACCAGCAATTGGCCGGGGTAGACCGTTGGATCGGGGTGCCGCCGCTGTTGCTACGCCCGGCGGTGATGCTGGCGGGGGTGGTCGCCCCGCAACAGAGCAAGGCGAAAGACTTGCCCGATCTGCTGCCCTTCGTAACCAACCACATCACCTACAAGATGGACAAAGCGCGTGACCTGCTCGGCTGGCAGCCACAGGTTGAACTCAGTGATGGCGCGACGCGATGCGTCCCTTATCTACGTGAAAAGGGCTTGCTGGATTGATCTGGTTGCTGCTCGGTGTCGCCATCGGTGCTTTTCTCTTGTGGTGGTTGCTGGTCGAAACGGAAGGTGTTTATCTCGGTCGGCGGGTGGTAATCTGGCTTTATGACCTTTACGCGCCTCGCTACGACTCGATCAAAGACTACATGCCAGAATACGAATATGCGTTGCTCGCCGTGCCGATCATGCAGGCGATTGCACCGCATAAATCACCGTTGGTGCTGGATGTGGCGACCGGTACCGGGCGTTTACCGCTGGCGCTGTTCAGTCATACCGTGTTTCAGGGGCGTGTGGTCGGCGTAGACCTCAGCCGCCGAATGTTGCATCAGGCCGCACACAATCTCGCCGAGGACAATGCGCGGGTCGAGTGGGTGCTGGCTCCGGCGGCGGGGATGCCGTTTCATGACGCCTCGTTCGATGTGGTAACGTGCCTCGAGTCGCTGGAATTTATGCCGGATGTACAGGTGGTCATGTGTGAGATGGCGCGGGTCTTGAGGCCGGGCGGCCTGCTCTTGGTGACCAATCGTATTAACACCCGTTGGATGCCCGGTAAGCTCTACGACGACGCCACCTTTACGGCGATGTTGGCAACTTGTGGTTTCGTCGATGTGAGAATAGAACCCTGGCAGATGGATTATCAGCGTGTGTGGGCGTGCCGCGCCGGGGAAGGACAACCGGTGGGGGCACGTCCGTTGGTCGAGGTGCTGTGCTGTCCGCGTTGTGGTGGTGTTTACGATACGGACGAAACGTGCATGGCGTGTGGCATATCGATTCCCGTTGATGAAGCTGACATCAAATTCATACGTGATTTTTATACAAGCTGATTGACTTTAAGTAGACCGGTCGTTATAATTTTAGAAAAGGACAAGAATGATGACGAATGAAGAACTAACGCCAAGGGAACGTATTCTGTTGGCGACCTCGGAATTGATGGAAAAACAAGGCTATCACGCGACAGGGCTAAATGACATCGTCCGTGTCAGTGGGTCGCCGAAGGGATCGCTGTATCATTACTTCCCGGATGGCAAAGAAGGACTCGCCGCTGAAACCATCGAGCGACGAGCGCAGTTTGTCGCCGCACGATTGCGTGAGTCAATCTGGGAATATGCTGACCCCGGCGAGGGCGTTTACCAGTATATTATGACGATGTTACAGCATATGAATGGTGCGGAATGTAAACGCGGTTCTCCGATTGCAGCCGTCGCGCTGGAAACATCAGCGGCGAGCGACCGTCTGCGAACTGCCTGCGACGATGCTTACAAGTTATGGCAGGCGGTTTTACAGGAGCGTCTGTTTGATGGTGGCTTATCGATTGAAGAGGCAGAACAACTCGCCGCGCACATCGTCGCCGCGCTGGAGGGCGCAATTATTCTCAGCCGTACACGCAGGGATACACAGCCTATTCGTGACACAGCCTTGATGCTGCGTCGGCTAGTCCACAGTGAGTTAGGAATGTAGCTAGATACTTACGAAATGCTAAAAACGAAACATCAAATATAGGGTTATTATATAGACTGGTCTATTTATTCAGTCAGTTAGCAGATGATATTGGTAGGGAGTAACAAACGTGGCAGATAATTCGATTACTGTAGAGGGAATCACAAAATCTTTCGGCGACATCCACGCGCTGCGTGGCATTGATTTACATGCACCGGCGGGTAAAGTCCTGGGGTTACTGGGGCCGAACGGTGCCGGTAAGACCACGCTCGTGCGTGTGGTCACCACACTTTTGAAGCCGGATAGCGGCTCGGCGTACGTCGCAGGTATTGACGTGCTCAACGAACCGGAGAAAGCACGACACATTATCGGGCTGGCGGGTCAGTATCCGGCGGTCGATGAGCGCCTGACCGGACGCGAGAACCTGGAAATGGTCGGCGAGTTGTATCACTTTAGTCGTAAAGAAGCCCGGCAGCGGGCGCGTGAGCTGCTGGGGCGCTTCACATTGGAAGACGCCGCCGACCGCACGGTAAAGACCTATTCCGGCGGGATGCGCCGGCGGCTCGACCTGGCGGCGAGTATTGTCGCCCGGCCACAGGTGTTGTTCCTCGATGAGCCAACCACCGGCCTCGACCCGCGTACCCGCAAAGACTTATGGGAGTTCATCCGCGAACTGGTGCGCGATGGGGCCACGCTGATGTTGACGACCCAGTACCTCGAAGAGGCCGATGTGCTGGCAGATCGCATCGCGGTGATTGATCAGGGTAAGCTCATCGCTGAGGGAACGTCTGAGGAACTGAAATCTGAGCTTGGTAATGACATCATCGAGTTACGCATTGCCGATTCGGGGAACCTCAGCGAGACAATGCAGCTCCTCGAACCCATCGGTCATGCACAGTACAACGATAAAAGCGGCTGGATCACGCTTTCTGTACCGGATGGTTCCGATGGTGTGGTCGAAGTTGTGCGTGCATTTGACCGGGCCGATATTCATATCGATGACTTGAATCTGCGCCGCCCTTCGCTCGATGATGTGTTCCTCTCCGTCACCGGCAAATCCACGCAGGAAATGCAAGCCGTCGCACCCCAATAATTACGACATTCTAAGGAGTAATCTCATGGCACAAAGTGTCATTTCAGAAGCAAAAGTCCCCGCCGCTGAACAGAACGATTTCGTCAGCGTGTTCCGCCGCAACATCCACGATGCCATCGTGATGACCCGGCGCAACCTCATTCATTACGTGCGGTTGCCGCAGTTGCTGGTGTTTTCTACCATTCAGCCGATCATGTTCGTGCTATTGTTCGCCTATGTGTTTGGTGGGTCGATCCAAATCCCCGGTTTTGACTATATCGACTACCTGCTGCCGGGTATCCTGGTGCAGACCGTGTTGTTCGGTGGTTCGGCGACGACCGTCGGCCTCGCCGACGACCTCTCAAAAGGGTTGATTGATCGCTTCCGGTCGCTGCCGATGGCGCGGTCAGCGGTGTTAGCCGGGCGCACCCTGGCGGATACCGTGCGTAACTTCCTGGTTGTGCTGTTGATGATTGGTGTCGGGACGTTGATCGGCTTCCGCTACCACGACGGCCTGATGAATATGATCCTCGCCGTGCTGCTGGTCGTTCTATTCGGTCACGCGATGTCCTGGATTTTCGCACTCGTCGGCATCCTGGTCAAAGACCCGGAAACGGCGCAGGTCGCCGGGTTTGTGTGGGTGTTCCCGCTGGTGTTTGCCAGTTCGGTCTTCGTGCGGACGGACACCATGCCGGATTGGTTACAGGTCTTTGCGGAGAACCAACCGATTTCGCTGGTGGCGAACGCGGCACGTGGCTTGATTCTCGGCACTTCGACCAGTGACTTCATCCCCGCGCTGATCTGGATCGTCGCTATCTGGATCGTGTTCGCGTTCCTCGCGGTGCGTCAGTACAGGCGCACGGTCTAAGTAAGACAGCAGATGATAGCAATACTTACCCCCGCTTATGGGGGTTTTCTGTTTTACCTTAACGTGTGTGCCTGTGTTTGATACAATCGCCACAATTCAGGCTCAACTGAGAGGAAAATCGAGTGAAACCATTGCCGACCGTTCATGCCGCGTTCGTCACGGAGGCGATTAAGGCAGCGCAGCAGGCCGGTGATCTACCGGAATTCGAGTTGCCGGAGATCGCTGTAAAGCCGCCCAAAAATCCTGAACAGGGTGATTATGCCTACCCTGCGATGGCGCTGGCGAAACAAGCACGCAAAAAACCGTTAGACATCGCCGAAGCGATTAAAAAGCATCTGCCGGAAGCGCCTATCGTCGAGTCGGTCGAAGTGGTGCCGCCCGGTTTCGTCAATTTTCGGCTGAGCGAAGATTGGGTGCGCGAACAAATTGATGTCATCATCGCGCTTGGTGATGACTTCGGTACGTTGGAGATGGGTAAGGGCAAACGGGCACAGGTCGAGTTCCTCAGCGCCAACCCAACCGGGCCGATTACGGTGGGACGGTCGCGGGGGGCCATCCTCGGTGATGGCACGGCGCGTGTGCTTGAGGCGGCTGGCTATGACGTCACTCGTGAGTATTACTTCAACAATGCCGGTGTGCAAATGCAGATGTTGGGCGAAAGCCTGCGCATCCGCTACTTGCAGGCACTCGGTCAAGCCGTCGAACTGAGTGAGAATCACTATCAGGGTGAATACCTCATCGACTTTGCAAAATCACTCGTCGAAGAACATGGCGATACCTTACAGACCGCGGATGTGTCGGTCTTTAAACATTACGGCGAGGCCAAGATGTTCGAGTGGATCAAGCAGACGATGGCGCGTGTGAACATCTCATTTGATGTTTTCTTCAACGAAAATACGGTCTATGAGGACGAGAGTGTTTGGCAAGTGCTACACAAGCTGGAAGAAAACGGCTACGTCTACAGCGCTACCGTGCGGGAAAGCGAAGCCGATGAGGTCAAAGCACTCAATGAGGACTTAAAGCCCGCGCAGTGGTTCCGCAGCACCCGCCTCGGCGACGACGAAGACCGCGTTGTCGTCAAAAGTGATGGCAGCCCGACCTATACCCTGCCGGATATCGCCTATCATGTGAACAAGCTCGAGCGCGGGTTTGACCTGATGGTCAACATACTCGGTGCGGATCATTTCACACAGGCGCAGGTGGTGCGTTACGGCTTGCAGGCGCTCGATTATGATCCGTCGAACCTGCATGTGACGTTCATGCAGATGGTGCGTGCCATCAAAGACGGCAAGCCGGCCAAGATGAGCACTCGTCGCGGTGTGTATGATACGCTCGATGATTTGATTGATATGACCAGTGCGGACGCGGTGCGTTATTTCTTACTTCAGCGTAGTCCGGATTCACAGCTTGATTTTGACATCGACCTTGCGACCAAAGAGAGCAACGAAAACCCGGTGTATTACATCCAATACGCGCATGTGCGCTGCTCTGGCATCTTCCGTGAGGCTGAGGCGCGCGGATTTAACGATGAGGGGGCGGATTTGCGCCTGCTTGGTGAGGAAGAACTCGCGTTCGTGCGTAAGGGATTGGAACTCGCCGAGGTCATCGAGATGGCGGCGCGGGAACTGACGCCGCATAAAATCGCTTACTACGCGCTCGACCTTGCCAATCTGTTTCACCCCATGTATGACCGTGTGCGTGTGTTCGGTGAGGGGATTGACCCGGACGTGGCGAAGGCGCGGTTGCGCTTCTACCGGATGGCGCGTGTGCTGTTCTGGCGGGTGCTGACCCTCATGGGCATGTCCACGCCGGAGCGGATGTAACCGCGTTCATCAGCGTGCAAGAGGCATGTACGATTGCATGTCTCTTGTATCATTCATCATCTCTGCATAATCTGATGATACAATTTTATTTAAATCTAGTTGAATAGTTACAAAGAGGATCGACTTTATGACAGAAATGCACGGTTTCGAACTTATCCGTGAGCAGGCTGTGCCGGAGATCAACAGCAAGGTACGTCTGCTGCGCCACGTAAAGACGGGCGCAGAGTTGCTCTCGGTTGAAAACGACGACGAAAACAAATGCTTTGCGGCGACCTTCGCCACACCGCCTGACGCGAGTGATGGCATCGCCCACATCCTCGAACACAGCGTTCTGAACGGATCACGCAAGTATCCCGTGAAAGAACCGTTCGTAGAACTGCTCAAGTCTTCGATGGCATCGTTTATCAACGCCTTCACATTCGCGGATAAAACTATGTATCCGGTTGCCAGCACCAATACTGCCGATTTTTACAATCTGATTGATGTTTATCTTGATGCGGTGTTTCACCCGCGCATCTCGCCGGAAATCTTAAAGCAGGAAGGCTGGCACTACGAACTCGAAGATGTCAACGCACCGCTGACCTACAAGGGTGTGGTGTTCAACGAGATGAAGGGGGCGTATTCTTCGCCGGACCGTTTGCTGGGGGTGTTTTCACAGCGGGCGCTCTTCCCTGACAATCTCTACGGCGTGGACTCCGGCGGTGACCCCGCAGTCATCCCGACGTTGACTTATGAGAAGTTCAAGCGGTTTCACGAGACTTATTATCATCCATCCAATGCGCGGATTTATTTCTGGGGCGATGATGACCCACAGGAGCGTCTGCGCGTCGTCGATGAATATTTGAGCGAATTTGAACCGATTGAAGTTGAAACACAGATTGACCTGCATCCCCGCTTTGACGAACCACAGCGTCACGTCTTCGGGTATGACTCCGGCGATGACACCGAAAATAAAGGGATGATCTCGGTCGATTGGGCGCTGCCGGTCGAAAAAGAACGCGAACTTATCATGGCGATGAGTGTGCTGGGGCGGGTGTTGCTGGGGACGTCGTCGGCTCCGCTGCGCAAAGCGTTGACCGACTCCGGTTTAGGTGAAGACGTGATCGGCGGGTTCAGCAATGGGATGCGCCAGATGACCTTTAGCGCCGGGATGAAGGGCATCGACCCGGCGAACGCACAGCAGGTCGAGTCACTTGTAACGGACACATTGACGGCACTGGCGACTGAGGGCATCGACGAAAAGACGGTCGAAGCAGCGGTTAACACTACCGAGTTCAGCCTGCGTGAACTCAACACCGGCGGCTTCCCGCGTGGGTTGGCGCTGCTGATCGGTGTGACGTCGGATTGGCTTTACGGCATGGATCCCATCACTCCGCTGGCGTTCGAGCAGCCATTAGAAGCCCTCAAGACACGGCTTGATAACGGTGAGCATGTGCTGGAAAATCTCATCAAGACGTATTTGCTGGAAAATCCGCACCGCTCGACAACCGTGCTTCAACCCGACGAGACGGTCAAGGAAAAGCGTGAAGCTGATGAGCAAGCACGTCTCGACGCCGCCCGTGCCGCGATGGATGCTGACGATCTGGAACGCATCGTCGAGGAGACGGCGTATCTACAAAAGTTGCAAAATACCCCTGATTCATCGGAAGACCTCGAAAAAATCCCGGCGTTGGGGTTGAGTGACCTTGAAAAGAACGCTCGCACGTTGCCACTGACCGAGCTTGAGATCAACGGGGAAAAGATACTCTACCATGATCTGCCGACCAATGGCATTTTCTATGTCGATGTTGGCTTTGACCTGAGCGGTGTGCCGCAAGATTTGCTCCCATATATGTCGTTGTTCAGCCGCGCTCTCGTAGAGATGGGCACGGAAAAAGAGGATTTCGTCAAGCTACAGCAGCGCATCGGCAGTAAGACCGGTGGCATCAGCCCAAGCCGTATGGGGACGCGGGTCTGGGACAGCGATGATTACACATTCTGGCTGTTCCTGCGGGGGAAGGCGACGACCGACCACGTTGCCGATCTCTTCGACATCATGCTTGACATCATTCGCACGGCGAACTTTGACGATAAAGAACGCTTCAAGCAGATTGTGATGCGGGCTAAGGCCGGTAAAGAAGCACAGTTGATCCCGGCGGGGCACCAGATCACGATGACTCGGATGAAGGCCCGCTACGGGTTGGATAGCTACATCAGTGAGCTAACCGGCGGTGTGGAAAACCTGTTCTTCCTGCGTGATCTCATCAAGCGCATTGACGATGACTGGGACACCGTTCTCGCTGCGTTGGAGTCGATCCGTAAGCATCTGCTGCATCGTGGTGGTGTACTGGTCAACGCGACGATTGAACAGGAACACTGGAGCAGCATCGAGCCGAAGCTGGCGAACTTTATCGACGGATTGCCCGCTGGCACGCTCCAACCGCAGCAGTGGGCAGCGGCCTTCCCGCACGAAAATGAAGGGCTAACCGTCCCGGCACAGGTGAACTATGTCGGCGAGAGCGCCAACCTGTACGACCTGGGTTACACGCTGGATGGCTCCGTGCATGTGATCGTCAAGTCGCTGGCGCGTGGCTACCTGTGGAACAAGATCCGTGTGATGGGCGGGGCGTATGGTGCGCTTCTGCGCTTTGACCAGAAATCCGGTGTATTGGCGTTTGTCTCCTACCGTGATCCTAATTTGCTGGAAACGCTCAAAGCCTACGATGAAGCCGCCGACTTCTTGAAAACGTTGGAAATGAGCCAGTCGGATGTCGAGAAGGCCATTGTCGGCACGGTTGGTGATCTGGACAGCTATCAATTGCCGGATGCCAAAGGGTATACCTCGATGGTGCGCTACCTGACCAACTACAACGATGAAACCCGCCAGCAAATCCGTGATCAGGTGATGAGCACGACGCTGGAAGACTTCCGTGCCTTCGGTGACGTGCTCGCGCGGATGCGTGACGCAGCGTCCGTTGTGGTGATGGGGTCGCAGGATCACTTTGAGGCAGTCAAAGACACTCTGCCGCTCAAACTGACGAAAGTCCTCTAACCTTGCAAACGACCGCCGAGGATAATCTCGTTCTCGGCGGTTTCCGCGCACATCACATCGAGAAGATCATCAACGGCATTCTGGTACTCACCGTCTTCATCTGCGGTGACCGTGAAACCGAGGCATAAACAGCACACTGGCAGAGTCCATGTAGGCCACAGACGCATTCAAACCTCCCGTTAGAATATTATCAGAATGCGGCGATCATATTACATTCAAATACGGGGCATGTTAAGATAGTTTCATGTTAATGTTACCCGACTACCGAGTACGCCAACGCGATTTTTTACTGGAAATTTCCCGTGCGATCACCGCTCAACTGGACTTGAGCGATGTGTTGCGGCGGGTGCTGCACGCCTCGGTTGTGATGTTGGGCGGGCAGGTCGGCTTAATCGCGCTGCGTGCCAGCGACGACCGATTTTACATCCGTGCTGCCTCCGGTATGCAGAATGTCAAGCTCTCACACCTGAATGGTTACTTGCATGAGCTAACCGCAATTGCCGGTGACGAGGGGATCGAAGCCGAAGCCTTCAACAAAAAACTGGCGGAGATGGCGGCGGAAATCGACACGAAGCTGCGACAATCCATCGCGCTGCCGCTGGCGTTTGCCGGCGATCCGCTGGGGATGTTAATTATCTTCCGCAACTATCGCAGCAAAGCGACGGAGAACGACCTGCAAGTCCTCCAGAGTTTTGCAGATCAAGCGGCGATTGCCGTGCATAACGCCCAACTCTACGAGGAAATTAACCAGGAACGTCAGCGATTGGTGGCGATCCTCGAACATAATGCTGATGGCATCATGATCCTTGATTCTTGCCTGAAAATTTTGCGCTTTAACCGGGCGCTGGAACGTCTGACCGGCTGGGAAGCACCGGAGGCTATTGGTCAGCATCAGGATAGTGTGATCGTCTGGCAGCGGTTAGAACACGGTGATCTGCAAGATGCGATTGACGAGGGTTGGCCCTTTTCTCTGCCGGAAGTGACATCAGATGACAGCCCGCTCTATGTCGAGGGTGATCTGTTGCGGCTCGACGGTCTGACGTTGAGCATCGGCATTACTTACGCACCGATGTTCACCTCCGATGGACGGTTGGATAACATCATCGCCAATGTGCGGGATATTACCAATTGGCGACGTGCTCAGGAAATGCAGAACACGTTCGTTTCGGTTATTTCCCATGAGCTAAAGACACCGGTGGCGATCATCAAGGGCTACGCGGCGACCCTGCGCCGCCCGGACGCCCGTTGGGACCCGGAAATCATCAATGAGAATCTTGGTGTCATTGAGGAAGAAGCTGATCGACTCAATGAACTTATTCAGAGCTTGCTGACCGCCAGCAAACTTCAGGCACAGCGCGAGATTAACTTGCAGATTGACGAAGTGAGCCTCGAACGGATAGCGATGCGCTCGGTTGACCGGCTGAGTGGGCAGAGTAACAATCACCGGGTAAAGGTCAATTTCCCGGCTGATTTCCCGACGATTTATGGGGATGAGGCGCGTCTTTTGCAGGTTTTTGATAATTTGATCGGCAACGCGATCAAGTATTCACCCGCTGGCGGTGATATTGAGGTCGGCGGTTATTTCGACGACGTAACCGTCACGGTCTACGTGCGTGATGCTGGTGTCGGGTTATCGCCGGAAGACCGCAAGCGCGTATTTGAGCGATTTTATCGTGTTGATGGTCGCCTGAGCCGCAAAACACAGGGGACGGGCCTCGGCTTGTATCTCTCAAAGGCGATTATCGAGATACACAGCGGCTCGATTGATGTTGATAGCAAACTTGGGCAGGGGGCAACATTTTATTTCACCCTGCCAAGACGAGAAAACGAACCGGAGAATTTATGACGAAAAAACAAATTCCGATCACATGCTCGAAATGCGGCACACAATACACCACCGAAATCCGTGATGTGATTGATGTCAGCAATGACCCCGCAGCGAAACAGAAGATCATCAACGGCACCCTCAATAACAGCCAGTGCCCCAACTGTGGGGCGGTGAATAAGATCGTTACACCATTGCTTTACCATGACCCCGGTAAGGAACTGTTGATCGCTATGGTGCCAATGGAAGTCAATGCGACCAAGAATCAACAGGAGCAAATCGTCGGTGAACTGATGAATCAGCTCCCGAAGGATAACTTCAAGGGCTATATGTTCAATCCGCGCCGTGCCCTGACGATGAACGGGCTGGTCGAACAGATTTTGCAGGCTGATGGTGTCTCGCCGGATGAGGTCAAGCAGCAGCAAGCACAGGAACGCAACCACATTGAGCTTTTACAGAAGTTTTTAGAGGCGCAGAGCGAAGAGGTAATGCAGGCGCTCATCAAAGAACATGATGCTGAAATTGACGAGCAATTTTTCCAGACGTTAGTCGGTCTGGGCCAGCGCAGCACGGAGGGTGGGCGTCCAGATGTGGCGCAGCAACTCGTCTATTTGCAATCCGCGTTGATTGAGTTATCGACTTACGGGCAGCAGCTTCAAGCGCAGCAGCAGCAGTTAATGCAGGAAGTCAACGACGCCGTAAACGAACTCGGCGCGGAAGCGCAGCACGAGGACTTCCTCGATTTGGCGCTGCAATATGCTGACTCGCCCAATCACCTGCAAACATTGGTGCGGCTGTTGCGTCCGGTCTTTGATGACAATTTCTTCCAGCAGATGAACCTCAAGATCAGCCAGCTACCTGCACAGGCGCGGGAAAAAGTCGAGACTCTGCGTGAGCGGATGAAGACTATTCTGGCGGCACTCGACCAGCAAGCGCAGGCGAACGCGGTGAGCTTGTTACAGGCGGTCATCAACCATCCCGAACCGGAGGCGTTGCTGCGTGCGAACATCCAGGTGGTTGATCAGAACTTCGTCAATGTGTTGCAGGCCAACATCCAACATGCAGAAAGTCGCGGTGATGTGCAGACCAGCGCCCGTCTCAAAGAAATCGAAGGTATCGTTAACAATATCACCGGCGAAATGCAGGACGTGACAGTTTTTCTGCGTGAGTTGATCCAGAGTGATGAGCCGGAGGTGTTGCTGCGTGCCAACCCGGATAAGATCAACGACAACTTGCTGACGATCCTCATGTTGAACATCGAAGGGGCGCAACAAAGCGGAGAAACCGCCGTCGCACAACGCCTGAGCCAGCTTTACAACATCGTTGTGGCGATCGTGCAGGAAGATATGAAACCTGAACTTCGCTTTGTCAATGACTTGCTCACTGTTGAGGATGATGCACAGGCAAAGACCATGCTCAACGAGCGTATCGAAGAGTTCGGTGACGAGCTGATCGAGGTGATGGATGCGGTGGAAGAGATGCTCGGTGCGCAGGGCGAACCAGCGTTGATTAAGCGGATGAAGTTGCTCCGCCAGGAAGCGCAGAAAACGTTAGAAGCCTGACGGAGCTATCGTTTTAGCCCCTCCAAAAGCAGTCAGATGACTGCTTTTTCGTTTCTATCAATATTAAAGCCAGCATACGCTTAGCCTATGCAAAGCCCAACAACACTTGTAAAATCTCGACCAATTGTGTAGTCTCTTGCCGATGATCGGTCGAGTAAATTGACACGGTCAGGCAAACAAAACAGTGAAGATTAAAGAGGTTGTAGGTATGCAAAACAAACCAAGTTTTAAGTGGCGCGGTATCGGGCTGATGATGTTCGCCCTCATCGTTCTGGCTGCTTTGCTTGCGACGGTTGATTCATCATCATCACTCTCGGCGCAAGGTTTCGAACCCACCGCAACACCAAACGATCCAAATTGGCTCGGTTTCTCGGCGGGACGTGAGGCAATTGAAGAAGAACGTAGCGTCAACCTGACACTCGTACAGAGCTGGAGTTTCGATCAGGGCGAGTTCCCTGATGGAATTGAGCTTGGTTGTATCGACGACTTCCCTGAAAATCAGGTCAGCCCGTCGTATTATGGTTGGACTTATCGTATTACCGACCTGTACGGAACGCAGTATCAGGTCCGTGTGAGCTTTGATCTCGAATATACGGCGGTCTGCTCCCGTGTGACCGACACTGCGGTAGCCGCTGCGGCTGATCCTGAAGCGACACCGGATCCAAACCTGGACTTGCCACCGGCAATCGCGGGTAGTGGTGCGACGGGCAGCTTTGAGCTTGGCGGCCATGTGGACGGCCTCGGCCCGGATGCAGTCTCCGCGATGCAGCAATCCGGTATGACCTGGGTGAAGAAACAACTCCGTTGGAGTCCTGGTGGTGGCACCGGCACAGCTCAGGCGATGATTAGCGATGCGCAGGGCAAGGGTTTCAAGATCTTGCTGGGTGTGGTTGGTTTCTCGGCTGACATGGGGAACTACGACAGCTACATCGACCAATACGCCGAATTTGTTGGTCAGGTCGCGGCGCTCGGCCCGGATGCCATCGAGGTCTGGAATGAGCCGAACATCGGTCGTGAGTGGCCCACCGGTCAGATCAACGGTGGCATCTACACCCGTCTGTTGGCGGCGTCCTTCAACTCGATCAAGGCCGCCAATCCGAACGTGATCGTCATCAGCGGTGCGCCTGCACCAACCGGTGCTGAGAATATGGACCCGGCGAACATCAAGAACGACGATAACTTCCTGGCGGAAATGGCGGCGGCAGGCGCGGCGAATTACATGGACTGCGTCGGCGCACACTATAACGAAGGTGTGGTCGCACCGAATGTTTCTTCCGGTGACCCGCGTGACAATTACCCGACGCGCTACTTCGGGGCGATGCTGGGGCGTGCTGGGGCGGCTTTCCCCGGTGTGCCGATCTGCTGGACGGAGCTAGGTTATCTCAGCGGTGCGGACTTCGATACGCCGATCCCCGGTGGCTTTGCCTGGGCGAGTGATGTGACCGTGCAACAGCACGCGCAGTATCTGGCGCAGGCCGCTTCGCTTTCTGCGCAGAGCGGGCGTGTTCGTCTGATGATCGTGTGGAACGTCAACTTCAAGCGTTGGGATAGTGACCCGATGGGTGGTTACGCGATCATCCGTCCGGATAGCTCTTGCCCGGCTTGCTCCGCGCTTGGCTCGGTGATGAGCGGCTAGACACGCAGGCCAAACACAACAAAACGACCCTGGGAGTGGAAACGCTTCCAGGGTTTTTGTTTGTAGTGCGCGTCACACGCTTACGGTCACCAACGCCATAACCATGTGTCAGAAAATTGGCAACGGGCGTTAACGCCGTCATAGTTGAGGATGGCGCTGCCGACCTGACCGATGATGGGGGTGATCTCCGTGCTGCCCACATGCTGCCCGTTGATGAAATAATGCAGCGTTTGTCCACTGATGACCGTAAGGATTACGTTGTCAGTGGTACTGGTCAGTTCGGGGATTTCGCCGTAAAAGGCGTTATTAAATGCGTTGCCGAGCCGCTTGGAGACACCATAGCCACCGAAGTTATCCAGAAATGCGAGCATATAGTTGGTGTTGTCGATATATTGCAATATCAACGCACAGCCAATCACGCCGCTGTCGGTCAAGTCAAGGTTGATGGTGGCGCTCATGACGAGGTCGGCATAGGTCGTGCTGCCACCCAGCGTGAAGAGGTCGATCCCCTCAAAACTTCGCTCGACAAAGCTGGCATCCACATCAAGCGATTGCTGACCGCCCATCGGGATGACATGTCGCCGTTCCAGTTCATGTATAACTTGCGTGGTATCCCCTATAATCAACGCGGTCGGGAAGACCGTTCCGTCTCCGGTTTCGCGTGGCGTCGTGATAGCCAATGATTCGATTACCGCGTTTACGGTGCTGTCGAGTGCGCTCGTCGTGGCGATAGTAACACCCACTTGCCCGGCGTCGGTGAGTTCATCATCTCTAATCTGACCGATTAAGCGGTCGTTGTAGAAGACGTCGAATCCCTGCGGAGTGACCAACGCACCGAGCTTGAAGTCAGGTTCCCCGGCAATGATCGCCGGATGTTGGTTCCAGCTACGGATAAGCTGCCTCTCGCCGTTCTCGACTGCCGAGACACCCCATAAACCGTTATCATCAACTTCGATACTGTAGTAATGTGCTTCGTCCTGTTGCAGCACCAGCCCGAATTCCCAACCGGCCTCGCCGGTGATGGCTTCCACGACGACTTCCACGAAATAATCCTGAAAAGCTGAGAGGTTGGTATTCAAATGTCGTCCGCTTAACCCGACCCCCGTGATTGACAGGTTCAGTGTGTTGTCGATGACTTCGGCAGTGACGTCACCTGTTGTCTCCCACTGATCGACCGAGGTAAGGTTCACACGCGGCTGCATCACGCTGTAACCCGGTAGCATCGAAACTGTGAACTCACCCACAGACCCGGCGTAACCGCTTACGACGAGGTCATAGGTGCCGTCTGTGGGCATGGTGATCGCTTCTAGCAGGGCATCGCGTGTTTCTGGATAACGATAGTCGTCATTGGTGATGATGACCTCGCCTTCGGCATCGCGTATTTGCAAGATCGGGTCGAATTCGTTGATCCCTTCTACCAGGATCGAGTAAACGTCGTATTCGAGCGCGTCGAACGACCATGTGCGGGTATCGTCGTCAGCCGTGATTTCACCGCTGACAAGCTGACCGGGTGCGATTGTTTCCGTCGTTTGCGCGGATAGCGATGACCACACCAGGAGCGGCAGCACGACGGTAAGTAGAAATCGTTTTTTCATCAGTGTGTGGGGAACCATTCCGGAAAGTGGACTTCAAGCCAGTTGATATAGGTGACTAGATTTTCGTAGGTCATCTCAGCACCGTGAATGTCACGGGCTGCTTCGGCCTTCAACAACCGGCGCTGTTGTTTGCTCAGGCGGGAGAGATCGCCACCTTTAAGTTCTTCCTTGCTGGTCAGCATTTTGAAGTGGTCGCTGTAGGGTAATGTCTCAAATTGTTCAGGGGAGACTAGCGCATAAACCGGCAGGAAAATATCTTTGACCTCTGCTGAAAGTGCCACCATATACCAGCCTTTTGGCACACGGGTCGCCCGTGGGATGACGAAATACCACATATCCAACGTGACCGTGCCTTCGGGTTTGATAATTTGTGTGGGCTGATTTTTTTCCAGTACATGAAGTTGTGCCGTGCTGCATTCGACGAATTTGTTCGATTGCCAGCGTGGTTTTAAATAGATCTCCGAAATCTGCATTAACCCGGCACCGACCACAAGCCCGACGATGAACGCCAGCGGGCTGCACGTTCCCTGTGGGAACGCGAAAACGGTCGTGACGTATCCGACGACCACGCCTGCGATGAAAATGCCGACCAGCGCAATACGTAGGCTGGTAGGTTCCGGGTCAACGGGGATGCGGATGGTATCTTGCAGTGAAAGTGCCTCTTGAGACATAACAATAACCTGAGCTTACAGCCAATGAATCGTCTAAGAGACTACCAGCAAACGGCGCAAAATTACAGGTTGCTGACCATAAAGATTACACGAGCGACACTCGTCCGCCCGGAGTCAAAGGACTGCAACTGTGTATTGACGACGGCTTTTACATCAAATTTTTGTCTTCTTAGCAGGGTCGCCACCGCCTGGATGGGGAAAGCCTTCTGCACACGGTTCGCCTGGAACCGTTGCCACAGGTTGCTTTCAGCAGCACGGAAGATCTCAAAGTCTGCGGTGTGGGTTTGGCGTTCGTAATCAAAGGTAGTGTGGTTGAAGACGACAAGTTTATCATCTTTGTAGGTTGTGCGGTCACCTTCTTCACCGCTGTGCGCGAGACCTTCAATGGTATGCACATCGAAAATCAGCATCCGGCCTTTGGTGAGGACACCGTGAATACTTTTAAAAGCCGCTTCCAGATCGCGCACACTCTCAAATTCGTTGAACACATCCAGCGCGATAACGAGATCAACCGGGTCTAAATCGGTGATTTCACGCGCATCGGCCTCGACGAATTGCACATTTAGTGAGCGGGTTTGTGTCTTGGCCCGCGCTTGTGCCAGCATATCCGAGGAACGGTCTATCCCGTAGACGTTATAGCCGCGATCCGCGAACCACATCGCGCTTGCCCCCGTCCCACAACCGAGGTCGAGGATGCGGCGTCCCATCCACTCATTTTGTTGTGCAAAGTTGAGCAGGCGAGGGGTCATCAAACTGGCGTAATCACTCATCCCTGCGCGGTCATAAATATCCGCCAGGACATCATAGTCGGCTACCATCGCTTGTCTCCCAAAGATGCGTCACCTATTTATCTCAAAAGGCTAGCACATTTTTGGAATATGAGCGACTCAGTTACGTCCGATAGGCATCCAATAACCGCGTCCTGGCACCGTCACGATGTAAGTGGGACGGCGTGGATTCTCTTCGAGTTTTTGCCGCAATCGGGAAACATTTACACGCAAAACGGAGTAATCCCCACGATAGTTCTCGCCCCAGACGGCACGTAGCAGTTCGTCATGACCGACGATCTTGCCAGCACTACGCATCAACGTGACGAGAATGCCATATTCAATCGGCGTCAGATGCAAACGCTTACCGGCAATGCTCGCCTGACGGCGCGGCATATCCAGTTCGAGCTTGCGTACTTTGAGCTTGGTTTCTGGCTTTGGCGTCCATTCTACCCGGCGGAGCAGGGCGCGGACCCGTGCAATTAACTCTTCCGGTGAAAAAGGTTTCGCCATGTAGTCATCCGCCCCGGATTCGAGCGCGGTTACCCGGTCGCGGTCGGTACCGAAACCACTGAGCACGATCATCGGTAAGAACGAATGCGACCGCACCTGACGCAGCACATCGAGGCCGTTCATATCGGGCAATTTGATGTCGAGCAGCACAAGATCGGGGTTTCTACTGGATATTGCGTTCAGGGCTTCGTCGCCACGTTCGACGGCATCCGCACCATAACCGGCATCTTCGAGTAGAGTGCATACGACTTCGGCAGTATCTTCGTCATCTTCGACAACTAAGACGGTTAATGTCTCTTCCTGGATTGTTACCATATTATGACGTCCATCTAACTTATCTGTAACACGATACTAGTTTATACCATGTTTCGTGACTTTATGCATGATGAAGTACATAACACGCGAAATTCTAACAATTGCATCATCACATATCGCTCCGATATATGCTACATCTTCACTGTTTATGCAATAGAAAAGTAACAATCAGGACATGGCGTAGGGGGGCATATCCTGGAAAGTCGTCTTAATCACCCGTTGTCGGTTCGGGCTGCTGCTGTTCTGCCGCTTCTTTGGCTTCGCTCTCTTCACGCAGTTTACGGGCTTCTTCCGCGAAAGGCGTATCTTGTGGGCGTAGGATGGTCGGGATGGCAGCCTCGTCTTCGTTAATGAGACCTTCTGCCAACAACACACGCTTAAACGACGTGATGGCGACTTCACACATATCGAGATCGGGTTCGCGTGTGGTCAGATGTTGTAGGGCCAGGTTCGGCGTTATGATCAATCGGATGATCGGATTCTCGATGTGTTTGGCGGTGAAGCGGATGAACTCGTAGGCGATCCCCGCGATGACCGGGATCAGCAGGAAACGCGACAGGATCAAGAGCGGTAATGGGGGACGCCCCAACAGTGAGAAGACCACCACGCTGACCAGAAAGACGGTCAGCAAAAAGGCCGTACCACAGCGGGGATGTTCGATTGGATATTTGATAACCGTCTCCGGTGTGAGTTCGTCGCCGGCTTCATAGGCGTTGATGGTCTTGTGTTCTGCGCCATGATAGCCGAATAACCGCTTGACCTCGTTGGAACGTCCGATCAGCCAGATGTAGGCGACAAGCATGGTCAATTGGATCAAGCCTTCGATCAGGTTCACCAGCGTGGCATCCACGCCGACGACTTCTGAGCCTTCGACGAGGCCAATTTGCTCGCCGATGAACGCCGCGCCGAGTGTGGGCACGAAGAAGAAAAACGCAAAGCCAATCGCCAGTGAGAAGGCGACCGTCGCCCAACCGACCGGGCCGTTAAAATCGACGTCTTCGTCTTCGCCCATCGCAACATCCGCTGACCACATCAGGGCGCGGGTGCCGAGGCCGATTGCATCCCATAGGCCGACCAGCCCGCGCACAAACGGGATCTTGGCGATGCGGCCCTGGTAAACGGTTTTGTTGAGTGGTTGCTCATGGACGATGATTTTTCCGTAGGGGTCACGGGCAGCGATGGCGGAGATCTTCGCGCCGCGCATCAGCACGCCTTCGATAACAGCTTGCCCCCCGTAGCTGAATTTCATCTCATTTTGTGGTTTCTTGAGGATGTCGTTGCTCATATCTTCCTGTCTTTTCTACAAACGACGTTGAGTGATTTGGTTCTGTTGACGGGATTAATTATAACCATACCCCCGAATTTACTCGAAGGTCAAGGTATAACGATTCTGTGGGGTGACTTCGGTGAAAGTCGTCGGCGCATCCGGTTGGATGAGAATCACCGGTTCCCCGCCGATGACACAGCCTTCCTCGTCTTCGCAGTCAGCGTTCCGCAGGGTGAGCGTGTATACGCCGTTCTGCGGGCGTATCAGCGTGATTTCGCCACTGATCGCCACCAGATAGGCTTTTTCGCCCGTCGCGCTGATTTCGAGCTGTGTGCTGCGATCAAAGCATGACCAGGCGACGATGGTCTGCCGGTCATCAGTGTGACGCAACCGCACCACGTTAATGCGATCATTGCGCGTTAGTCCGGCCTCGGTGACTTGATCGAAGGTTTCGGTGACGGTCTGCCAGGCGTGGTAGGCCGGGCGCGGGATAAGCGGCTGCTCGACCCTGGTGCGCGGTCGTAGAATACCGAACGACTCCCCACCGGGGGGGAGTTGTTGATCGTAGAGCTTATACACGGCGATACGATCTGCACCGGCGGCAAGCCCGGCGGCGGCGGACTGCACGACGAACGCGGCCTGCTGGTCAAGCGTGATTTGAAATTGGGGGCGTATCACTGGCCAATCCGGGTCGAGGTTGGGGCTGGCGTTGGTTTCGGTGATCCAGATGTGCTTATCACCGAGGCCGTGCTTTTCCAGCAAATCCTGATATTCCGTGACGATGTCGTAGACGCTATCTGTACGGAAGTAGATATGCAGGCTCAGCGCATCGAAGTAATAATCGTTCTCCGCGCCGTCAGGGTCGCTGGCGATGCGTTCCAGTAGCCGGTCGGTATACAGGCGTTCACCGCTGTTGACGTCGTGCCAGTAAGTCGTCCCGGCGAGGTTGAGGGTTGCGGCGGGGTTACCCTGCTTCGCCGCGAGGTGGGCGACCTTGACCAGGCGGAAGTAATCTTCTAAGTCGCCCTCAAACTCAAAACCGTAGGTGCCGGGTTGGATGTCCGGCTCATTCCAGATGATGAAGCGTTTGACTCCCCGGCTGGCGTAGTATTCGGCGGTGCGGCGCATGAAGTTCGCCCAGTGATTGTCGGGGTCATCGACGGGCAGGTGCAAGCCGTTCGGCACGCCCGCACCCGGTACGCCATCCGTCGCCCAGGCCGGTGTCGCTTTGACGACGGCGACGACCTCGCGGTCACAGTCGTTGGCGGCTTGCAGCCACTCATCGGGGATGTTGAAGAAAGGGAACCAATCGTCCGGGCCTTCGGGTTGGTGGGCGCTCCAATCGAAGATGATCCGCTCCCAGCCGACACCGAGATCACAGGCGATCTCAGGAAACCACATGCCCTCAACTACACCAAAAATAGGATTGTTCTCGTCGTCCTGCGTATGATTGGTCATAGTGGTGGTGAGCAGCACCAGCACCACGACGACCCAATACAGCGCACGTCTATAAGAAATACGAGTATCGCTCATTCCACCTCCGCCGGACGAATATCCTGTAGGTTGGCTTGCAGGTTGCGCCGTCCGTTCCACTCGTTGATTTCGAGATTGAAGGCGATGTCGATGCGTTCCGGCATTTGACCATCCCATGCACCCAGACCAAACCCGATGCCATCCAGTGGAGGATGACCGGGGCGGGCGACCTTGAGCTTGAGATGGCTGTTATCGCGTCCAACCGTGCGTGATTCTACTACGGTTAAATTACGTGCCATCAACACGGGAACGCTGTTACCTGTGCCGCAGGGTTGTAATAAATCAAGCGCGTCGATGAGTGCTTCGTTGAGTTGACTCATATCGACCTCGGCGTCGATTTCCAGTGTCGGTATCAGGGCTTGCCCGGCGAGTGTCTCCTGCGCCAGTTCTGTGAGGCGGTCGCGCAGCGCGTTGATGTTCTCATTGGCGACAGTGAAGCCAGCCGCCAGTGAGTGTCCCCCATGCCGGATGAGCAAGTCGGCGCATTGGTCGAGGGCGTTAGTGATGTCAAATTGTGGGATGCTGCGGCAGGAGGCGCGACTCTCGGTTTCGCCACATTCCATCACCACCGCCGGGCGGAAAAATTCCTGAGTTAAGCGCCCGGCGACCAACCCGACGATGCCGGGGAGAAAGCCCTCATGCGCGGCGAAGATCAACGGTAAATCGTTGTCTTCGTCGATTTGTTCGAGGATGATCTGTTGCGCATCATGGGTCACATCTTGCCGTTTGACGTTGAGATCTTGTAATTTTTGTGCGAACGGCTGCGCTTTTTCCAATGAAGGGGCGCTGAGCAGGTTATACGCAATCATCGCGTTATCCAGGCGACCGGCGGCGTTGATGCGCGGGCCCAGGCCGAAACCGATGCTGTTACTATTGGCCTTGCCGGCTTCGATGCCTGCCACATCCATCAAGGCCTGAAGGCCGGGGCGTTGGGCCTGGTTGATGACCGCCAACCCCCGCCGCACCAGCACGCGATTTTCAGCATGGTTGAGTGGCATCATATCGGCGACGGTGCCCAACGCTACCAGATCGAGTAAATCGCTGACCTCGAATGGGTCTTTGTCATTTTGCCCCCGGCGGCGATTGCGCCGGTGTGCCATCAACAGTGCCTGCGCCAGCTTAAACGCTACGCCAACCCCCGCTAGCATCGGTTCCGGGTAGCCTTCACGCTTGCAATTGACGACGGCGTAAGCGTCCGGCAGTTCTGCGCCCAATGAGTGATGATCGGTGATGACGATGTCGAGGCCGAAGCGCTTACCGTCCTCGACTTCCTCAATGGAACGGATGCCGCAGTCAACGGTGATAATCAGTTTAGCGCCTTGTTTCGCCAGGTCTTCTAACGCCGGGCTGTTGAGGCCATAACCTTCATCGACACGGTGCGGGATATAAGGGCGCACATTGGCACCGAGCGCACGTAACGCCTTCGTCAGCAACGCGGTCGAGGTCACACCGTCGGCGTCGAAGTCACCATAGACGATGATGAGTTCTTGCGCTTTGATCGCCTGCCGGATGCGCCCGACGGCCTTGTTCATATCCGGCATATCAAAGGGGTTGTGGCTGAAGTCCCTGACGTAGAGGAAACTTTCGGCCTTTACCGGATGATCGAAGCCTCGGTTAATCAGCACCTGTGCAAGTACAGGATGAATTTTGCCGAAGCGCCGGAGATAATCCGGTGTGGCTTGCGGGGCGACTGACCAACGTTTAGGTAGCATATAAATAAGCCTACACTTAACACAATATAGATGAGAATGTTACCATGACGACATGTTGCAAACAAGCAAGGAGCAGGTGAATGGCGAAGATCGTATTTATGGGCACGCCGGATTTTGCGGTGCCGACCTTAGAAGCGTTGATTGACCATCATGAGGTGACCGGCGTCGTCACCCAACCGGATCGCCCGGCGGGGCGGGGCGGTGAAGTCCGCATGTCCCCGGTAAAGCGGGTCGCGCAAGCACATTCGATTCCGATCTTACAGCCGGAAAAGATCCGAAATGCGGCGGCTGTAGACGATCTCAAGATATTTGAAGCCGATGTCTATGTCGTAGCAGCGTTTGGGCAGATTTTGCCGCAGCGCGTGCTAGACATTCCTGAATATGGCTCGATCAACGTCCACGCCTCACTGCTCCCGCGCTGGCGGGGGGCCGCACCTATCTACGCGGCGATCCGTGCCGGCGACACAGAGACGGGTATCACGATCATGAAGATGGACGCCGGGTTAGATACCGGGCCGATGCTCAAAGCGTTGTCTGTGCCTATCGCACCGGATGAGACCGCGCAGACCTTACACGATAAACTCGCGCAACTCGGTGCGGAGCTGCTCATCGAGACCCTGGCGGGTTACTTGAACGGCGCAATTCAGCCGCAAGCACAACCCGAAGACGGCGTGACTTACGCGCCGCAGATCAGCAAAGAAGAAGGTGAGATCGACTGGACGCACGCCGCTGAAGATATTGAACGCCTGGTGCGGGCGTTTACACCCTGGCCCGGCACGTTTACCTATTTAGATGGACAGTTGTTGAAAATCCATGCGGGGAAAGCGGAACCGGGCGAAGCCGCGCCGGGTGTGCTGATAGAGAAAGACGGTCGTTTAGCCATCGGTACAGGTGAGGGGCTTTACTTGCCAGCGGAACTGCAACTCGCTGGGAAGAAAGCGCTACCGGTCGAGTCATTTTTGCGCGGACGACCGGAGATCATCGGGCAGACGCTTGATTCGTAATCTAGCACTTATGTAACTGTGCTAACTTGAGCCGGTGAATGACATCAAGGAGCATACAATGCCCCATAAAATTGAATGGTTTATTCCGGGTCGTGTCGTCTTCGGAGATTTCGAAGGGCGTGTGACTCTGGATGAACTGGCAGAAGTTGATGAGAAGGTCAACAACTACGTAGCAGAGGGTGATCCACTGGTGCATTACATCGTTGAGGGTCTCAAGATCACCTACCTGCCGAATAACATCCCGAAGTTGGCGAAAACCATCACTTATATTCACAACAAAGACCTGGGTTGGATCATCTACATCACGCAGAACAAGCTGATGCGTTTCCTGGCATCGACGGTCTCACAGTTGGCACAGGCACGGTTCCGCACCTTCGAGAATCTGGAAGAAGGGATCCAATTTTTGTTGGAGACCGATCAATCTTTGAACCGTGACGACATCCGACTCAATTTAGAAAAGCGTCTAGAATAATAGATAAAACAAAAAGAACATCCGCAATTCGTAGAGGCGACCCGGCGTGGTCGCCCTTGCCCCTACATTCGGACAATTCTAATTGGCTTTTCCATAAGTCAGATGCACCAGCCCTTCTCTCAATTTGGTTGGTAAAGAAGGGCAAGTTGATAGACAGCCTAAAGAATCTGTGAGAGGAACAGCTTTGTCCGTTCGTGGCGCGGATTCTCGAAGAAATGTTCCGGTGTGCCGATTTCCACGACCCGCCCACCGTCCATGAAGATGACGCGATCCGCGACTTCACGGGCGAAGCCCATCTCATGTGTAACCACGATCATGGTCATACCGCTGAGCGCGAGTTCTTTCATCACATCCAGCACTTCTTTAATCATTTCTGGGTCTAGCGCGGAGGTCGGCTCGTCAAACAGCATAATCTTGGGCTGCATGGCGAGGGCGCGTGCGATGGCAACACGTTGCTGCTGCCCACCGGAAAGCTGACCGGGGTACTTGTCAGTCTGCTCCGGGATGCCGACGCGCTCCAACAGTTCACGGGCGATCCGTTCGGATTCGTGACGTGGGCGGCGGCGCACATACCGCTGGGCAATCGTGATGTTTTCCAGCACCGTCAGGTGAGGGAACAGGTTAAATTGCTGAAAGACCATGCCGACTTCCGCACGGATGGCGCTAATATTGCGGATGTCGTTCCCCATCGTGATGCCATTGACGATGATGTCACCTTCTTGATGTTCTTCCAGGCGGTTGATACAGCGGATCAATGTTGATTTACCCGAACCGGATGGGCCAATGACGACCACCACTTCGCGTTCTGCGACTTCCATATCAATGTCTTTGAGGACGTGGAAATCACCAAACCACTTATTCACATCGCGGCAAATGATAACCGGTTCGCCGCCGAGTCGCTTCTGGCGTTCTTGTTTGCGGGTTTCTTCGTTTGTGTTTTCCTGTACTTGTTCAGCCATGCTCAATTTCCTCTAAGATGATTACAATTATATCGTATCACGCCGGACAGCACCGGAGCCAGTACGCTCGATACGGCGACTGATGTCCGCCATGATGTAGCTAATGACGAAGTAAATGATGCCGAGATAGAGGTAGCCCTCACGCGGGAAGGCCAGATACCCCGTCTGGCTATCACCAAGAACCTGATACATCACGCCAGTGATGTCAAACAGGCCGATCAGGTAGACCAGCGAAGTATCCTTAAACAGGCTAACAGCCTGACCCATAATCGCCGGGATGACCGCCCGTAGTGCCTGCGGCAGTTTGATGAGTAAGGTTGTCCAGAAGCCGTTAAGACCGAGCGCACCGGCTGCTTCGAGTTGCCCCTTCGGTACGACCTGTAAACCGCCGCGAACGACCTCTGCCATATACGCTGAGGTAAACAAGATCAACACCACGATGATGCGTATCACAAGATCGACATCACCCAGGCCAAAACCGAAGAATGGTAGGATGAGCGACCCCATAAATAGCAGGGTAATCAGCGGTGCCCCACGGAAGAACTCAATAAAGGTCGTACACAGGATATTGACCAGCGGCAGCGTGCTCTGACGACCGAGCGCCAGCAAGACACCAATCGGGAAGGAGACGATGATCGCCACAGCGGAGAGTAGCAGCGTCAAAAGTAACCCGCCGAACACAGAGGAGTCGATAGCGGGTAGTGGTTGTTCGATCCCATTGGCGACGGCTTCTGCCGAGGGCGTAAACCCGGTCAGGATGAACAGAATGAACGGGATGGAAATTAGCCATAACAGGGTAACACCGCGAGAGGTGAATTTTATCTCCTTCTTGGAGAACTGCACCAGCGCGTAGATGCTCAAAGTCACCAATAGAGAGACCATGATGAACGTCTGGATGGTACTGAGAATGGGTTCGGGGTTGATCGTGCGGGTAAATTGGACGCCGATGTAGCCGACGAACCACAAGGCGGCGATAATCAGCAGTGTGCGCTCGATAGGCTTAGCAGACGGTTCATCCAGGAAGCTGACGGACTTAAAGATGCGTCCGGTGAAATAGCCGACGATGCCGACCAGGATCGCCAGCAGCACCACCCGCTCGATTTCCAGGAAGTAAGGGGCGAGCTGCAAGCTGAACCACTGCGCCAGCGTGCGCTCACCCTCGAAGCGCATATCGGTTCGGTTGAGTTGTGTCGCACAGTTACAATCGAGTTCTGGTGGCGGGCCGTAAGTGGCCACACGTTCCTCGGTGGCCCCGATTGTGCTGCGGAAGACCTCGGCGTTATCCAGCTTGACCCAGGCCACGCCGCTTGTGTTGTACTCGTCGCTTTCCTCGCGTGCTAACGTGAGTACATACCACCCCGATTCCGGCACCGTCCATTCAGAGATCATTGACGCCTCTGACCCTTCGGTGTAATCGGATTCGAACAACAATTCAAGTTCACCGCTGTCTTCATCCGCACGAGAGATTTGCACCGCGAGGCTGAGATCGTAGTTTGCCGGGTCACGGGTGGGTTCGCGGGCACCGATAGGCACAACCGCATTGATCGCCTCGTTGAAGCTGTTGAACGAGGTGTCAAAGGTCTGGTTGTCGTTTTCGATGTAACCACTGAGGCCGGCAATGGTATAATCCGCCGGGATGGTCAGCGGATCGATCGTAAACTGGATGGTTTCGCCTTCCTGACCGATAAAGCGTACTTCTCGCAAGTCATAAGCTTCATCGGCATAGAGATAAACCGTCGGTTCCGGTACGGTGACCGTCAACGCCGGGACGAGCAACACCATCGCCACGATAACGCCGAAAATCAGCGCCACGCCGCGTGTCAGCCGTCCCCACACACCGATGGAGAGCAACGCGAGGAAGACCATAGTCAGCGAGGCGACCAGATTACGCCACGTCTCTTCGATAGGGAACTGATTGCCGTTCATCAATCGAAGCTGGTTCAAAAACACGATTTCCCATTGAGCGGAAAAGAGTGCCCAACCCAGAAAGTTGACGAGAAACCACACGACGAAACTACCCATGACGAGCGTCAGGATCGTGTCGAACACGCTGTTAAAGAGGTTTTTCTTAAACCAGCTAATTACACCGACTTCGGTGATCGGTGGGCGGCGGCTCTGTGGCGGCTCTGTGGGCGCGACGTAAATATCGCGGGCACCGGAGTCAAGTCCTCGATCTGTCATAGCGTTACCTCGTTTTGACCTGTGTCGTGCGGTTGAGAAGATTCGTTAATAGTGAAAGCAGCAGACTGACCGATAGGTAGATGACCATCAAGCCGACGAAGAACGCGACCGCCTGTCCGGTTTCATTGTTGGCAAGTTGGGCGATGCGATAAGTGTCAAAGTAGGTGACCACGATGCCCAAACTGCTGTTCTTGCCCAGGTTGACGTACTGATTGCCCAACGGTGGGATAATCAGACGGAGTGCTTGCGGCAGCACCACCAGGCTAAGCACCTGTGAGCCTGTTAATCCCTGCGAGCGCGCGGCTTCGATCTGCCCGAACGGAACGGATTGGATGCCCGCACGGACAATATCCGCGATGAATGCCGCCGTGTATAGCGTCAACCCCAGGAACAGCGCGACAAAGCCCATGCTCAGCCGGGCACCTTCCTCGACATTGCGTGCACCTTCTTCCAGTACGGGGTAATCCACGCTGAAGGGGCCACCCGCCAACAACCAGCCGACGACGGTGAATAGCAGCAGCACGCTGAAGGAATAGCGCAAGGCGTAAGCCGGTTTACCGGTGCGATCTTGGATGCTCAAGCGCCAGCGTCTCACAAAATAGAACGCGACGAAGCCCAGGATCAACGTCACCGCGAAAATGGGGAAATCGCCAGTGCCCGAAACTGCCGGATACCACAAACCGCGTGCGTTGAGGAAGTAAAATGTGTTTTCAAACTCCACCGGGCCGACACTCCCCGGCGAACGCAGGGATTCACGCGGTGAGGGCAGCAGCAGAGTCAGTGTGCGATAGACAAACAACAGTTGGATCAGCAGCGGCGTGTTACGGAAGATCTCCACGTAGACTTTGGAGATATTGCGCACCAGAAAGTTGTTGCTCAACAAGCCAATGCCGACCAGGATGCCCAGGATCGTACAAGCGACCAACGCGGCCGCGACCACACGTAACGTGTTGTAGAGACCGGTGATAAATGCGCGTGCCGTCGTCGAGGGCGCGAGATACGTCTGCGTGAAGATCCAAAACTCGGTTGCCGCTTCGCCCGTCGGTACTAGCGTCACAACCAGGAACAACAACGCCGCCAGTGACAAAATAGTTGAATTGGAGGCCATTTCATGGACGTAAATATAGAAGGCCAGCGCCGCCGCCGTCAGCAACGGGATAAGCCATATCGCTATGGCGAGTATCGGGATGATGACATCGGGCAAGATCGGCGAATCGATGAGGAAACTCACCAGGCCGGTTGTGTCCAGCCAGTCCTCGATGCGACCGGGGCGGAACTCAACGGCGATCATATATGGCACCGCCGCACCCGCCAGGGCAATCACTTTTTGTAATCGCTCCCCTGTGCCGAGTTGTAAATATGCGAGATACCCGGCCCCCGCAAGCACCGCCAGCCAGGGCACCCAGAAGGGGAGTTGACTGGGTAGGTCGGTCACATCTTGATTGAAAATTGTCAGCGTCCAGACGATGTCGTAAGGGGTGTAAGCCGCACACAGACCGAATAAGGCCGCTGTCGCTGCGGCGAGTAGAGGCTTACGCTCTCGTTGATGATCTGATAATACGACAAAGACGATCCCGGCAATACTGAGGCCGAGCAGCACACGCACTGACCGCCAGGAAAACCATAGATTCTCCGTCCAATCCCACCTTGAGGTGAGCGAAATTCCCTCGGCGATGGCGACGGTGAAGGGCGCTCCGTATATCTCAAGGTCAAAGGAAATGTTTGATTCTTGTAGATTGCTGGTCAAGTTGTTACGTAGCAGGATCACCGCACCGATCACAAAAATAGCGAAGACGGCTTGTGCGATGAGCCGAAGAATCTTGATGTCACGATACCAGGGGATGCCCGGTGTAAAGACGGTCAGATTGTTTTGCCGGCTGGGTGGGGGGCGGCTGTCGCCCAAATCGTTTGCTGCCATAGAGTTCTCTCCGAAGTGGTCAGTGTGCAGTCATCAGTGGTCAGAGTATCTGGCGGCTGATGATTGAAAACCGAACAGTAAATGTCTTGGGGTGTAGTCATCGGACACTTAGAAATCATGATGCCTCCTCACATCTGGTTGTTTCATGCAGGATGTGAGGAGACATAAGTTACCTCACCATCTTATCGACGGTGAAGTAGAAAGATCGTATGTAAGTCGTTCAGCTTAACGCCATGCCGGTGAGTAGATCAGACCACCTTCGGTCCAAGCGGCGTTCAGTGAACCTTCGCGTGCGACACCGATGGGGGTCACGTTACGCTCGTAGATTTCACCGTAGTTACCGATCAACCGGACGGTGTCCGCAGCGAAGCTGTTCGGGATGCCCAGGGCTTCGCCGTAGTTTTCTTCGGTCAGGCCCAGGAAGCGAGCCAGATTGATGTCTTCATTACCTTCAACGTCGTCATTGACCAGCGGAGTCTGCTCAGCAATGAGATCATCGACGTTTTCACTGGTGATGCCATATTCTTCTGCCTGGAAGGTCGCAAAGACAGCCCAGTCCACGACATCGCCGAACTGTGAGTCTCCACCTACGTACATGGGGCCGAGCGGCTCTTTGGAGAGCGTGTCCGGCAGGACTTCAAGGCTGCTGGGGTCACTGGCGTTGGTGCGCAGGCCAGCAAGCTGGCTTTTGTCTGACGTAAGAACGTCACAAGTGCCTGCTTCGAAGTCCGCCAGGTTTTCAGACGGGCCAGCGGCCAGAACGAGGCTGGGGTCTTCGCCGAACAGACCACGATAGGCATCGGTCAGGTTCTTCTCGGTTGTAGTACCACTGGTGGAGCAGAAGCTCGCACCATCCATGTCGGCGAGGCTGGTGAAGCCGTCTTCGATGCGGACGAGCAAACCTTGACCGTCATAGAACGTGGTCGGCCCGAAATCAGAGCCGAGCGTGATGTCACGGGTCAGCGTCCAGGTGGTGTTACGGTGCAGCACATCCACTTCACCTGCCTGTAGTGCGGTAAAGCGCACATCAGAGGTCAGCGGGACGATGTTGAGGTTCTCATCTTCGCTGTAGTTTTCCGCACCGAAGATTGACACAGCCAGCCCACGGCAGAAGTCTACGTCGAGACCTTCCCATTCGCCCGTGTCACTGTTCTGGTTAGAGAAGCCCGGCAGACCACCGCTGACGCCACAGTTCAGCACACCGCGATCCTGAATCTCTTGTACCAGGCCACCGTCTTCCTGTGCATAAACACTGCTCAGGGCAAGCACTGCCAGCAGTGCAAGCACAGTCAACCCACTAATCAAACGATTATAATGCATATATAGTTTTCTCCTATTGTTTTGCATTATGTAAAATTTGTTGCCTGATGATGTTTAACATTTAAGTCACAATTTTGCAATCAAAATAGGACAATTCGTAAAAATTACGACGCAATTTCGTAAAAATACACGAATTTGGCCTTACGATTCAGATGTCATGCGTGATTTAGTGCGTTTGTGACAAAATGAACACGAGAATTTTATGGAATCTGTTTGTTCTTGAATCAAACAGGCGAAGCAATGTTCGTCCGTAAGTGCTGGCATGGTCTGAAGGGATGCGTTCATGGATGGGTGTTGCCAGCGTTTGGATGTATGGAGGTTGATAGGCGGCGCGGGTTCAATGTGCTGGGATTGTGCTGCGGTTCGTGTTCGATGGGGCTGCATTTGCTTGGGTGCTGCGCCGCCTGATGTCAACTTGTTTACAGTATGACAGATCTTTGAAGTGTTGTGAAGTGAAGTAACAACAATTTTAGGTTACTTTTTACTCAATTCATAAAAGTTTTACATCCTTCATGCGCTGGTGCCTGCTTCTTCGATCAGTTCAACCGTGTCAACTGCGGGGCGAGCAACGCCGATCAACAATGTGAAAAGTTCCAGGCGTCCTAGTAGCATCCCGAATGATTGGGTGAGTAGCAAGGTGTCGGGGGCATCCGCCGCGGTGATGCCGACTGACAACCCGACTGTACCGAGCGTGCTGGCAAACTCAAACAGACTTTCTTGTAAGGTATAGCCGTGCAGCGCGACGACAAAAACGCCTGTCAGTAAAATGACGATATAAAATGTGACGAAAGCTGCCGTCTGGCGTAGGACTTTATCCTCTACGGGAATTTTCATCGATCCGTGCCAGATCTGGCGTTCCTGCGGTTCGTCCTTACCGGTAAGTGTATGTCGGATTTCCCAACGGATGGTGCGATATAAAATATAAAGTCGGTTCTGTTTAAGGCCGCCATTGGTGGAGGTATCTCCACCGCCGATGACCATCATCACGATTAAGACCAGGATACCCGCACCAGGCCACCCGGTATATTCCGTGATGGTGAAGCCCGTCGTCGATAGGGCGGAGACGCCTTCGAATACGGCGATGCGTGTCTCTTCTGCTATGCCGTCGTAAACCAGGCGTGTTGCGCCAATGAACAACAGCACGGCACCGATTGGCAGCAAAAGACTACTCACGCGAATCTCGCCACTGTTCAGCGCCGGACGGAACTGTCGTCGTATAATCAGCAATGCGGTCGGGAAGTTGACCATTGAGAGTGCCATCAACACGATGATGACCGCCTCGATCTCGATACTATCCCAAGCGCCGATAGAGCCGGAGCGGGTCGCGAAACCACCGCTAGAAACCGTAGAAAACGCATGATTCACCGCCGCGAACCAGTCCATTCCGGCGATGCGTAGTGCGATCAAACCGATGACCGTGTAAGTGGTGTAAAGTCCGACGATCATAACCGCCGAGCGACGCATATTCGGCAGCAGCATATCGCTGTAACCCGCCGCTTCGGGCAGATCACGATCAATCGGCAGGGCGACCGCCGCCATCGAGAGGATGACGAACCCCAGCCCACCGATCAACTGCATTAGACTGCGATAGAAAAGGATAATGCGTGGCATCTGTTCGACCTCGACCACCGTAAGGCCGGTCGTCGTCCAACCACTGGTGGACTCGAAGATCGCCTGTGTGAAGTTGAGATCCGTCGAATAAAGTAATGGAATCGTCCCAAAGCCGATGACGAGCAACCATACGATCACGATCAACAACATGCTTTCCGGCAGGTTGATGTCAAATGGATAGCGTGGGGTGCTGAAGTATAAGAGTATCCCTGTGCCAAATGCCACCCCCGCAGCCATCAGAAAACCTGTCGCGTGGTTGCCCTCCGCCGGGTAAAAGAGTAGTACGACAAGTGGCAGTAGATAGCTCACACTGACGAGTATCAGTGCTGCGCCGATGTAATTCAGGATGCTTTCATAGCGTTGCAGTGTGTTTCGTAGAAGTTGCATTGACCGACTATGTTTTTAGCTCATGACTATCGTCAATGAGAACATATGTCGATGAGCAAACTCTGACATGGACGTGTGTGTTAGATAAAGGCTAAGAATATGCCGGTCAGTTTGATCGGTTGGTGAGCAGTGCGTTTTCTACGAGATAATCATGTATGACTTCTGTCAGAATACGGTTGCCGCTGGTGTTGAGGTGGAAATCCAGCGCGTAATAAACCGTTTCGCCGTTGGCAATCGCCTCACGAAAAGCGGGCAGCATATCGATGCAATGCCAGTCGTTCGCCGAGCAGAGATCGAGCATTCGGCGGCGACTTTCTCCAATCGACTCAAGATAAAGTGCATCCAACACCGCGTTAAGCGGTTCGGCGTAGGCCTCTTCTTTGGTCGGGATCAAGACGAGCAGCATTTCCGCGTTGAGTTCGTCTTGAATATAAGCGGCGGCTTCCTCATGAATGGCGGCGTTGCGCTCCCAACCGTATTGCACGGCGGCATAGTCCGGGCTGAAGGGGTGGGTGTACTCACCTGTGACCAGCAGCATCTCGCGTCCGTTGACGTCAACCGTCTGGTAATGCTGGTAGCCTGCGTCGTCCTCTGTCGGTGCCATCCAAGCTTCAACCAGTGCGGCGACGGTGGAATATTGCGCAAGCCCGTCGAGATCGGCGACCGGTTCCGGCGCGGGTGGTAGTTCGAGGGCTGGTGTTTCGTCGTTGAGCGTTGCCAGCAGATAATCATCTTGCAGGTCATTAGGGTACCATTGCCAGATGACGACTGCCGGGTCGAGGGGTTCTATGATGTCTCGCATCAGCGCGTATTGTCCGATGCTGCCTGTGCCCGGCTGTCCGGCGTTGACCACATTCCAACCGAATTGTTCTAAGTTTTGCACCCAGCAGTTGCTCATCTCCGTCCAGCAGAAGGTGAATGAATCGCCAAATGCGAGAATGTCTAAGGGCCAGGTCGGGCCGTCCGTGCGCAGGCCGATGGAATGTCCGTCCCAGACCGTGCCGGTATCGAAGGTAAACCGGGCGTCGTACCAGCGCACGGGTTGGTCGGTCAGGCCGGGTTCGAGGCGAGACTGGAACTTGCGATCCGTGATGAACGGCACCGGCGGCACGATACGCTCTTCGTCCCAGGGGACGACGCGCACCGCCTGGATGTTGCCCTGGACATCAGCGGGGAGCGCATCGAACCCGGTCCGCATAAAGATTTCCGCGATGAGTAGGGCAAAGACGACACTCAACACGGTCATCAACAGCGTACCGAAAACCGCGACGAGCGGTGATGTTGGCGTTTCTTCGTCGGTGGGTGTCTGTGATTGTTCGGTCATTCAGACTATGTATCCCGTGCGCAGCGGAAACCGATGAACCAGTCGCGTCGATCTGGCGGGAAGGAGAAGCGGAAGGTTGCGCCAGCAGCATAATCTTGATAGCTGTTGATGCCGCCACGATACACCCGGTCCACTTCCAGATTTTGCAAATCTTCGCGTCCGTCAGCGGCATCGTAGGGGTAGCGGTCATACTGTGAACTAACCCACTCAAAGACATTACCGCTCATATCCTGTGCGCCCACCCACGATGCACCCTCCGGACGATCACCGATGGCGGCGGTCTGGCTGGGTGAGTTGCGGTCGAACACCAGATAGTCTTCGATGAGTTCATCACCCCAGGGGTACATCAACCCATCGGGGCCGCGTGCGGCATATTCCCATTCGGCTTCGGTCGGCAGGCGTCCACCCCGCGCCGCGCAGTAGTCGCGTGCTTCCGTCCACAACAGGTTTTCACGGGGGTGATTATCACCCTGGTTGTTGCCGGGAGACCCATATTGCGCGTTGCTCACCTCGAATTGGTCGATCCAGAAGGGGGCGTCAAAGCAGACTTCCTGGACGGGGACTTCATCTCTGCGACCTAATTCACTGCCCATCTGGAAGCAACCGGGCGGTACCTGCACCATCGGCACCCCATCGAATTCTTCGATGACGGGTGTCCATTCGTCGTTGCTGGTCACCGGTTCAATCTGAACGGCCTCTTCGTTGCTGTCGTCGCTACTGCAGGCAACCACTAAAACCGCGATGATTATCAGCATCAGCGGTAAAAATCCGCGTTGTGACATTTGTTACTCACCTTTCGTTCATACCGTTGCATTATGCAGCAGGTGTCAGGTGCGTTCAAGACGAGAATGTCAATATGCGCCGACCATTTGTAACACCGCGATGCCCAGCAGACTCAATCCGCCGACCGTTACCGAAGCACCCAACCCGGCATAAAACGGACGCAGGCCGAGATGTTGCAACTGCTTGAAGCTCGTCCCCAGGCCGACCGCCGCCATCGCAATTGCCAGCAGCCGCTCCGACCATGCCTGGATGCCTTCCGTCAGGCTTTCCCAGCTTGCCGCGCCGAGGATGCCCCACGCGCTGCCATTTTCCAGGGTAATATCACCCACCGTGCGGAAGGTCGCCATGAGCAGAAAACCAAGAATAAAAACAGGAAACAGGCTCAAAAAGCCCTTCGCTTTGCTCTCATCGGGGGCAGCTTGCCGGAAGTGCTGGTAGGTCATGTAGGGTACCATGAAGGCGATAAACACATTACGGATGAGTTTGGTCACGGTCGCCACGTCCAGGGCTTGCGGCGCGTCGAACAACTGCGCATAGATCAATCCACTGCCGGCGACCTGTGCCGTCTCATGGATGGACGTGCCGAGGAACAACCCCGCGCCGGTATGATCTGCGCCGAAGATGAGATCTGCCAGATAGGGGTAGAGGAACATTGCCAGCACACCAAACAAGGTGATATTGGCGACCGCATAGGTGGTTTCCTCTTCTTTGGCATCGATGGCGGGTGCAGTCGCCACAATCGCGGTAGCGCCGCAGATACTCGTACCAACGGCGATCAACATACTCATGCCGGATGACAGTTGCATCCGTTGTCCGATCCAGCGGGTGACGATCAGCGCCCCGACGATGCAAAGCAGGATCAGCGGCAGTGCCAGTGAGCCGAAGCGTAAGATGTCGTTCAGGCTCAAGCGGATGCCGAGTAAGATGATACCGAGCTTCAAGAGCGTTTTCATACTAAAACGAATGCCGGGTTTCAGCGATGGGGGCAGCGTGCGCAGATTGCCGATCAGCAACCCGAACAGGATCGCCATCATGATGCCGGAAACGGGGCTGCGGTCAAAGCCGAGTAAATCTTTTCCAATAACCTCACTGCTGAACAAACCGACGAAGGCGACGGCGGCGGTTAAAAGCAAGCCCGGCAGCAAGATCATGAGTCTTTGGATCATTGTGAGAACCTCTAATTCAAGGTATAATTAATTTATCTCTTGGATTAATTAAGTTTTTCTCATTATACGTAGGTTTTTTCGAATATGAAAGCATCGGAAGCGACAGAAGCCATCCACGAGATGCTGCAATCGACCGTCTCGACCTGGCCCGGTTACGACCCCGCACAGGTGCCGTTTGTGATCTACGACGAGAATGATGTGTTTTACGTTAATCATCCGTCACCGCCGCCGGCACGCCCGGCTAATCTTATGGCGGCGACGGCGGTCGAAATCGGCGGTGTGTTGAGCGCGACCGTCCCGGCGGTGTTGGCTGAGGACGCCCCACAGTTGGTGCCGCTGGCCTATCATGAAGGGTTTCATGTGCATCAAGCCGAGTTTGCGGAAGGGCAGGCTTTCGACTTCTTCAATGCGCTGGCGCACTATCCCGAACTTGACGCCGACTATCGTGCGTTGTGCGGTTTGGAAACGGCCATCTTGAACAACGTCGAAATCGAACCGATCAAACGTGCATCGCAATTGAGCGCGGTCGCCCGTAGACGTGGGCGACTCCTCGGTGCGCGTTCCGACGATCTCGTCCACTATGAGCACATGATGGAGCGCAACGAAGGCACCGCTTCTTACGTGGAGCAGCAAGCGCGGCGAGCAATCTACGGTGTTGAGCCGTCACCCGTCGCCTTTAACACCGGTTGGAGCCGTTTCTACAGCACCGGCGCGGCGATCTGCTGGTTGCTGGATGCGCTTGCTGTGGCCTGGCACGAGGCCGTCGAGGCGGGGCAGTCGCTCAGTCAGGTGCTCACCGCGACTTACGCCCCGGTCGAACTGCCCGACCTCCGCCCGATAGTTGACGCACAACAGCACGAAATCGAGCAGATTCAGACCGAGATCGACGCGAAGATTGCCACCGATCTTAACGACACCTTGACCATTCACTATGCGGCAGGGATTCAGCTCGACCTGCGAAATGTCCGCGTGGAAGATGATAATATCTATGTGGGTGAGTAATGTGCCCCACATTTTACTTAACAAATTTATTCATGAAAGGAAATAGGATGCCAGAGAAATTTTTAGTCGGCGGTGAGTGGCGCAGCAGTGACGAGGTATTAGAAGTCAAGTTTCCATACGACGGTTCGACTGTCGGTGCGGTTTACATGGCGACCGAACAGGACTTGGAAGATGCGATGGCAGCGGCGGAGCGTGGCTTTGAAATCACCCGCAAGTTGCCCTCATACAAACGAACTGAGATTCTAGAAAATCTGGGGCGCTTGATGCGTGAACGCTTCGACGATCTGGTCGAGGCGATGATTACGGAAGGGGGCAAGACGCGTAAGGTCGCTACCGGGGAAACAACCCGCGCCCTACAGACGATCAAGGTCAGCGCCGAGGAAGCCCGGCGTATGGAGGGCGAGGTCTTTGCGATTGACTGGACGCCCGCCGGGGAAAACCGGCAGGGGTTCACCAAACGTGCGCCCATCGGCACTGTTCTAGGGATCACACCGTTCAACTATCCGGTGAATCTGGCCTGTCACAAGATCGGCCCGGCGATTGCGACCGGTAACGCATTCATCCTCAAGCCAGCGGAGAAAACCCCGCTCTCATCGGTCATTCTAGCGGAACTGATACTGGAAGCCGGGTATCCGGCGGAAGCGTTCAGCATGGTGCAGGCCTGGGGGCCGATGACCGAGATGATGGTCACCGATGACCGTATTGCCATGTTGAGCTTTACCGGCAGCGCCCGCATCGGCTGGATGCTCAAGGGCAAGGCGAAGAAGCAGAAGATCGCGCTGGAATTAGGCGGCAACGCCGGTGTCATCGTACATAACGACGCCGATTTACAGATGGCGGCTTCGCAAGTGGCGTCCGGTGGCTTCACCAACGCCGGGCAGAATTGCATCTCCGTTCAGCGGATTATCGTACAGCAGGATGTTTTCGAGGAATTTAACGATCTATTCGTTGGGAACGTTAAAAAACTGAAGGTCGGTGATCCACGCGAGGAAGATACCGATGTCGGCCCACTGATTACGCTCAATGACGCGGAACGCGCCGAGAACTGGGTGCAAGAAGCCCAGAACGCCGGTGCATCGGTGCTGGTCGGTGGCACCCGTGAAGGGGCGATGTTCCAACCCACTGTGATGACGGAAACCACCCGCGAGATGAAAGTCAACTGTGAGGAGATTTTCGCGCCAGTGGTCACCGTGCAGCCTTACCGCGAATGGGATGACGCGGTTGCTACCATCAACGACACGCCGTATGGCTTGCAGGCGGGTGTGTTCACCAGCGATATGAATCGCATCATGGATGCGTGGGATCGCGTCGAAGTCGGCGGATTGCACATCAACAGTGTGAGCACCTTCCGCGTCGATCATATGCCGTATGGGGGCATTAAAGACTCCGGCTACGGGCGCGAAGGCGTCAAATATGCGATGGACGACATGACCGAAATCCGCTTGATGGTGGTCAATCGGAAGAACGGTTCAAAATGAGAATCGCAGTCTTTGGTGTTGGTGGGGTCGGGGGGTACTTCGGTGGTCGTCTGACGCAAACCGACCACGAAGTGAGTTTTATCGCTCGTGGACGTCATCTCGCCGCCATTCGTAAAAACGGCCTGCGCATTGAGAGTGAGAATGGTGATGTCATCGCTGAACCGGCGCAGGCGACGGATAACGCCGCTGATATTGGTGAGGTCGATGTCGTCATCGTGGCGACGAAGGCGTGGCAGGTGCGCGAGGCTGCCGAAGCCATGCGCTCGTTGATCGGCACGCAGACCGCCGTCGTACCGCTGCTCAACGGTGTGGAAGCGCCCTCACAGATCGCCGCTGTGCTCGGTGAGGAGCATGCGCTCGGCGGCTTTTGCCGGGTGCTCAGTCATGTGGAAGCACCCGGTCACATCATCCAGGGGGGGACGCCGCCGTTCGTCGCGTTCGGTGAACTCGATAACCGTGACTCCGAGCGTGTGAGAGCCTTGCGTCAGGCGTTTCAGGCTGCCGGGGTCACCGTGCAAGAGCCACCGGATATACTGGCGGCGATGTGGCAGAAGTTGTTGTTTATCGCGTCGTTCAGCGGTGTGGGTGCGGTGACACGCGCCCCGGCGGGGGTGATGCGGTCGGTCGCGCCTGTCCATGCGATGGTGCGGGCGGCGATGGATGAAGTCTTTCATGTCGCACGCACGCGGAATATCCCGTTGGCGGATGATGCCGTTGAGAAAGGCATGGCGTTGTTTGATAGCCTGCCCGAAGGTGGCATCGCCTCCATGCAGCGGGATGTGATGGAAGGGCGTCCGTCTGAGTTAGACGCGCAAAGCGGTGCGGTGGTGCGCCTCGGCGATGAAGTTGGGGTCGAGGTGCCGCTCCATCGCTTTCTCTATCACAGCTTGCTGCCAGCGGAGATGACCGCTCGCGGTGAGTTGTAACACTCATGTGGACGGATAAATCGCCAGCACCGCCGGGACGGGGTCGAGCGAACGAATGTCTCTTGAGTCGCCCATCGTCCATAGGAGTGTAGAGCCGCCGCCATCCAGATTAAGCGCCTCGGTGATGTTGAGGTCACTTTCTGCTAAAAAGGTACTCAGGTCTGCCAGTGAGAGGCCAAACAGCGGTGTTGCCATGAGCAATACGTGACCTTCGGCATCCAGCGCGACCACAGTACGGCGGGAGAAGCGGCCTTGTGTTTGATAGGTCGCTTCTCCGCCGCGCACCAGAACGGGGAAACCCGTCACGGCCTGCGTGATAGCATCGGTACGGTCGGCGGCAGTTGCGGTAATCGCCGGGATGCCCGCAGCGATGCTGAACAATCCACTGGGACGGTTGAAGCGGTTATCGTAGATCGCCCCATCCGCGACCAGCAGACCGAGCGCCCGACGTTCGGTTGAAAAGAAGTTCGCATTGACGAAAGCCAGCGCGTTCGGCAGGCGCTCCGCCCAATCATCGAGTGCCAGCGGTTCGCCGGGCTGATAATGCACGCGGAAGGTCACCTGGGCCGGGTCAATGCGCAGGGTGATGACCTCCGCCCATTGATTCTCGTCGGGGAGCAGGCTGCGCCGTTCTACACCGGGGGCGATCTGTGTCCAATCCGTTGCGGTGTCGATTGTCGGTGAAGGTGTCGGCTGTGCGTTCGCGGCGAGGGTACAGCCGGTAATTGCGAGCAGTGCAATTCGCAGTAGGGCGGGGAACGTGTGCCGGATTTTCTTTACCATAACAGAGTCATATCTTTCCAAAAAACACAGACGATCTTTCTCATGCTTCGATTGTCACCCAGTCCGCTACGCCTGTACAGTCAAAAATTGTAATTCACCTGACGGTTGGTCTACGCACTCAGGCTTAATCATTTGCTTTACGTTGGTCATTGAGTCATGCTTAAAGTATCTCCGTTGGCGATTAGAGTAACCGTATGATGGTACGTCGCTTCATGTTGATCTTATGGATACTGTCTGGTGTAGTGGGATATGCCGCCGCGCAAGAAGTCGATGATCCTTATCTCGTCGCGTTAACGCGCATCCGAGCGGCGTGGATGTCCGGCACAGATCGGCTTGACCTCGGTGGCATCGGCCTGCGAGAACTACCGCCGGAAATCGGCAACTTGACCGGGTTGGAACGACTGTATCTTTACAACAACGAACTGACCACACTGCCACCGAGCATCGGGCAGTTGACGCAGCTACGGCGGCTCTCACTGGGCAACAATCGCCTGACTGTGTTGCCACCCGATCTCGTCGCGTTGCCGCATCTGGAAACGCTCGACTTGAGTAATAACCGGTTAACCGCGTTCCCTGGCGATCTTGAGCGACTCGTCGCACTGCGCTATGTTGATCTCGGTGGCAATCAACTCGCTACGCTGCCGCCTGATATTCGACAGTTAACCGCGCTGCGCGAGCTACATCTCTACAACAATCAAATTGCCATACTACCCCCGGAGATCGGGCAGTTGCGCGAGTTGCGCACGTTGAGTGTAAACAACAACGGCCTGACCGCGCTGCCGGTTGAGATGGGAAATTTGACCAGATTGCAGGTGCTTTACCTCAGCCGCAATGAATTGCGCGAACTGCCCGCTGAGTTGGGAAACCTGCACAACCTGCATGGGTTGTATCTCTCCGAAAATCAATTAACGGAACTGCCTGCCGAGTTGGGACGTCTGCCGCAGTTGCAGCGCATTTACCTTGATCCTACGTTGAGTTTCCCCGCGCCAGAGGTCATCGCTACGGGTTCGACGGAAATCATCCTGGCATACATGCGCCACCCGCCACCGCACCCCCCGAATCGACTGAGCGGTGATGTGGTGATCGTCGCTGTGTTGACTTTGCTGCTTTCTGGGGGTGGGTTGGCGATGATGTGGGGCTACACCCTACGCCGGTTGGCCTAGGGTGTAGCCGATGTGTGTAACTTAGCTGCGTGGTGACACGGAGTTGCTGAGGTCGGTCGTGTCACTCTGGCTGAAACGTCCGCCCATTTCCATCCAATATTCACCGGGGGCGTCAGGCGTTGTAGGCCCACACCGCGTAAAGTGGGTCGGCGCGGTCGGGGGTGTGGGCATCGGCTTTGATGTCTTTCCAGTTGCCAGCGTCCTCGAAGTATTTGGCGACAATCGCCATATGCTGGTTATCTGTTGAACCGAGCCATACCTTCACCGCCTTCGATGGAAAACACCGGTTGGAAAATGTCACGATGAACGGTGCGCCGGGTTTTAACACCCGCCCGACCTCCTGGAACACGGTCATGGGTTGCTGAAGGTACTGCACGGAGACGGTACACATCGCGCCGTCGAATGTCTCGTTCTCGAACGATAGCTGCGGATTCTTGTTCAGGTTCTGCACGACGAAGTCATCAAGCTGGGGGTTGTCTTTCATCTCGTCGGCGTTCATGCCCAGGCCGACCACCCGCGCCGGGTTCAACCCAGCGGGGAGGTGTGAGCGCCAACTTGACATCAGGTCAAGGTAAGTGCCGCCAGCCGGCAGCAACGCGGCGAAGTGTTCGCTGACCTTCGCAATCGCGCCGTCATCAATATGGACGACCTTACGCGGCAATTGATAAAACGCCGCGTCGTCGCCGGGGTCTTGCTTGCGGAAATAATCGGCAGGAAAATCACTCATCGGTTACTCTCATCATAGATAACGGTAAATTTCGCATCCAGTATGCAAGATTTGCCTGAATTGGCGATGAGTGATGTTATTCGTCGTCTTGGGTGCTGCGAAGTTGGGCGGCAAGTTCTTGCGCGTTGCTCTGGTCAGGGTGACCGTCAAACCGGGCGACCTCATCCAGCAGCACGAGTGCCCGCGTTTTGTCTCCGATGGCGTAAGCCTTGCGTGCTTCCACGTAGGCTTTGTGGATTTCCAACCAGTCGATGAGGCGTGTGAATCGCTGCTCGTCCTCGTATTCCACGGCGGATTGAATCCCGACTTCGATCTCCTCGACATTATTGGAGATGAGCAACTGGCGTGTCTGGTTATAGATGACTTCGACGTTCAAGCGCAGCCGCACCAATGCCCGTACTTCGTGCAGGTCGGGCAAGTCCTCCAGCACAATCGGCGGATATTCTTCGAGTTCGTTGAGCAGCTCCCCGGCTGCGCCGACGTTCTCCCAGGCCAGGTCGCGCAGGCGATCTAAGATGCCGCGAGCTTTACGCAAATAGTCGTCGTAGGCGCTGGCCTGCCGGTCGAACTCTGCCAGATGATCGAGCAGTTCATCCAACGTTTCATCTTTTTCGCTGTAATCCAGCCGCGCCCCCTGGTAGATCTGCCGTATACGATCCATACGCTTTTCGGTGAAGGCACGTTCACATTCTTCGATGAGTTCACGAAGTTGTGTCGCCATCTGCTCGACGATTGACTTGCGTACTTCGGTTAGTGTGGGTGCGCCAGCATAAGTACGGTAGGCTTCGCTGTAGACATCCCACGCCCCAAGTGGATTCTCAGGCGCGAGGCGTTGTGCCTGCCGCGCCCGGCGTTCGGCCTGCTCTAACCGGCGTAAGTCCTCGTTCGCTCGGCGTTCCAGGTTGCGCAGGTTCTGGTTCACTTCATCGGGGACGAAGCGTTCGGCCAACTTACGGTCTTGGAGTGCATCGAGTGCGGCCTGTGGCTGATAATTTTGTAACTGCTGGTCGGCGTATTGCTGCATCTCCTGTACGCGATCCCCGGCCCACACCCGACCCATACGCTCGATCTCGCTGCGTGCTTCTTCGTAAGGCAGCATCCGGTCAAAGGTGGTGAGTTCGTCGCTGGCCTCCTCGGTGACCACCCGGTAACGCGGGATCAGCGCCACCGCTTCTAGTTCGGTGAGTGCGTCTAAAACGTCGGCGTATCTGTCGTCCTCAATTGCCGAACGATAGAGTGTGTCGGCTTTGCGCTTATCTCGCAAGATGCGCTCGGCCTGTTGCAGCAGCACATCCAAATTGACGTTATTGGGGTTCTCTGACGCTGCCGCTCGTACCACATCGCGTGCTTTAAGATAGCAGGTGTTAAGCACGGTTTCCGGCTTGGGTGGAAGGTCACCGTGTTCGAGTTGGGCGGCCTGCTGCCATAATTCCTGGCAGTGCGCCTTCACCCCACGTATCTGTAAATCCGCGTGCTTGGCTTTGGTGCGTTCTTCGACCCGTTCTCGATACAGTGTCAGGTCGCGGTCGTCGCCACCGTTGAGTGAGGTCTGCCATTGTTCGAGTCGCTTGTTGGCCTCATCCATGTTGAACAGCAGCAGATCACCGTGCAGGGCGTCGTCCAGCCATTGGCGTGCATCGCGCCGTTTCCAGTCACCAAGTTGTGTTTGCAGCACGTCGATTTGTTCGATGGCCTTTTGCAAATCGTCGTCGTTTAACGCTTCGCGGATGTGGTCAAGGGTAAGCAGTGCACGTTCTCGTTGTGATTGTTCAGAACTGGACAACGAAGAGAAGTTACCGGTCATTGGTTTACACCGTCCCATCTGTTTCGGGATAAGTTTGGATCTGCAAGGGTTGTTTTAGATCGCGCACGAGTTCTGCCGGGTGTAAATCATGAAACCCACGCCAGCCTTTAATATGATGGATGCCATGATGAAGGTGACTGTTTGTGTGGGGGTTAATCCCCGGATATGTTTTGTGTGCCGCAGACTGTTTCTTATCTCGTCTCATGTAGATTTACCTTCGCTACCAGCCAATTGTAACGCGCTCATCCGAATTCTGGTAATAAATGCGACTTTTGCACTATGCGGTATTACATTTATGTAATGTCTAGGGATCCTGGGTCATGCGTTTTAGCTCATAGAGTTTGGTTAACGCCTCAATCGGACTCATCTCATCAACGTTGAGTGCTTTTAACGCCTCGACTGCCGGGTTTGGCGGTGCGGCGAACATCTTCATCTGCTGTGGTTGGTTGCCGGTCGTCCTGGAGGTGTTGGGGAGTGTGAAATCACTGCCCTGCGTTTCGAGTTGTTCCAGCAGTTCGCGGGCACGCTCGACAACCGGGCGCGGCATCCCGGCGAGCTGCGCGACATGTACCCCATAGCTTTGATCTGCGCCGCCCTCGATGACTTTATGCAAGAACACGATGTCCTCGCCGCGTTCGGTCACCGCGACGTTGTAATTGCGTGAACGGGGCAGGATGTTCGGCAGTTCGGTCAGTTCGTGATAGTGGGTAGCAAACAGCGTCCGGCAGTCCAGACGTGGGTTATTGTGAATGTATTCGATCACCGCACGGGCGATGGCGAGGCCGTCATAAGTCGATGTGCCGCGCCCGACTTCGTCAAGGATCAACAGGCTGCGCCGCGAACTGCCCGCCAACAGCCGGGCGGTTTCGACCATTTCGACCATGAACGTGCTCTGCCCGGCGTGGATCTCGTCCTGTGCGCCGATGCGGGCGAAGATGCGGTCTACCAGGCCGATGGTCGCCTCGTCTGCGGGGACGAAACTGCCGATCTGCGCCATGAGGGTGATAATAGCAGCCTGCCGAATGTAGGTTGATTTACCGGACATATTCGGCCCGGTGATGATGTGGATGCGTGACATGCTATCGAAGTTTGTGTCGTTGGGCACATAGCGTGTGCCGCCATCCAGCAGCTTTTCGACGACCGGGTGCCGCCCATCACGAATAACGAGCAGGTCATCATCGGTGAGTTCGGGCCGCACGAAACCTTCGCGCACGGCGACTTCCGCCAGTGATACGAACACATCAATATGAGCGATGACCCGTGCAGTCTTCAGCAACCGTGCGGCACATTCCGCCAGTTCCTGGCAGAGTTGCTCGAACAACTCGCGCTCCAATGTGAGGATTTCTTCTTCGGCGTTCAGCACCAGCGTTTCGTACTCCTTGAGTTCTGGCGTGATGTAGCGTTCGGCGTTGACCAGGGTCTGTTTGCGCACATAGTCATCAGGGACTTTTTCCGTGTGGGCGTGGGTGACTTCGATGTAGTAACCAAATACCTTATTAAAGCTGACTTTGATGGTCGGGATGCCGGTGCGTTTGCGTTCACGCGGTTCGAGTTCGGCGATCCAATCACGGGCGTGCTTGGTACGGTTCAGTAGATCGTCTAGTTCGTCGGAGTAGCCCTCACGGATGGTGCCCATTTTGTTCATCACGGCGGGCGGCTCGTCCGTCAGGGCACGTTCGACATGGTCGCGTACATCATCGCAGGGGTCGAGCCGTTCGACCAGCGCGTTCATCGCCGGGATGTCTTCGATCAGGCTGTGGATCACCGGGATGACACCCAGGCTGGCGCGTAACCCGGTGAGGTCACGCGGGCCGGCACGTCCGACGACCAGCTTATTCGTCAGACGTTCGACATCGCTAATCTGTTTGAGCGCCTCGCTGATTTCCAGGCGCAAGGCTTCATCACTGACCAGCGCATTGACCGCATCTAACCGGGCGTCGAGCCGTTTTAAGTCGAGCAGGGGCTGGTTGATCCAGTTATGTAGCAGGCGTGCGCCCATTGACGTAATCGTATGATCCAGCACACCGAGTAGACTGCCGCGTGCCTTGCCGCCGCGTATGGTGTTGGTGAGTTCGAGGTTGCGCCGGGTAAATTGATCCAGCACCATGAAGTTCGCCGTTGAATAGGCACGGATGCTCATCAATTGGGCGGCGGTGCTGCGTTGGGTTTCCTGCAAATAGCTGAGGACGGCACCGGCGGCGCGGATCGCGTCCGACTTACCCTGCAAGCCGTAGCCATCGAGGGTGCGCACGTTGAATTGTTGGCACAGCGCATCATAGGCGCTGCGTTCGTCGAAGCGCCAGTCACCGAGTGGCGTCAGGTGATTGCCTTCCGGCAGTGTGACCCCGCGTGTGACCCAGGGTTCCGGCATCAACACCTCACGGGGATTGAGCCGCGCCAGTTCTTCGAGCACAAGCATACCGGCGTTCTCACTCTCAAAGGTCGTCGCGGCGAATTCACCGGTAGAAATATCGGCGTAGGCCACACCCGCCCGCGCCCAGTGACCGCTTTCCGCGTCACCGACCGGCAAAATCGCCATCAGATAGTTGGGCTTGTCCTCCGGTAGCATCTCAGTTTCGGTGATCGTCCCCGGTGTGATGACCCGGACCACTTCCCGTTCGACCGGCCCGCGTCCGTCGGGTTCGGTCATCTGCTCACACACGGCGACGTGATAGCCTTTTTCAATTAATCGGGCGATGTAACCATCCGCCGCGTGGTAGGGCACACCCGCCATCGGTGTCTTCGGCCCCTTTTTGCTAAACGCACGGCCTGTTAAGGTTAGGTCGAGTTCACGGGCGGCGGTTTCGGCGTCGTCGTCAAACATCTCGTAGAAGTCGCCCAGTCGGAAAAACAGGATGGCATCTGGATATTGTGCTTTCATATCTAAATACTGCCGCCGGACGGGAGTCACACGCACCATAGAGGACTTTCCTTATAGTTACGGTACAATGGTTGTCGATGTGTTATTCTAGCAGCGTCGTTTGTAGCTCACAACGTAAAATCGAACAAATTTGCATCCCCCCCGAAGTAAAAGGAGTTTGTCGCATGAGTGAGACGATTATTGGAGTCGATCTTGGCGGTACACGTATTCGTGCCGCTTCTTTAGATAATTCTTTACGGATCATCAAGCGTGTCGAGACATTGACGAAAGACAAGGAAGGGTTGGAGCCGACGCTCAACCGCATCAAAGACCAGATCCGCGAGGTCTTGCCGGAGGACATGAGCGGGGTTGCCAGCATCGGTGTTTCCGCACCGGGGCCGCTCAACCCGGAAACGGGTGTAGTGGTTGCGCCGCCCAACCTCAGCGGCTGGCACGATGTACCGCTGGCGGAAATCCTGCGTAAGGAGTTCGGTCTGCCGGTTTACGTCGGCAACGATGCCAACGTCGCTGCGCTCGCCGAGGCCGCACGCGGGGCCGCGAAGGGTTACCAGCACGTCATCTACATCACCGTCAGCACGGGTATCGGCAGTGGTATTATCATCGACGGGCGATTGCTGCTCGGTAAGGTCGGCCTGGCTGCGGAGATCGGGCATATCGTCATGCTGGTCGGTGACAGCGTTTCCACATTGGAGAAAGAAGCTTCTGGCCCGGCGATGGCGGCACAGGCCAGACGCCGCATCGAAAAGGGTGAAGACTCGATGATTTACGGGTTGGTCGAGGGGAATCTTTCCGCCATTACCGGGGCGACGGTGGGCGAGGCTGCCGGTCAGGGTGATGCACTCGCTACCGAGATCGTACAGCGGGCGGGAACGTTGGTCGGCTACGGCATCGTCAACATGCTGCACCTGTTCAACCCGGAGATCGTTGTGGTTGGTGGTGGGGTGACGAACGTCGGTGATCTGTTGTTTGACCCGATGCGAGCAGCGGTGAAAGAGATGTCTATCGACGAAACCTACTGGGAAGACCTTGAAATCGTCACGCCCGACCTCGGTGAGGACGTCAGTGTCATCGGCGCGGGGACGTTGGCTATCACGAAGGGTGGCGCGGTGAACCTGCAAAAAGTCATGTCACAACTCGAAAGCTCATAGCAGTGGACAAGGATAATTCAACATGGGGCTAAAACCCGACCATTGGATACGCCAGATGTCACTCAAACACGGTATGATCGAACCATTTGTGGAAAAACAAGCACGCGGCAACGTGGTAAGTTATGGTGTTTCGTCTTATGGCTATGATATGCGTGTCGCGGACGAATTCAAGATTTTTACCAACGTGCATTCTGCCATTGTTGACCCGAAAGCCTTTAGTGAGGAGTCTTTTGTTGACTTCAAAGGTGATGTGTGTATCGTCCCGCCGAATTCGTTTGCGTTAGCGCGGTCGGTCGAATACTTTCGCATTCCCCGTAGTGTGTTGACCATCTGCGTCGGCAAGAGTACCTATGCTCGCTGCGGCATCCTGACCAACGTCACGCCGTTTGAACCCGGTTGGGAGGGTTACGTCACGCTGGAAATCAGTAACACCACACCGCTGCCCGCTAAAATCTATGCCAACGAGGGCATCGCGCAGGTGTTGTTCTTCGAAGCAGATGCAGAGTGCGAGGTTTCCTATGCGGATAAGAAGGGGAAGTATCAGGGACAGAGTGGTGTCACCCCGCCGCGCATGGGCTAGAGGTCAATTGCATTTGGGCCAGGAGGAGCGCACGCGGGTGCTACCCGACAAATCAGCATAGATATTGTAGTGGCAGCCCGGTGTGTCTGCCCACGACAGATTGCACAAAAATGTCATATGCGATTGTCCTGACAAGGGCTAATTCTACTATTGATAATCCTGCTTGTGTGTTGTAAAGTGTGCTTAGTCATGGGTGGTTAGCTCAGTTGGCTAGAGCACGCCCCTTACAAGGGCGGGGTCATTGGTTCGAGTCCAATACTACCCAAAACAGCGTCTTCTTAAAACAGAAGGCGCTTTTTCGTTTCAGGGTGTCTCAATTTATGTGCCGTTCAGAAATTTGTGCTTCAAGGTATGGTACCCGGCGCGGCAGACCAGGCCAAAGAGCAGATCTCGCAGAGCATCTCGTTGGGACGTTATGGCAAACCTAAAGAGGTCGCGCAGTTTATGTTTTTCTCGCCAGCGATGAGAGCAAATATATCACCGGCAGCACCTATATGATCGACGGGGGTGCCACAGCAAACTAAGCCGTTTTACCCGGTGAATGGTTGAGGTTCATCGGGTATTTTACCGGAGATTTACGTCCAACGGTCGCGGTAATCCTGCGCGAATTGATCGAATGAAATGGGCGAACGGTCGAGGATATTAGCGACATCGTCCGTCACTTCTTTGGCGTTACCGAAGCGGGTGATCGTGTATAAGCCGGTGACGACCAGTGCATAACTCCATTTTTCCCCTGATTTTACCTGCTCCCAGAAGAACTTGACTGTTGAAGGTTTGGTGTAGTGAATGGGACGGTCGAGTACTTTACTCAGCTTATCAGCGACCTCGTGATAATTGAGGGCTTCGGCACCCGTGAGGGTGTACTTCTGGTTTGTGTGACCGTCCTCGGTTAGTGTACGGACGGCGACGGCGGCGATGTCTCGCACGTCAATAAAGCTGGTTCTCGACTCACCTACAGGGAGCGCGATTTCGTTCCGTTGCTGGATTTCCTCGCGGTGGGTGGTCGAAAGATTCTGCATAAAAAAGCTCGCCCGCAGAAAGGTGTAATGCACCCCTGTCTTGAGAATGAGTTGCTCGATTTTGTGATGCGGCACGATGGGGTTGCTCTCGACGCCCTGAATGGAGAGAAAGACGATATGCTCCACACCCGCGCCGACTGCCGCCCACACCGCCGGGGCGATGTCTCGTTGCACGTTGGAAAGGGCAGGTGGTCTGACGAGAAACATCCGTTTGATGCCGGTGAATGCCTCTCGGTAGGTCGCGGGGTCAAGAAAATCGAACTTTACAATTTCGACTTCCGTTTTTAGCATCTGCTGGGCTTCTTCAACATTGTATGCCCCTACGCGGAAGGGCACTTCAGCGTTTTGTAAGCCTTTTACAACTTCTGAACCGACGTTGCCGGTCGCACCAGTGATTAAAATCTCAGTGTTCATCTCATCAATCCTCTATACGAATATACCTTTAATTATAACGACTGGTCTATATATTGATAGTCACTTTTGTCATGAATCTGGCTCAGATTTGTGCAGTTTGTACGAAAAATGCTTGCAAGTTTTGTAATCATACGTTATGCTCTTGGCACAGTAGTTAAACGCTTAACTATAATTTTTTCTTAAAGAAGATTTGTCATATGCCGACTTTACAGGATGTCGCCAAACGCGCTGGGGTTTCCATCGCGACGGTTTCCAAAGTCCTCTCCAACACACCCTACTTTACGGAAGAAACACGGCAAAAAGTGATGTTTGCCGTTAAAGAAATCGGCTATCGGCCGAACCTGGCGGCCCGCGCATTGTCTTCGGGGAAGACCCACGCGCTTGCTGTTGTTTTCCCGCATGTCTACGACACAATCTTCAAAGATCCGCTGGTGATGCAAATTCTCGAAGGAATTGAGATGGTTGCGACACCACGTCACTACAATCTGTTGTTAAGTACTCCACGGCTCACCGGCGATGTGTTCGAGGAACACTACCACCAACTCATCCAGAGTGGTTACGTCGAGGGCGTCATTACAATTGATAACGTCACGGCGGCATCGGCGGCGAAAGTGGCGATGACTTACAGCATCCCGACGGTGGTGATCGGTTTTCACGGTACGCATTCTGACTACAGCGTATGTAATGACGATTATCACGGTGGCGTTTTGCAGATGCAGCATGTGTTGGCGCTGGGTCATCGGGAGATTGGTATCATCTCCATCGAAGCTGATACCAACCTCGCGGTGATCGAACGTCTGCGCGGCTTACGCGATGTCGCCACTGATGCCGGATTATCGTTCGAGGCGATGCCAACCGCGCTAGGTGATTTCAGTGTGGTCAGTGGCACCAGCGCCGCCGCCGATCTGCTGGAGGCGCATCCCCGATTGACCGCGCTGGTCTGCATGAATGACCGCATGGCGATGGGAGCCGTGCAAGCGGCATCGGCGCGAGGGTTGCGCGTGCCTGTGGATCTCACCGTGATCGGTTACGACGACATCCCGGTTTCGGCGGTTTACTCACCGCCGCTGACGACGATCAACCAGCAAGCGGTTTTGCTCGGTGAGCAGGCCGCACACATACTGCTGGACGTCCTCAGCGATAAGCAACCATCCCCGGTGGTTCATCAGCCGACCCTCGTTGTTAGGGGGACTTCGGCGGAACCACGTTTAAGCCTGAAACATTCATAGTGAAAGGAGTTTGCTCTAGACGGGATAAGCACTTTTGAAAGAATTGATCCATTTCTATCTACTTAAGGAGAACTAACTCATGCAAAAACGGACAATCGCACTACTTTTTGTCTCTATACTGCTGCTTGCCTTCGTGCTGCCAGCCCTGGCACAAGACGAAGAAGAAGCGGTCAACTTGCGTTGGCGTACCCGCCCGGATAACCAGGCTGAAATTGATGTGTATTCCTCTGTGAGTAACGACATCGACGCCAACTGGGAAGGCGTCAGCCTCGGATACGAGCCGGGTGGTTCGGAATCGGCGGCTTACCAGGACGTGCTCATCACCGAGCTTGAAGCCGGTACCGCACCGGATGTTTTCTGGATCCCCGGTACTGACGTGGCACGCTTTGCTGAAGCCGGTGTCATCCTCAATCTGGCGGAGTTCGCCGAAGAAGATGAAGACTTTTCCGTCGAAGACTTCTACGCCGGGCCGATGGGCTTCCTGACGACACCGGTCGAAGAAGGCCAAGATGCGCTGTGGGGGCTGCCGCGTGACGTCTCCGCGTTTGCCATCTACTACAATGCCGAACTGTTTGACGAAGCCGGTCTAGATTACCCCGGCGGCGAGGATTGGGACTGGGATCGCTTTGAAGAAGCTACCCTGGAGATCAACTCGCTCGGTGACGACACGGCAGGCTTCGGCATGAACAACTGGTGGGCCAACTATGGTTACTTTGTCAACGCTGCTGGTTCGAGCTTCTTCAACGAAGACTACACCGCCTGTGCGCTTGACAACGACGCGACCGTCGAAGGTCTGAGCTTCGCCAAGGAACTCTACGACGCCGGTGCAGCCGTCCCCTGGGGTGATAACGCCGAGCCGCCCTTCCTGGCAGGTAATGTTGGTATGTTCCTGAACGGGCGCTGGGCGACCCCTGGCACCATCGAAGGGGCGGATTTTGATTGGAACGTCGCGCCGCTGCCCGTCGGCCCCAGTGGTGAAGCCACCAACTGGCTGTTCTGGGGGGCTTATGTGGTCAACTCAGAAACCGAGAATCCCGAAGAAGCCTGGGATCTGGTCACCCGCCTGACCAGTGCGGAAGTCCAGGGTGAAATCGCTTCACTGGGTGCTAATATCCCCAGTCGCGCCACCGACGAGGCAATCGAACTATTCCTGAACACGCTGCCGGATTCCGATGTGAACAATCAGGCGTTCATCGCCGGTACGACCGCACCGGACGTCCGCACAGAAGCACCGCTGTTCGCTGGTGACTGGCCCGCAATCGACGCCGCTTACCTGAATGGTGTGACCGCCGTGTTCAACGGTGATCTCGATGCTGAAGAATTCGCCGCGACGATCTGCACGCAGGTCGCCGATGAATTTGAAGACATGGAAGAAGAAGAATAGCATCTAGCGATGCTTTAACATCGGGGTGGCCTTACGGTCACCCCCCACATTTTTACAGTGCTGGTGTCGAGGATAGCTGCAACGCAACTGTCTTCCGCACAATCACTGTGAGACACCAAAATTATTCCGCAGGGGGGGCTTTTTTGCATGGATACAACATTTGATCGTGTAGGCAATCGCGGGACGTCACCATCAGAAGTTGGAACGCCGCTGGTTATTCCGCTGAGTTTGTTCTGGAACATCGTCGTCGCGCTTGGTTCCGGTGCGCTGGCCTATCATCTACTCTTCGTATTAGACGATCTGCCGCGCTTAGGTGACCCGGTGCGCTACTTCCTCGGTTTGGTCGCCGCGATGCCGATGGTTCTGGCACTCATCGGTGATGTGTTGCTGCTGCGCAAGCAGGGTGGTGGGCGTTACATCACATTGGTGCTTTATTTCGTCGGTATGGTGCTTTCGCTGGCGCTGTTGTTGGATCAATGGGGGTTTTACCAGAGTTTTGAGTACATCACGGATGGTGTGATCGAAAATGCGCCGATTACATTGGGCTTCGCCGTCGCTTATGCGTTGTATTGGTTATCTGGTCGCTTCATCGAAGATGATAATCCGCTACGGGGACGTTTAGACAATGTTGCTGGCATCATCGCGGCGATCACACTTCTGGTGCTGCTGATTGCCTCTGATGTTCTCGGCGGGTTCGAGTCGTTGTTAAGCACGTACAGTGAATCGCTGACGTGGGTGCTGACCGGGTTAACGGTCGTGTTCGCGCTGCTGTTCGGTTTTATGTTGCGCCTGGGGCGATATTTCGGCGAGACGCCGGAGCAGCTTGTTTCCTGGCAGGGGTGGTTGATGCTCTCACCAAACATCGTTGGGTTTGCGATCTTTTTCGCCGGGCCGCTGCTGCTTTCGCTCTATCTCTCGTTCACGGATGCACAGCTCGGTTCCAGCGCGCAGGGGCAAGGGCCGAACTTCATCGCGTTCGATAACTATGCTGATCTGCTGGCACTCGAAATCGAGTCTGTGCCGATTGAATACGATGACAGCGGCGAGCGCCTGCTTGTCTACGATCAAGACATCACAAGCGAGCTTTACGATCCATTGACCGGGTTTGACGTCGGTGATACGCGCTATGTGATCGGTGCGAAGAGCGCGCTCTTCTGGACGGCGATGCGTAACACCCTCTTATTTTGTCTGCTGTTGTTACCTTTAGCCATCGTCCCCGCGCTGACGCTTTCACTGATCTTGAACTCCAAACTGCCGGGGATGAAGTTCTTCCGGGCAGTGTATTTTCTGCCTTCAGTGGCGGCGGTGGTCGGTTCCGCGTTGATCTGGCAGTGGTTGTACGGGTCGGGCGGTACCGGTTACATCAACTACGCGATTGGTGAGTTTGTCGGCTTTATCAACGGGATATTCGGCACCGGCATCGCCGAACCGGATGTTCGATGGCTGAACGATCCCAACATTGTACTGATCTCGGTCGTGATCCTCGCGGCGTGGCAGGTGATCGGTTATAACACCGTGCTGTTTCTCGCCGGTTTGCAGGGTGTGCCAAAAACACTTTACGAAGCAGCGATGATCGACGGGGCGAACAAGTGGCAACAGTTCCGCAATGTGACCATGCCTATGCTCGCACCGACCACGTTCTTCGTGTTCATCACGACGATGGTCACCGGGTTGCAGGCATTCAACGAGCCTTACGCGCTCTTCCCCAACCAGACCGTCCCCGAACAGGCGACGACAGCGGTCTATCATATGTACCGGCGGGCGTTCTTTGGCTCGCAGTTCGGTGAGGCTTCTGCGATTGCATGGTTGCTATTCATCTTCATTTTCGGCATCACGCTGTTGCAATTCCGCTTCCAGCGCAGCGAAGCTTACTAAGGAAGGCACATCATGACGAAACTAACTCCCGGTATGATTGTCACCCGTATTCTGATTTATACCGTTTTGGCCGGCTTTGCTTTCTTGATGATTTTTCCGTTCCTTTACATGATATCGACCTCGCTCAAGACGACGCAGGATGTGTTCAACGTGCCGCCGCGTCTGCTGCCTTATTCTGCTGTCGCCACGACTTACGAAGGTGAGGAGCGCCAGCTCTACACGGTCACCGTCGATGGCGAGACGTATGAGATGATCGAAACGGACGAGCAGCAGCGTTATACATTTTTGACGACGCGAGAACGCATCAATACTGAGAATCATCGTGATAGCGAGATCGTCACCCGTCAGCCCGAAGATGCTATCGTCGAAACGGATGAAGTCGTCACCGTGATGATGGACAACGGGCGCGAACGTGAATTTGATGTGTTTGAAGTGACCATCGACGGCGAGACTCAGACATTACTGGAAGCGTACAGTTCCAATTTGAGCCAGTATGTCGTGCCGGATAACCCGGAAATCTCCGCCTTCGTCATCCCGGAAGACCCGGTCGAAGTGGTCGAGTTCCAGTGGGATAATTACCAATATGTGTTTGGCGTCAATCAAGAAATTCTCGATCTTGACCGGGCTTTCGTCAATACCGCGTTAGTAACTGTGTTGGTCGTGATCGGACAACTCATCACGTCGATTTTTGGTGGTTATGCCTTCAGCCGTGTGCGCTTTCGTGGGCGTGATACGCTGTTTCTGGTCTATCTGGGGTCGATTATGATCCCGTTCGTCGTGCTGATTATCCCGATCTATCGGCTCATGGTGATCTTCGGCTGGGACGCGCAGCTCGTCTCTTTGATTATCCCCTGGTTGTTTACGGCCTACGGCACATTCCTGATGCGCCAGTTCTTCATGAGCATTCCGGTGGAGCTTGAGGAGGCCGCGCTGATGGACGGTGCCAGCCGGTTCCGCATCTTGTGGACGATCTTTGTGCCGCTTAGCCGTCCAGCGATTGCGACACTGGCGATTTTCTCGTTCCTGTATGCGTGGAACAGCTTCTTGTGGCCGCTGCTCATCATCGGTGAAGGTACGGTCGAGAATCACGTCTTGACGCTGGCACTGATCCGCTTGAGTAACAGCTTCGCCAACGAGCCAAACATCGTGCTCACGGGTGCGGCGATTGCGATCATCCCGCCCATGATCGTGTTTGTACTCGCGCAGAAATACTTTATCGAAGGCGTTGCAACCTCCGGGTTGAAAGGTTAGACGTTGAGAGCAGCATACGACTTTAATCAGGGGTGGTTGTATCTCGCTGAACAAGTGGGTGAAACCACCCCCGACAGCGTGTTCGAGCCGGTGACGGTACCCCACAGTAACGTCATCTTGCCGCATCAGGGGTTTGATGATGCGGCTTACCAATTCATCAGTACCTATCGCAAACGCTTCACGCTGCCCGAACCCTTGCACGGACGCCGTTTGTACCTCGATTTCGAGGGGGCCATGCTCGCCGCGACGGTGACGGTCAACGGGCATACATTCGAGGAACACCGGGGCGGGTACACGCCGTTTTCCTTCGACATCACGGATTACGTCGATGCTGATGGTGAAAACCTGCTCGTCGTTCATCTGGACAGTACAGAACGATCAGATATCCCGCCGTTTGGTTTCGTGGTGGATTACCTGACGTTCGGCGGTATCTACCGGGAAGTGTCCCTGCGTTACGTCGAGCCGGTACATATCGAAAATGTTCGTGTGCGCACCTATGACGTCTTGAGCGATCAGCGCCGTGCTGCCGTCGATGTGTGGGTACGCAACCAGAGTGAGGAAGCACAATCGGTCACCGTGCGTGTGGAGACGATTGGGGAAAATCTACACATCGAACCCCATGCAACCGCGCAGACGACTCTCGATCTCCCCGCCGGTGATTATGCGCTGTGGACGTTGGATGAGCCGATCCTCCACACCGTAGAGACGACGCTGCACAACCAGGATGGCGAAACAATCGACCAGATTGAAACGCGCTTTGGCTTTCGTGAGGCGATCTTTAAAGATGATGGATTTTACTTCAACGGTGAGCGGCTTTTTCTGCGTGGCTTGAACCGCCACCAGACGTACCCGTTTATAGGCGCGGCGGCTCCGGCGCGCCTGCAACGCAAAGACGCCGAAATCGTCAAATATGAATTGGGCTGTAACCTCGTCCGCACATCACATTACCCGCAGAGCGAGCACTTTATCGACTACTGCGACGAGATCGGCCTGTTAGTGTTCGAGGAAATCCCCGGTTGGCAGCATATCGGTGATGTTGATTGGCAGGCGCTCAGTCTGCGGGATGTACGGGCGATGATCGAGCGTGACTGGAATCATCCGTCAGTTATCTTATGGGGTGTGCGCATCAACGAATCGGGTGATAACACCGAGTTCTACACACAGACCAACGCGCTCGCCCACGAACTCGACCCGACCCGGCAGACCGGCGGTGTGCGTTACTTCCAAAAAAGTGAATTCCTCGAAGACGTGTTTACCTATAACGACTTTAGCAATAGCATCGAGGAACCAAACAATACACCCTACATGGTCACAGAATTTAACGGGCACATGTTCCCGACCAAGAGCTTCGACAACGAAGAACGTCGGGTCGAACACGCACTGCGTCACGCTCGTATTCAAGATCGTGCGATGGGCATGGGCGGTGTCTCCGGAGCGATTGGTTGGTGCGCGTTCGACTATAACACGCACAAAGAGTTCGGCAGTGGCGACCGTATCTGTTATCACGGTGTCATGGATATGTTCCGGTTGCCCAAGTACGCCGGACACTTCTACGCCAGTCAGGTGTCACCGACGGAGAAAATCGTGCTGCAAGCAGCGACAGTGTGGTCAATGGGAGATCGCAGCAGGGGCGGCAATGATCCCCTGTACATCTTTAGCAATTGTGATGTGGTGCGCGTCTACGCCGGGGATGAGGATATCGGGTTGTTTGAACCAGCGCGAGACGAGTTTCCCTACCTGCCGCAGCCACCGTTCAAGGTCACCGGCTTGCAGATGCGTTGGGGTGATGCCTTTGGTGACTTGCACATCATCGGTTATCTCGACGGTGAACAGGTCGCGGAGCAGCGCATCGCCTGTGATGGGCAACCGCACGCGCTTGAACTCCATGCCGATGATGACACACTCCACGCTGATAGTGTGGATATGACGCGCCTCACGTTTCGTCTGGTCGATGTGTATGGCAATCGGTTGCCGTATTTAGCGCAGGTCGTGACGTTCAGCATCGAAGGCCCTGGAGAATTGATCGGGACGAACCCGTTCCCGTTGATCGGTGGGCAAGCGGCGGTGTTCCTCAAGGCGACCCATACACCGGGGACGGTCACTGTGCGGGCACAGGTGCCGGGGTTGGCGGACGCTGAAGTTCAAGTTATACTCGACGCTTCATACGTTTAGATGATACAACGAGGATAACGAATGATCGACTTCCACGCGGGGAAAGCCTTCTGGAATTGGCGCGAGGCGCTCGCCGCCGCGCAAGAACGTTTGACTGCCTTGCATGAAGCGGTCGGTCATGTGTCAGTGCAACCTCTAGCGGAGATGTCTCGTCTTTACGCTATCGTGCTTGAATACCAACCAGATTTAATCATTGAGGTGGGGCGCTTGAGTGGCAACACCACCGTTGTGATCACCGAGGCCGCCCAACAACTGGAAAACACTCCCGACGTCAAAAGCTACTGCCTGACCAACGTCTGGCAGGAGGTGACCGTGCCAAAACTGGCGGCGTTGACTGATGACGCATGGTTTGCACCGCTCGACGCGCAGCAGATCAACGCTTTCGATGTCGATATGCAAGCTGTCTTCGGCGACTCGGAGCGTATCTTGTTTTTATGGGATGCACACGGGTGGGCGATTGCAGAATACATGCTTGGGGTGGTGCTGCCGCTGCTGCGTGAACGCGAGCATCTGATGATGATTCACGACATCTTCGACACACGTTATGTCTTCCCTGGAGCGAAGCCATATAACGGCACGGGGATATGGCAGGGTGAAGCCCCGCCACATGATCAGATGCCGCTGACTCGTATCTTTGCCGGGCCGGTCTATGGCATTTACGAGGAGATCCTGGCTGTTCTGGATTTCTCGACCCGTAACGACCTCCCTATGCATAGTGTCGAACATGAAATGCGAACATTCATCGAAGCGGATGAGGCGCGGATGCAGGAAGCGGTCGATCTGTTGGGGGCGGTGTGGACGAACTTTAGCACACAATGGTGGTGGATCTCGCTTAACGAGAAAGCAGCGGATGTGCCGTTGACCTTCCCTACGTTTACACGACCTCAACCCGAAGTACAAACGCCCAAAGAGAAACTTGCCGATCAGATCCAACGTGACCTGGGGCGTTACACCAGCACGGATAAACCGTCACCACTCACTTATCTGTTAATTCTGGCGAAGGTGCTTACCGGGCGATATGCGCGTTACTACAACGAGTAGAAATAGTTGCTTGACTCTCCTACTGTCGGAAGGTGTAAGCTGCATCTGATGGCAATGGAGGAATGGTCATGTTTAAGATCGGCGAGTTTTCTCGGTTCAGTCGTGTCTCGGTCAAGATGCTGCGTCATTACGACGAGATCGGCCTGCTGAGGCCAGCGCATGTGGATCCGTTCACGAACTATCGTTACTACACAGCGGATCAACTGCCACATCTGAACCGGATCATACTACTCAAAGACCTCGATTTCAGTCTGGAACAGATCGCCGAATTTCTGAACGAGGAACTTTCCTTCGATGAGATACGAGGTGTGCTGAAGCTCAAATGGGCAGAAATCAAGGCGCGGATGCAGGCCGATAGACAGCGGTTGGCAGTGTTGGAGCGCGTGACGATGCAGTTGAAGCACGAGATGCCACTCCTGAGCCACGTGGTCATCGTGCGAGAAATCACCGCACAATGGGTTGTCAGCATTCGACGTCACATTTCGTTCTCAGACGATGTCTCTACGTTGTTTGAACAGTTAGAAGCCACCGTTGCGCGATATGATGCACGTGCGACCGCACCTCCATTGATGATCTATCATGACATGGAATTCGTCGAAGGGCGGCAGGATGTCGAGGTCGTTGTGCCGGTCGTAAAGGGGTTTGACCCACCAGAGGACGTGCAAACTTACACACTCCCAGGTGGGAAAATGGCCTGTATCGTCTACACCGGTGACTACACCAATACCGACCCGTTAATTCGACAGTTCCCCGGTTGGTTAGCCGCCAACGGTTGCCGTGCAGCGGGGCCGTTGCGTGAGGTTTATCTCCGCTTTGGCGCGGATAACGTCGGCTACACCCTGCCGGACGCTTACCTCGCGGATGTAGCGGCGGCTTACGTTACGGAGTTGCAACTGCCATTCGAGGTCGATGCATGAGTTTGCTTCCATCTGCCATCATTAAACAGCTTAATTTCCAAAAGGAGAAATAACCATGCAATTCAAGTTACTGGGTAAAAGTGGTCTGCGAGTCTCAGAATTGGCGTTGGGCACGATGACCTTTGGCAACGATTGGGGATGGGGGGCGGAAGCAGATGTCGCCCGGCAAATCTTTGACGCTTACGTCGAAGCGGGTGGCAATTTTATCGATACTGCCAACAACTACACTAATGGTACCAGTGAAAAGCTCGTTGGTGAGTTTGTAGGTGGCAACCGGGAACAATTCGTGATTGCGACCAAATATACACTACAGATGGCGACCGGCAACCGCCACGACCCTAACCTGGGCGGCAATTCGCGTAAGTCAATGATTCAGACCGTTGAGGGGAGCCTCGAACGTCTCGATACGGATTACATCGACCTGCTTTATCTGCATATGTGGGACTTCACCACACCGGTCGAGGAAATATTACGTGCCGCCGATGACCTTGTCCGAGCAGGGAAAGTGTTGTACTTTGCCTTTTCAGATTCCCCGGCATGGGTGGTCTCGCAGGCCATCGCCATTGCTGAACTACGCGGCTGGACGCGCCCGGTCGGTTTCCAATTTCCTTACAGTCTGCTGGGGCGATCTGTTGAGCGCGAGGTGATGCCGATGTGCCGCAGCATGGATGTGGCGATGATGCCCTGGGGTCTGCTCAGCGGCGGGGCGTTGACTGGCAAGTACAACAAAGATGACGCGGAAACCACGAACGGCAGACGCAGCGGCTCTGCTTCTGAGAAGGAACTCCGCATGGCAGAAACGTTGATCGCGCTGGCTGAGGAAATCGGGCGCACGCCCTCACAGGTGGCGATCAACTGGGTGCGCCAACAACCGGGCATTGTGATCCCGATCCTGGGGGCGCGTACCGTCGCTCAGATTGAAGATAATCTCGGTGTGCTGGATTTCACCCTCACCGACGAACAGATGAAGCGGCTGGCTGACGCGACCGACTTCCGCATGGAATTTCCGATGAGTTTTCTCACAAGCGATAACGTGCGTGATCTGGTCTTCGGTGAGACGTTCGACAAGCTGGATAACCATCGTGTAGACAGCTAAATCTCGTAAGGAGGAGCGCATCCGACGCGCTTCTCCTTTGTAGACGCTCACGTGTAGACGCTCACGCCGGGGTGATTTTCACCGTTCGCTGCCCGGTCGTGTTTGTGGGGGGCAGTGAGAGAATCTGTGTTTCTTTGTCGTAGGTGAAGGCGCTCGCGTCAGAAACTTCGACATGGATCCCGTCTGGATACTGATAGCCCGGCACGAAGATCTCAGTCGGCGCGCTGATTGCCGGGTCGTTCTCAAAAGTATATTCAAACGTCTTCGTCTCTAACTCAAACCCCATGTTGACCGGTGTGCCCGCGGTCGCTTTCGCATAGGGGCGCACGATCCCCGGCAAGCCACGCCCGCCGGAATGGATGTCTTCGGGGGTGTCTTGCTGATCTCGGCTGAAGATCGACAGGTCTTCGTCGTTCCACAGGTCACCATGCGCGTTGGTGTTGTCCGGTGTGTAGTTCCAGACCGTGCAGTTTAACAGGTTGGCGTCCATCGCGTCGAAGTACATATCCAGCGCAATTGTGTGCGCGGAGAAGTCGTTGTTCTCATAGGCATTTTTAGAGTCGAGGTCGAACGGCATCCCGAACTCACCGATCAGCGTCGGAATGTCATTCATATGTTCCCGCGCAGTTTGTTTGTTCGCTGCTAGTTGCTGGTTGAACATCTGCTGCACGGCGTCCTTGCCTTCGACGAATTCCATTGTCGTAAAATTGACGTTCATCTCCGGGTTGAACATTTTGAGGAACAGTGTCATCACATCGTACCAGTGTGATGCATTGACCACTTGATCGGGATCATCGGCTCGCCAGTGAGGATGATCGCCCCCCGGCGCGCCCTCGATGAACATGATGTAATCAGATTTAACCTTGCGTAATTCTTCGATGTATCGCTCGATAAAGGGTTTGATGTAGTTGTTGGCGACATCGGCATGCCCGGCGTTGAAATGGTCGGGACACAACAACACCGGTTCGCCGTCCGCATCTGTCCAGACGCCGTTTTGCTTCCAGACGCAGTCATAGCCATCTCGCCATACGGAGATACCATCAGGATTGATGACGGTTTCGCCCGTTTGCTCTGGCCCGGACATGCCCATATCCCACATTTCGACGGTCTGGGGGTAGCCTGCACCGGCGAGCATAGCCTGATAGGGCGTCGGTGATGCACCCGAACGCAGCAAGGCTTCACCTAGCGAGTCAACCGGCATACCAATAAAGCCGCCGCTCGGCTCGTTGAGCGAGTCGAAGCCGACCACATTTGGCAAGTCCTTGAGCTTAAGCGCGACCTGTTTCATCGCGTTGATGTAGTGGCTTTGCAAATATTCCTGCACGGGCACACCGTTGATTTCTGTGTGTGGTGCGAACGTATTTCCGCCGAAGAACAATGTGAACATCGTCGCTGCGCCCAGCTTGGTGTAATTCGTAGGCCAGATCATACGCGGGAATGGGTCACCGTGCGTCTGGTGAGAGATTGCCGCACCAGTCGTGTGAAGCTTGGCAAGGTCAAAGCCGACAGCTTCCAGCGTCCAGCCGGGCGCACCATCGCCACCCGTCCAACGACTCCATACATCTTGATGGGGGTCGATGAAACAGGTAATGCCGTAGTCGTTGGCTTTGCTGACTACCGTATGCAGATAATCGAGGTAGTCCGTGTCGTATTGACCGGGACCGGCATGTTCGACCGCTTCCCATGTGATGAGGAAACGTAAAAAGGTCAGCCCCCATGCTTTGAGCCGCGACAGATGCTCGTCAGCATCTTCCAGCGGAAACGGCTTACCGGTAAAAGAGACATCGCGGTGATTGAAGAAGCCGTCACTGCGATAGGTCGCGCCATCAGGTGTGTAAGGGACTTTTGTGCTGCCACTGAGGTTCGCACCGCGTAAGATCAACGTGCGGCCTTCGTCGTCTTTAAACCAGGAGTCGTGTGTATACATTAACTGTTTTCTTTCTTTTTGGGATGAGTTTGATATCGTATAGGATACCACTTCGCCATTTCTTCGACGACTGCGTAGCGGATTTCACAAATTCTCAGCCAGTATTGATCGAAATTTCACAATGTTTTTGCTATACTAGACTGACCAGTCGGTCTTAAAAGGATAAGATCATGACTCAAGACAACACAAACGAAAAAAAGAGTGTGCGTGAGCGCATTCTCGATTCTGCATTGAACATCTTCAGCAACAAAGGTTATCACGACACTCGCATTGATGAGATCGTCGGTGAGAGCGACACGTCCAAAGGGGCGATTTACTTCCATTTTCCGAACAAAGAGAAGTTGTTCCTCGCGCTGGTCGATCAGTTTGCGGATTTGATCGAGCGTCGGGTCATCGAAGCGATTGAAAAAGAAGAACAGGGCATCCAACGGGTGCGTGCCGCGCTGGAAAGTGTGCTGGATACGTTCGGGCGCTACCGGCGACCGGCGAAGTTGCTGCTTGTGCAGGCGGTGGGGTTGGGCAGCGTCTTTGAGCAGAAACGCCTCGAGATCACAGATCGTTTTGCGGAGTTGATCCGCATCTATCTACAAGAAGCAATTGACGTTGGTGATGTGCTGCCGGTCGATGTGGATGTGGTCGCTCATGCGTGGATGGGTGCGATTTACAATGTGGTCATCCAGTGGGTGTATACCGGTGAACCTGACCGTGAACGCATCTTAGATGCTTTGCTGCCGTTGCTGCTGCGCAGTGTCGGCTATGAACACACGGAGGCCACCCGATGACCAATCGCACGGAAACAACCAACTTCGAGTCGATCTCCTATCACTACGGTCGTCTGGTCAGCGATAGCTTGCCTTGCCCCGATGTTACGTTAATGGATTTTCTCGTACAATCACACGGGCAACCGCGCTTTTATTGGGAAAGTAGCCGCGATTCAGTCGCCTTTGCCGGAGCTGGTAAAGCGATTGAGTTGGTCGGCTGGGGTGAATCGCGTTTCGAGACTATTCGCCACCATGCAGCGGAGTTGTTCGCCGGGGCGATGACGTTTGACCAACAACAACCGCTTGCCGCGCCGCGCTTGTTTGGTGGTTTTTCGTTCCATCAAGATTTTGTACCGGATAACGCCTGGTGGGATTTCACCCCGGCGCACTTTGTATTGCCCCATTACCAACTGTTGAGCATCGACGGTGAGACGTGGCTGACCATCAACGCCAATGTCCCCTTTGGTGAGAATCCGTTGGAGTTACGCGACGAACTGCGCGGGGCGCTGCGAGCCAAAATCGCGGATTTGCAAGCGCAAGCCGATCAAGCAAAAAGGCCGCCGCAGTCCCAACTCGTACAGCTCGATTATCCGATGCCATATGAGACGTGGCACGAGACGATTACTGATGCGACAACGCGCATGGCAAAGGGCGAACTCAACAAGGTCGTGCTCTCTCGTGTAGCGGAAGCCCGCTTCGATCAACGCATTGACGTGCTAGCACCGCTGCGTTACCTCGCGCAAGCCTACCCGGAGACATACCGTTTCTTGTTCGAGGCACGTCCGTTTCATGCGTTTTATGGCGCGACGCCGGAGCTATTGGTCGGCGTCAACGGGCATCAGATGGAGACGATGGCGTTAGCCGGCAGCATCCGGCGTGGGCAAACACCAGAAGCCGATAATGCCTATGCCGACGAACTGCTCCACAGCAAAAAAGATCGCTATGAGCATCAGTTGGTGGTGGATACACTGCACGACCGGTTGACGCCGCTCACCGAAAACTTGCAGATGGGTGAAACGGACATTATGCGGTTGAGCAATATTCAACATATCCATACACCGATCACCGGCACGCTGAAATCAAATGACGGGGTGCTGCCCCTAGTTGAGGCCTTGCACCCCACCCCGGCGCTAGGGGGTGATCCCCGCGAGATCGCTATGAAGCTCATCAACGATTACGAACCTGTTCCGCGTGGATGGTACGCTGCGCCCATCGGGTGGATCGACGGTGACATGGACGGGCAATTCGGCGTGGCGATTCGTTCCGCTGTCGCGCAGGATCGCCGGGTGTGGATGTACGCCGGGGCGGGGATCGTCGCCGCCAGCGATCCGCAGAAAGAATGGGATGAAACGGGGTTGAAGTTCCGTCCGATGGTCAATGCTTTAGGTTTGAGTGAATAGTTGAAAGTGATGAGTGCTGGGTTCATCAGTGGAAAGTAATGAGTAGAAATTCATGAGCGGCGTATTGCGGTTTGAGGATCTCATCGCGTGGCAGAAGGCGAGAGTGTTAATCAAAGAAGTGTACGATATCACAAACAAGGGCGAGTTCGCCAGAGATTTTGGTCTGCGTGATCAAATTCGACGGGCGGCAGTGTCTGTGATGTCAAATATCGCCGAGGGATACGAACGCAATAGCCCCGGTGACTTCTACCGATTTTTGATGATCGCTAAAGCATCTTGTGCGGAGGTGCGCAGTCAACTTTATGTTGCTCTGGATGTTGGCTACCTTACCGAAGAAGAATTTAAGCCGCTCATTACCATATCTACAGAAGTAGGTCGTATTATCGGCGGACTTGGGAAGTCGATAAGAAAATGATATGGCGTAAGATGCTAAACGTAAACTTATCACTCTCAACTCATTACTCATTACTTTGAGGTGAACACAAGTGAACCGAAACACCCTACAAGCAACCACATTCGTCGATGAACTGGCCCGCAGTGGACTCAAACATGCCGTACTCGCGCCGGGGTCGCGTCATACGCCGTTGGTGCTGGCCTTCGCGGAACATCCCGACATCACCGTGCATTCACATCTCGACGAACGCAGCGCCGCCTTCTACGCGCTCGGATTGGCGCTTGGTACCGATGCGCCGGTCGTGCTGTGCTGCACATCCGGCACGGCCGGCGCGAACTACTATCCGGCGATCATCGAGGCGCACCAATCACGGGTACCTTTGATCGTGCTCACCGCCGACCGTCCACCGGAGCTGCGACACAGTGGCACAAACCAGACCATCGATCAGATCAAGATGTTCGGTGACTTCGTGTTATGGTTCGTGGATGTGGCGCTGCCAGAAGCCAACCCGTCCGCTGTGGCGATCCGCAACCTGCGCACAACCGCCAATCGTGCCTACGCGACCGCGAACGGTCTACGTAAGGGCGTGGTGCATATCAATATGCCGTTCCGTAAGCCACTCGAACCGATGCCGGTCGAGGGGGATATGGTGGAGGTGCCGGAGGAAGCCCAAAATTTCACTGGTGGATTAGCTTCTGCGCAGATACATTTCGGTCAGCGGATGCCGAACGAGGCTATGGTACAAATCGCTAAGCTCATACGCGATCATCCAAATGGTATTGTGATCGCAGGAATTAGGGCGAAGCAGTCTTCGTTTTACGCACCGTATCAATTTGAGCGTTTTGCCGAAGTGTTTGGATACCCATTCATCGCCGATCCTGTCTCTGGGATGCGTCATAATGGACAGAAAGTAATCGGTAGCTACGACACATTTATATCCAATGCATTGTTGGACGAACCTGACATTATCATCAGGTTTGGCGATGTTCCCGTTTCAAAGTCACTCAACCAATTCATTTCAGCAGCGAATCCAAAACATTACATTCACTTCTCTGAAAGTGGTGACTGGTCCGATGACTTACATAGCATCACTCAGCTTGCAATGCCAGTGTTTGACACACTCTTTATGGAATCGATTGATCGTCAAGACTCATCACTCGTCACGCATTACGCATCACTCGAAGAAATAACGTGGCAAACGATTGAACACCAACTCGACACCAGCACCTACTTTGACGGCGGCGTGGCCTATGACATCGTTGATCTCATCCCGCCGGAAAGCACGTTGTTCGCCGGGAATAGTTTACCAGTGCGCCATCTTGACCAGTTCGGTAAGCCGCAGAGCAAGCGCATCCATGTGCATGCCAATCGCGGGGCGTCCGGCATTGACGGTAACATCAGCACGGCGCTGGGGCTGGGCAAGGCGCGACCGGATTCGCCGCTGGTCGCCCTCATCGGCGATGTGACGTTTTATCACGATATGAACGGTCTGCTGGCGGTGCATCGCTGCGGCGTACCGGTGACGATTGTGCTGCTCAACAATGACGGCGGCGGCATTTTTCACCGCTTGCCGATCAAAGAGTATGACCCGGCGTTCACCGACTTGTTCGTTACGCCGCATGGGTTGGATTACGAACACGCGGCGCGGCTCTACGGGCTGGAGTTTGTGCGTATCGATGGGCACGCAGATGATGCGCGGGCGCGGTTCCGCGAGGCGTTTAGTACGCATGTTGGCGCGGAAAGCTCGACCATCATCGAGGTGCAGACGGACGCCAAGCGCGACCTCGCCCGCCGGGATGAGATCGTGGCAGCGGTGCATACTGCATTAAATAACCACGAAGTCACTAAGGACTCAAAGAAATAATCTCTTTGTGTACTTTGTGCCTTTGTGGTTCACATATTTATTGCTCATTGTAAGGAGACAGAAATGGTAACGACAAAAGAAGAACAAGCACAGATCAAGACCGAAGACCTGATGAAGCTCGCCGATTGGCAGCAGGTCAAGGAATATACCGACATCACCTACCATAAGGCAGATGGTGTCGCACGGATCGCATTCAACCGCCCAGATGTTCGTAATGCGTTCCGTCCGATGACCATCGACGAGATGACCGAGGCCGTGCTGGATGCGTGGCATGATAGTCAGATCGGTGTGGTGTGGATCACCGCCAATGGCCCCAGTAGCAAGGACGGTGTGTGGTCGTTCTGTGCAGGTGGGGATCAATCTGTGCGCGGGGATGCGGGTTATGTCGGTGATGACGGCGTGGCACGGCTCAACGTGCTGCAATTGCAACGCTACATCCGCAACATGCCCAAGCCGGTGATCGCCGTTGTGCCGGGATACGCTATTGGCGGTGGTCATGTGCTGCACGTCTGTTGTGATTTGACCATCAGTAGCGATAACGCCATTTACGGGCAGACCGGCCCCATCGTCGGTAGCTTCGACGCGGGGTATGGCTCGTCGTTTCTCGCGGCGCACATCGGGCAGAAGAAAGCGCGTGAAATCTGGTTCCTGTGTCGCCAATATAGCGCCGCCGATGCCGAAGACATGGGCATGGTCAACACGGTTGTGCCGCTGAAAGACCTCGAAGCCGAGGCGTTGCAATGGTCGAGTGAGATTCTGACGAAGTCACCGATTGCGCTGCGGTTCGTCAAGGCCGGGTTGAACGCCGAACTCGACGGACAAACCGGTGTGCAGGTCATGGCGGGTGACGCGACGATGCTATTCTACATGACTGAAGAGGGTAGCGAAGGCAAACGTGCCTTCCTCGAGAAGCGCGACCCGGATTTCAGCAAGTTCCCGCGCCGTCCATAAGCACGGTACAATAGCGATGCCGGGGCAGTGGTGCTCCGGCACTTCCCGTTGATGTTATGGGAGCAGCAGAGATGGTAGACAAATCAACTGAAATAGCAGAAGTATCCGAAGACGTCTATATGCACGAGTACGCCGCTGAGTTCTATGAGTGGGTTGGGGGAGTATTAATCAAGATGACGCCTGTATCGGCAAGGCACGATGGATTGACTCGTTTTCTTGATCGGTTGATCGGAGGATACCTTGATCTCACCAACTTGGGGCAAATCCGTAGCGCCCCCTTCGTGATGCGGGTTGGCAAATCTCGCCGCGAACCGGATTTACAGGTCATCCTTAACGACAACCCCGGCGAACTCACCGATACGTACATGGACGGCCCAGCCGATATTTGCATCGAGATCGTCTCACCGAGTAATGAGGCCGTTGACTACGGTGATAAGTTCCGTGAGTACGAACAGGCCGGTGTGCGTGAATACTGGATTTTTGACCCCATGCGTCAGGAAACCCGTTTTCATCGCCTGAATAGCAAAGGCACTTATACACAGGTGATACCGGAAGACGGTAAATACACGACGCCTCTGCTTCCCGACTTTGTGCTGGATGTGTCGCTGTTGTGGCAGGACGACCTGCCGGACTTATTTACCGTCGCGCAGATGGTCAAGGATATGCTGAACTAATGCAGGATTGGCTTTCCGCCCGCGCCGATGCAACGCCGCATAAAACTGCGTTACTGACGCACACATTTCAGCAATTGAACCAGCAGGTAAGCGCGATGTCGAGTCAGTGGCGCGTTAAGGGCATCCAGCGGGGCGACCATGTAGGACTGATAATGCAATCTTCACCGTTCGCGGTGGTGCAGGTGTTTACTGCGCTGCGGACGGGTGCCGTCCTGGTCCCGCTCAATAGCCGTTTAACCGTCGATGAGATTCACCAGCAGTTGACCAATGCGGATTGTAAGTGGCTGCTTTCTCATGGTGCTGGCGAAGTCTTGCGAGAACTACATAAACGCGGTCATCAGATTATAGAGCTTGACGAAACAACAGTGAGGACAACTGAAAAAAGCGAGTGCGACGTAGATCTTGATGCGCCGTTTTTGATCGTCCATACCTCCGGTACATCTGGTGTGCCGAAAGGCGCGACCCTCACCGCCGGGAATATTTTCTACAGCGCGACCGCGTCGGCCTACCGACTTGGTGTGCTGCCGGATGACAAATGGTTATGCACATTGCCGCTGTATCACGTCGGTGGATTGAGCATCATCTTACGGGCGTGCCTGTACGGCATTACCGTCGATTTGCGTGAACGTTTTGATCTTGAGACGGTCAATCACGCACTAGCGCACGAAGGAGTCACGCTGGTTTCTCTGGTGCCGACCATGTTGTATCGTCTGTTAGAGCACGGTACGCCGGAAAAGTGGTCAAGTCTGCGCTGTGTGCTGCTCGGTGGGGCGGCGGCGACGGCTGACTTGTTTGAACGCTGTGCCGCCTATAACATTCCGGTTGCGACGACGTATGGACTCAGCGAGGCGGCCTCACAGGTAGCGACTGCGTCGCCGGAACTCGCCGCACGCAAACCGGGGACGGTTGGTAAACCGCTGTTGTTCACACGGGTGCGCGTGGTCGATGAGAATGACGACGATCAACCGGTGGGTGAATACGGCGAGGTGGTCGTCAGTGGGCCGACCGTCATGCAGGAATATTATAATCACGCTGATGCGACCGCGAAGACTCTGCGCGACGGGTGGTTGCACACCGGCGACATCGGCTATCTGGATGAAGACGGCGACCTGTGGTTGGTGCAGCGCCGCAGTGATCTTATCGTCACAGGTGGCGAGAATGTCTATCCGGCAGAAGTTGAGGCGGTGCTGCGTTCGCATCCGGCTGTGAAGGATGTTGCTGTCGTCGGTGTGAGCGACCCGGAATGGGGACAGCAGGTCGCCGCTGCCGTACAACGCATCGACGATACAGCACTGACGGAAGAAGACTTAATCGCTTACAGCCGTGAGCGCCTCGCGGGATACAAGCATCCACGCCGGATCTTGTTCGTTGCTGCGCTGCCGCAAACCGGCTCCGGCAAGATTCAACGGCGAGCGGTGGTCGATCTCTTTGGCGATGACGTATGACTGACACAGTGACGATCAACGGTCTGCGCTATCACATCCGGCAAAACGGTCAGGGTGCGGCGCTGCTGTTATTGCATGGCTTTACCGGCACCGGCGAGACGTGGTCGCCGGTATGGGCTAGGCTGGCGCAGAACTACTGGCTCATTGCGCCGGATTTGATCGGTCACGGACGGACGGACGCGCCCGCCACCTCTGACCGTTACAATATGATTGCCGCTGCCGCTGATCTGGTTGCGCTGCTCGATCATTTGGGTGCGGGTTGCGTGCATTTGCTGGGTTATTCGATGGGTGGTCGGCTGGCACTTTACACCGCGCTGCATTATCCGGCACGTTTTCGCACATTGACGCTCGAAAGTGCCTCACCCGGTCTGCGGACGACCGCCGAGCGAGACGACCGGCGTGGTCGTGATGACGTGCTGGCGGATCGGATCGAACGTGAGGGGGTTACGTCTTTCATTGATTTTTGGGAGACTCTGTCCTTATGGGAAAGTCAGCAGCACATCCTCGATGATGCAGCGAAAGCGGCGCTGCGTGCCGAACGATTGAGCCAGCGACCATGTGGATTAGCCAACAGCCTACGCGGAATGGGAACCGGTGTGCAACCGTCACTATGGGAGCGACTGCCGGAATTAACGCTGCCCGTTCAGTTGATCGTAGGGGCACGTGATGAGAAATTTGTCGGCATCAATGAGGCGATGTGCGCTTCACTTGCTAACGCGCAACTGTCGATTGTTTCTCAGGCCGGGCATACGGTGCATCTTGAACAACCGCGACGGTTCCAGGACATCATTACTGCATTTCTGAGTGAGCATTGACCCATGTCGATCACAATTCAACACGTCGAACTCATCCCGGTATCGTTGCCGTTGAAATCGCCGTTTCGCACCAGCTATGGCGTGCAAACGCATAAGGACGCGATCATAGTTAAGGTCACCACGTCTGATGATGTTATCGCCTGGGGAGAAGCGTCCATGCAGGCTAACCCCAGTTACGACCCGGAAACGATTGTCACCGGTGAACATATTCTACGAGACTTCCTCATCCCGTTGGTGACTGGAACCACGCTCGACCGCCCGACCGATTTTCCGGGGGTGGTCGCGCAGGTGCGCGGACACCAGTTCGCTAAGGCCGGGCTAGAAGCGGCGGTGTGGGATGCGTTCGCCAAAACTCAGGGCGTTCGGTTGGTTGATCTGATGGCGCGTTTTTTGCCGGAGGGGTACATGCCGTGTGCAGTGGTGCCGGTGGGTGCGGCGGTCAGCTTACAGGCGACAATCGAGGCGACGTTTGATGTGATCCAAACACGCATCGACCAGGGCTATGCGCGGATCAAGCTCAAGATCAAACCGGGGCAGGATGTGGAACTGCTGCGGGCAGTGCGCGAACGCTTCCCTGACCTGCCGTTGATGGCGGATGCCAACAGCGCCTACACCCTCGCGGACGCCGATCATCTCGCCAAATTAGATACGTTTGACCTGATGATGATCGAGCAACCGCTGGCACACAACGACCTCTATGAACACAGCCAGCTTGCGGGCCGTATGCGGACGCCGATTTGCCTCGATGAGAGTGTAAAATCGCTGCACGATTGGCGCTTGGCGCTGCACTTGAACGAGCGTTTCATTCTCAACCTGAAGCCGGGGCGGGTCGGCGGCATCACCGAAGCCCTGCATATTTACCGACATAGTGTGGAAAAAGGCGCATCGTTGTGGATCGGCGGGATGCTGGAAACGGGTATCGGACGGGCGGCGGCGCTGGCGTTGGCGTCACTGCCGGGGATTGACCTGCCCGGCGACATCGGCGCGTCAGATCGCTATTTCGAGCACGACATCGTGGCACCGGCGTTTACGCTCAATGCGGACGGTACACTGAGTTTACCAGATGGCTCCGGTATCGGCGTTGAAGTGCAATTGCCTTAAGTCAATCCGGCACGCCAGCGTTCTTCCGTGTAATCTTCGGGCGTATCGACATCACGCAGCACGCTATCGGTATCGACGTTGACGTAATGGATGCGTTCGGCGTGGTTGTCGATCACATCACGGGGACTGCCAGTGCGTGGCAGGTTGTAGATGTCTTTCCAGAAGCGCCGGCCTAACAGAATCGGGTGTCCCCGGCGCATCTCAAAGCTGGGCGCTAGGATTTCACTCGCACCTTCGGAATAAGCTGTCAACAAACGATAGATCACTTTCGGTTGGATGCGTGGTTGGTCGCCCAATACGATCAACGAGGCGGCGATGTGTTCAGGCATTGCCCGCAGGCCGACCTTAAGCGACGAGAGCATCTCCCCCCGGCGATAAGACCGGTTGTAAACCACCGAGACACCCATCGGTTTGACCAGCGCCTTCACCTCTTTAGCCATATGCCCGGTGACGACCACGATATGCTCAACACGGGCGTTAATCAACTGCTCGATGATGTGTTCGATGATGGTCTTGCCGCGTGCCCAAGGGAGCAGCACTTTAGGTTCTCCCATGCGCGAGGACATCCCCGCTGCCAGTACAACCGCACCCACCGGACGCCGGACTTCATAAATCGGGTCGGTCGCACGAGCGGCACCCATCGCCACACCATGCAGCCGAGATTTACGTAGTGCTAGTCGGGCGATCATCCGCGCCCGTGCCCGCCCGTAACCTTTGCTGGGGGTTTGATTGAGGAAGGCCATCACACGGGTGCTTTTGGGGACGTTGTGCAAACCCAGGGTTTCATCGCGGAGTATCTGAGCGATCCAGGGAGATTTGATCGTGTTGCCGCGTTTAAAGCCGTAGCGGTCGATAATGGCGCTGGCATTGTAGATGTATTCGTCGTCCAGTGGGGTGCTGAGGGCTTTCAGCGACGCCAACATAATCACCAGCGATGTCTCCGGCGGGATCGTCGGCTCATCGGGGAAGGGTGCTTTAAGCGGCATCCCGTTGGAGACATCCGCTTTGACCAGCAGCACATCGCTGTCTACACTGTCGATCAACTGACGAATCCATTCCGGGTTAGGGCCATAGACCGTGTCATTCTCGATGGAATCATACAGAAAGACAAAGCCGGATTTGTTCAAGGCCTCCGAGATTTCGGTGCTTTCCGCATTCGGTGTGAGTGCGTTGGGCATCAGTTTGAGTTGTTCGGCCTTAATGCCGGTGGTTGTCGTCGCCAGGACGCGCCAACCTGCTTCTACGAGTTCGTAAGCCATCGTGACCATTGTGGAGGTCTTGCCACCCGCACCGATAAAGGCGACCACGTCGCCGGGTGTGACGTAAAATGCTTCGTGGAGTTTCATATGTCTTTTACTCCAATATGCCTATTCCATGTTGCCGTAATGCCATCACGACGCGATCCGGCGTGAAGGGCACGTCATTCAACCAGACACCTGTTGCGTCGTAGACGGCGGCAGCAATCGCGGGGGCCAGCGGTAGGAAGGGCATCTCCGCGACTCCTCGTGCGCCCCAGGGGCCGATTGGGTCAGGGTATTCTAGCACAACCGATTTGACCTCGGTCGGGATGTCTAATGCAGTCGGGATCAAATAGGTCGAGAGATACGGGTTTTTGATCCGACCATTTTCTGAGATCAAATTTTCCATCAGCGCGTACCCCTGCGCCTGGACGACCGCGCCTTCGATCTGCCCGGTGACTTGCTGCGGGTTAATCGCTTTACCGACATCATGGGTAGAAACGACCTTGACCAGATGAATATGTCCGGTTTCGATGTCGATCTCGACTTCAACGGCCTGCGCCGCGTAGCCGTAGGCGAAGTTCGGTTCACTTTTGCCCGTTTTGGGGTCGTACATGGTCGTCTTGGGTGGTCGATACATAAATTCACCCACTGCCGGGCGTTCTTCTCCCGCCCATTTCTTCAGTGCGACCTCCGCTGCGCCGCGTAATGCGTTCCCCGCCATAAACGTCAATCGGGAGGCTGACGCGCTCCCCGATGAACCCGCCGCTGCCGTATCCGAGGAGACGAGCTTCACCTTATGGAACGGCACGCCGACCGCATCCGCCGCCATTTGCATGATGACGGTATGTGCGCCCTGCCCGACATCAGCACCGGCCTGTGTGACCACCACTTCGTCAATCTTGGCACCCCCGCGCAGTTCTATTTTCGCCCAGCTATGCTCCGGGAAGCCGAAGCTATAACCGACGTTCTTAAAACCGCAGGCAATCCCTACACCCCGGCGTTTATTCGGTGCGCTGGGGGGTGTGGATGGCTTGAGCCGCCATGCACTGTTAACCTGCTGCCAGAAGCTCTCACGCCCGGCAGCCTCGATGACATCAGGCATAGTGACCCCCGGCGGCAGCGGTGTTCCGACGGACAAAATGCTGCCCTCACGGATCGTGTTTTTGAGTCGAATTTCCAGCGGATCCATGCCGAGCAACTGCGCGAGTTTATTGATTTGTCCCTCAGCGCAAAGCGCGGCCTGGGGTGCGCCGAACCCGCGAAATGCGCCGCAGGGGATGTTATTCGTGTAGACGCCGTAAGTATCCAATTGGATGTTTGGTATTTCGTAAGGACCAGTAACCATCAGGTTAGCATTCGCCATGACTTTCGTCGAGGTGTAGTTATACGCCCCAGAATCACCGATGACCTTGCCTTCGACTGCCACGATTTTACCGTCTTTGGTCGCGCCCCAACGCGCCCACATACGGAGCGGATGGCGCTTATGATGATAACGGATGGACTCTTCGCGATTCCAGATGGTTTTGACCGGGCGGCGCAGCTTCATCACCGCCAGTGCCAGTACGATCTGTACGGACATGTCCTCACGACCACCAAACGCGCCACCAATCGCCGGGTAGATCACCCGCACCTGTTCTTCTGGCAGGTCGAGCGCGTGTGTGATCTGCCACAGGTCTTCGTGCGTCCACTGCCCGGCGACCAGCACGGTGATGCGACCTTCATCGTCGATATAGCCGAGGCCGGCTTCCGGTTGCAGATAGGCGTGTTCCTGATAGCCGGTGCTGTATTCACCCTCGACGATCACATCCGCTTGTTGCCACCCGACCGGCATGTTGCCCTTGCGGATGCGATAGTGGCACAGCAGATTGTTGGGATTATTGGCGTGAAGCTGTGGTGCGTCGTCTTGCATTGCCGCTTCCATGTCGAAGGCGGCGGGCAAGTCCTCGTATTCGACCTCGATGAGCCGGGCTGCACGTCGCGCAATCACTTCGCTCTCCGCGACGACGACCGCAACACAATCCATGTAACAGCGCACAATGTCCGCGCCGGGGATGTCGCTGCCTGGCCCGCACAGCACGGGTTGATCTTTGGTAATCAGGCCATATTCGTTGACTGGCACATCGGCGGCTGTGAATATGACCACCACGCCCGGCACGGCCTCGGCCTGCGTGGTGTCGATGCGTAATACTCGCGCATGGGCGCGGTCGCTGAAGCGCAGATGCAGCCATAACTGTCCCGGCAGATCAACATCGCCGGGGTAGGGTGTTTCTCCGGTGACTTTGCCATGTGCGTCGATTCGCTTGATGCTTTGACCGATGACAACGGTCTTCTCTCTGGGCAATTTACGTGTTCCCCTCGAAATTCTGGTGTTATATCATCAATTATAACGGATTGTTTCAAGTATTTGGTGTCAGTGTCGGTATCGGTTGTTGCTGCGCTAGACGGGCGGTTTCTTGTGTGATGATGCGGCGTAGAATCGCAATTGCGGTGGCATAGGTCGGGTCTACGCCTGCATAGCTCAGGTTGCCGCTGCCCAGGTTATGCCCTTTGCTCATCGGTGTGTCAGACGCATAGTGCAGAAAGCCGACGTCGAAGCGCACACCATGAAGATTGACGATCTCGTTTTGCGGATGGCGTTTCGGGCGGTAGGCCTCGTAGATCGCAGAGAGATATGGCCCGGCTTCCATTTCAATGTCAGTATACCCCTCATGATAGAAAACGCTCATGTAGCTAGGGTTTTGTAAGAACGTGCCCGGTGCGCTGATGGCCTTTTGATTGTCCATCACCATGCCGTAAGTTAGATGCGGCGCGACATCGCGTGCCATAAAGCAGTTCTTAAAAAGATAGGTGTTTTGCGAGTGTTCATCATGAACGACATTTGGAATCATAATATCACCGACGCGCCCGTTAAGTGTCGCGGCCTTGCCCATGATGTATACACCGTGTAGATGCCCCACGCGTTCCGTCACCCGGTTGAGAATTTCGTAAGCGGCTAACCCTAGCGGATAGTCGATATTGACGATGAGTGCGTCGCTTTCCGGCAGCGCGGAGATGTCTAAACCCTGGCAGATGCGCGGATCGATCCAATCCGGCTTGATCTGGTTAAGCGTCATGACCTGGGCGGCGATTTGAAAACCTCGTTTGTTCGGCACGCGATAGATACCGACCTGCTGTTCACTTTCACGCAGGCGCTGCCGTTCAGCGGGTCCGTGATCGTCCAGGTATTTCTTGAGCACGTAGTAAAAGAAATTGTAAGGCGGCAGACGATGATCGGCCTGTTTGATCGTGCGGTATTCTTCGAGCAGGTCTTCATGCCCATGTGCTCCGATGTAGTCGATCAGAGCTTTTTCCTCACGCCAGGCAAAGCCCGTAAGTAGGTTCGCCAGCGAATGTGTGTTACTTGATACGAAATATACCGGGCGATCCTGCGGGAGGATATTTTGTTCGCGGGTTTTGTCCTCCAACCGCTGCCACCAGTACGCGGTCGCCTTACGATAATCTGCCAGGGAGGATGCCAGCAATTTTAGCTCGATGTGCTTGGGGTTGCTGGCAATTGCTTGCAGTGTATCCATAAAGCCATCTTGCCATATTACCTCTAGCCGTTGGATTTCCTCAGGCGTGGTCTTGAGTGCGGACGCCAGCAATTCGGCTTCGCTGTGACTTAACGGTTCGGCGCGTGAACGGCTCTGGGTGAGGAACAACCGTGTGACCTCACTTTGTAGCAACAGATGGAGCTTGTTCCACTCGATCTGATAGGCCGTCAGCGTCGGCACGAGATCGTCAATATCGGAGCGGCTGGCGATGAAAGCCGCTAAACGCCGGTCACCATCATGGAGCGTGCGGCGGCGTCTGCCGGTAGCATAGACCTGCTGCCACTCGGAAATATCGGTGTAGCCCGCACGCTTGAAAGACGTCTCCATTTGACCGATCAAGATCAAATTCACGCGGGGCATCACATCCGGCAGGCGCAAGCTGCTATAAGTCAGCGCGGCGAAGTCGGGGGCTGCATCGCGTGCTTTGACGTGCAGTGAGGACTCCATCGCCATGTGGCTTTCTTCGAGTGTTTCTATCTGGATGGTATCGGTCGAGCGCAGCAGCGAATAATAAGTTCGCATGTACAGTTCGATTTCTTCGCCACCAGTTTTGGGTACAGTTCTGTCCATATTCTCGTCTCAGTAGGCGCTGCAATTTCAAAACGCATCAGCGGCGACTCTAGGCGGTATCGCCGCTGATGGGGATCTTGTTCGTGGTAGTTTGGTTTGCTACTCGTCTTTTTCTCGCTTTGCACGTTCTTTTGCCATATTACGCCGGATCTGCTGTTGGCGTTTCTTCTTGGCGCGGCGTTCCGCATCGATGTCGTCACGTTCGCGCTTGAGTTGGCTCTCCGAGGTCAGCTTTTCCGGCCTCGGCGCGAAGATCGTATATAACATACTGACGATCATCAGCAAGACGACGAACACAACACCCCCGGCGATATACCCGACGACCTCAAAGCTTTCGGTGCCCGGTTGCGGCAGGTCAGGGAACTGTTCTACGAGAAAATCACGTAACGGCTCATGGATGACCCAGGAAATCGCCGCTAGCGCGACTGCCAACAGCAACCCCAGAACAGGCAGAAATGGTCGAATAGGGTCTCGATTTTTTTTGCGGCCTTTACGTGCATATTCGTCTTCAAATCCCATGTGGTTTTACTCCTCTTGATCTAAGGATGCTTCGAGAAATGCATCTATAATCTTATAGTAGCCGGTACAGCGGCATAAGTTACCGCTGATGCTTTGCACGATCTGCTCACGCGAGGGCTGTGAGTGTTCCTCTAGCAATTTTGCCCCCGCCATCAATAAGCCCGGCGTACAATACCCACATTGTACCGCACCCTGATTGATGAAAGCGTTTTGGATTGGATGCAATTCGCCGTTTCGCCGCAACCCCTCAATTGTGACCACCTCTGCGCCGTGTGCACGCGGGGCGGCGACCATGCAAGCCATCACAGCCGCGCCGTCCAGAAAGACCGTGCAAGCGCCACATTCACCTTCTGAGCAGCCTTCTTTGGTGCCGGTCAATCCAGCATCTTCACGGAGCAAGCGCAGCAGGGTTTTACCCTGCCCATGTTGCAGTGTCATCGGTTCGCCGTTAACGGTTGTCTGGATGGGTGTCTCTTCCGTATGGGTGTCGCTTTTTCCTAGTTCTGGTGGTGTTTTACTCCACAACATCGCCGGGTTTGGTGACCATGTCGGCTTTTGCTCGTTCGCGGCCAGTGTACGTAGGCCGCGTGCCACCATCACCTTGAGCATCTCGGTGCGGTAGTCGGCGGTGCCGCGCACATCATCAATAGGGCTAGGGGTCGCCGCGGCGAGTTTCGCCGCCCGGTTGATGGACTCCGTCGTCAGTGGTTTGCCGGTCAGGGCTTGTTCCGCCGTCTCAGCCCGAATGATCGTCGGGGCGACACTCCCCAACGCGATCCGTGCTTGCCGGACGACCTCGCCGTCCATGTGTAAGACGACTGCCGTGTTAATCACCGAGATCGCCTGTGCCTGCCGCAGACCAAGTTTCAGGAAAATACCGCGTTCGGCCGTGCCAAGCGCCGGGAACGAGATGCCGGTCATCAGCTCATCGGGGCGCATCACATGTTGGCGCAGCCCGACGTAGAAATCCTTTAATCGTACCGTGCGTTTGCCATCCAGCGAGGCCAGATGTACTTTTGCATCCAGCGCGACCAGCGGGGTGATTGTATCGTTCGCCGGTGACGCCGTGATGAGGTTGCCGGCGATGGTGGCACGGTTGCGGATCTGCGGTGCGCCGACTTCCCAACAAGCCAGCGCCAGCGGCAGCGCACGCTGTTTGATAAGGTCACTATCAACTATGTGATTATGGGTGACCAGCGGGCCGAGACTGATCTCATCGCTATCTAGCCTGATCGCATCAAGACCGGGGACGCGGCTGATGTCAATTAAGACATCGACATCGGGCCGCTGCCCGCGCTCCATCTCAATGAGTATATCTGTGCCACCAGCGATGATGCGGGCACGTTCCTGATATTCTGCGAGATAGGCTAACGCAGCATCTACGGTGTGAACGTTGAAATAGTGTTTCCACATGAGGGTTAACGTCTCCAATAACGACGGATGGCGGCTTGTGCTTCTGTGCCGCCGATGTGATGTAGGACTAAATAAGCCATCTGCTGTGCGTCTTCGTTTTCGCTTTCCAGCACGTCGATGACATCAGGCACGACCACCTGCGGCAGCGTGCGCCGGGCGATGTTGACCAGCGCCCAACCCGCGTTAGAGCGCACACCGAATACCGGGTCATACATGGCGAAAAGCAGGGCCGGGACGGCGTCCGGGCTGCTAAGACGATCCAACGCCCACGCTGCGAACTCACGCACTTCCTTATTCATGTCTTTTATGGCGATGAAGCAATAGTCTATCATGCCCAGGTGGCGATATTTGCCGATAATTTTCATCGCTAATGCGCGGTCTTGTGGGCTGGTGCTGGCGCTTAATTCGATAATCTGGTCGATGGCTTTGTCACTCATTGTGGGTCAATTTCTAAAACAGTGATCGGGTTAATATTCATGACACAAGTGCTTTTGTAGGTTGAGCGGGTGGTTTTGCGCCGGTCATAGGTGTGGACATGCCCGTGCAGCATATAACGTGGCTTGTAGAGCCGCAACCCTTGTAGCAGTGCGCGAAAGCCGGTATGCGGTAGATCCTGATCATCATGGATGCCGCGTGCGGGCGAATGGGTGACCAGGACATCGATGCCCTTCTGCTTGAACGTTCGCCGAAACAGAAATCGTGGTGCCATCCTCAAGACCATCGAGGTCATCTGTAACTCGGTATATTGGATGTCGCCGTTGTTGTACTGCATGGAACCCTCCAGACCGGCGAACGTCAACCCTTTATACTCGACGAAACGGCGATGCAGATTCTCACCACCCGGCGGTTCCTTCGTATAACGTTCGTCATGGTTGCCGCGCACGTAGAACAGGGGAACGTTCAGCACCGAGGTGATAAATTCCAGATAGACTCCGGGCATATCACCGCAGCTCACCACCAGTTCGATATCGTTGTAGCGTCGGCGTAAGTTGGCGGCGCTTTCCATCTGTGGCATTACGGTGTCGCTGATACAAAGAATTTTAACCATAATAAATTTATGTTGAATGCTTTTCTTTTGATTTCGGGGGCTGTCGCATCGGTGCCCCGGTACCTCCGCGACGTTGCATTGTGATCTCCGCCATGATGCTTAGTGCAATTTCTTTGGGCGTCTCCGCTTCGAGTTCCAGGCCGATAGGGGCGCGGATGCGTGACAATTCTTCATCGCTGATCTGGTGCTTCTCGCGCAGTGCCTCACGGGTGAGTGTCCATCGTCTTTGGCTGCCGATCAACCCGATGTAGGCAGCGTCGCTTTGTAGAAGTACCGGGATCAGGTCAATATCAATTGGTAGACCGCGTGTGACAGCGGCGACATAAGTCTGTTTGTTGATGGTGATATATTCAGCGATCGCCGCTGGTTTACAGACCGCGTAAGCGTCCATATCGGGGATGTGATCGTCGTTGCACATCTCGGTGCGGTCGTCACTGACGACGACGCGATACCCCATCCATTTGCCTAATTGCGCGAGTGCGACCCCACAATGCCCGGCACCGATGACCAGTAGTGTCGGCGCGGGATGGATCGGCTCGATGAAAATCTGTGCGGAGCCACCACAGATGCCAGGGTCACCGGCAGCGATGTTGTTCAGGTGGTAGGTTTCGAGCCGGGGAGTGCCGTCTTCGAGTATTGCTAGCGCGGTCTGAACGACTTCCGATTCCATCTTGCCGCCACCGATGGTGCCGACTATGTCGCCATCCGCTTTAATCAGCAGTTTGCTCCCGGCATGGCGTGGCATCGACCCCTGTGTGCTGACCACTGTCGCCAGCGAGACCGCTTCGCCATGCTGTTGTGCTGCGGCTAGCGCCGCATAGACTGCTTTGTGATCGTCATCCATCGACGGTTACTTCCCCAATAAGCAGGCGATTATCTACCGTATCGTGTGTGGTGGTTGCCGGTGCCAGTCGCTCAAACGTGGTCTTCTCGTAGAAGCCTACCGCGACACTATACGTCCCCGGCATAATGTCATCCAAGTCTACCGTAATTTGTTCGTGAATTGTACCCGGTAACCACGCTCCCGGTGGCAATCCCCCAATATAGAGATCTCGTTGAGCGATGGGCGGGGCGTTTATATCGTCGTAGACGTGGACGAAGAATTTATAATCACCCTGCGGTGGTTTGAATACCGTAAACAGTGCATCGACCGCAAGCTGCATCGTCGGTGTATTCGGCAGGTCGGCAACCGTCAGCGCAAAACTACTATTCTGGAACGTCGCGTTGATGGGGGCATCGGCGGTGGGGACGGCATAATCTCCTTGCCACGCCCAATGATGATAAGGCCGGTAGTATCCGCCTTCGGTTTCGATGCGAACCCGCGTTTGTCCGGATGTAATCGCATCACCGGGGACGTAAAACGGAAGTTCCAACCATGTGCCGGGGATCGGCGGTACCGGGTTGGTATCTACAGGTACGTCATTTATGTAGAGTGTCAACTGTGCGGCTTCTGCCGGGTGCAACCGGGTGATGAGGATTAGATCGTCGCCGGGGATGGTGGTCAGCGTAAATGCTTCGTGTCCGGCGATGCGCCGTCCGCCATCAAGCACGGTGCAGCAATTCGTATAGTCAAACTGATAAACCTCCGACACGAAGCCGGGTACATTGATTGTATCCGTCCACATATAATCGTGCGCCCGTTCGGAATCGAGATCGGCAATGTTGAGTTGATCGACCAACGTCAGTTCTGCGGTGTAGTCGAGGCTGCCATCTTGCTGCATCGTTGGGTCATAGGCTGACCAATCCGTCCGGTAGATGCCTTGGAAGGGTGCGCCCAGTGCGACGTTATCCGCCGGGTCATAGTTGGCGGTGTAGGTGGCGAGTTCCTTACCGTAGATGCCTGTATCTGCCAGATAATTTAGGCCGCGTGCGGTTGTATATGCGGCGACGTAATCCGGCCTATGCTTGACGAGGAACTCCGCGACCGCGCCGGGGCCGTTGCGCCAGTAGTCAGCAGCACCGGGCGTGGTCAATCCGACCATATCGAGTGTGGTGCGCTGACCGATGTAGCGCATCATCCCGACGTCATGCACGGCGACGACCGCATCTTCCGGCGTGTTCGTGGCAAGCCAGCGGGCCATCGGCAGCGGCTGCGAATAGATATTTTCCAGATTGACGATCTGCAAGCGCCGAAATTCGAGCCACGTCTGCATGGACATCCCCGACAATACCAGCAAAGCTAACCCGGCAACGGCGACCGCCACCACTCGTGTGCGTGACCTTATGACTTGATAGAGGCCGCTGATTCCGAGCATCGCCAGCGGATAAAACAGTACGATCAACGGCACCTGATAGCGTTTGAAGTGCCAGAAGGCCGTATCCAACGTAGCGATGGCGGCAGTCCCGGCGAGCAACCAGCCCGTGAGCAGCAAAACCGTGAACTTGTGTCGCCGCACTAACTGACCCATCCCCACTAAGGCAAACGGAGCCAACAGGATCGGGATAAAATCCGCACCTGTGGCAAACTCACGCCACATACGGACGAAGTTGTCGAGGATGCGATCTATCACGTCCGACCATACAAACGGCACCGTGCTAAGGATCGACTTGGCCTGACTGCCTGTCGCTGAGGCCGACCCGGTAATCAGCAGATTTAGCGTCGGTTGTAAGCACACGGCGAGGACTGGCAATGCTAGCCAGGGTAAGTGTTTGCGGTGTCGCTCTTTTGTAAGCTGCCGCAGTCCGTAAACCGCCACCGCGATCAGCGCGAGGATGCTGCCCTCAGGACGTGTGACCGCCAGCAATGCCGCTGCAATCGCGAAAAAATGAGTCCGCTGCATGTTGAACGTGTAGAAGGTCAGCAACGTCAAAAATGTGATGATGCCCGTTTCCATGCCGCTCATGAAGTGCCACGCTGGGAGTCCACTCAAGATGAAAATCAGGCTGCCGCTAGCGGCAATAACAAATGACACATCATAATGTCTGCTGATCTGATAAACCAACCACGCACTGCCAAGTAGCGCAACCGCGCCGAGGCCCATCGCCCACAGGCCGAGTGAAAGACCGTCGAAGCCCATTGCGTACCCGACCGCCAGTAAGTAGGGGTAGAGCAAACTTGTCGCGCCGGAGGTTGGTGCTTCGCCGGGGTTGTAGTCGTAAGGCGCACCATTGGCGATCTGCCGGGCGTATTGAAAGTGGATGTAGGTGTCATCGAGCGGCATGAGCACATCACCACGCCCGACCGCGACACTCCCGCCGAGGTAAATGAGCAGGGTGACCGCGCTCAAGACGCACAAGCACAACCATAACAACAGATTCTGACGTCTTTCAATCAAAGGGCTTTTACGTGTAACCGGTGGCGAACGTATCGATCATGAAGTTTACATCGCTTCCCAATGGATACAAGACCGGGCATGTCGCCCCGGCAGCGAGATATTCCCGTACTTTTATTTTACAGTCCTCCGGGGTGCCGGCGGCAGTCACCAGTTGAACCACATCATCGGGGACGAGGCGGGCGGCTTCGGCAACCTGGATCGCGTCCAGAGGATTGGGCAGCACCTGCATGACTTCGTTGAGCAGTTCTTGTCGCACGCCGTTAGTTTTCATCGTCTGTGGCTGCTGGCGTAGATACTGGGTGACCAGTTGCCGCGCCCGGTCGAGTGCAACCGTGCGATCTTGATCGACCGAACAGACGATAAGCTGTGGCCGTTCGATACTGTCGATAGGCCGTCCGGCTTTGCGTGCGCCGATCTCGATTTGATGAATAGTGTTTGCCGTGTATGCCGGTGAGGTCAGGTAGTTGAGCAGCACACCGTCGGCGATCTCACCGCCGAGTGCCATCATCGCCGGGCTGGTCGCGGCAATATAAATAGGGATGACACGCGGGTCGATGCGTCGTGCGCCGATGCTCACATTGTCGAGCCGGATGAATTGACCTTGAAAGGACATGCGCTGCCCGTCGAACAGTGTACGCAACACCTGGATCATCTCACGAAGTGCCAGTAGCGGACGATCTCGCCGGACGCCGACCTGCGCCGCTAACCCCTCCACCCATGCGCCTATACCGCAGATGATGCGATCTTGCGCGAGGTCATCCAGGGTGATGAAGCTCATGGCGAGGGTGGCGGCGTTGCGCGTCCAATTGTTGACCACACCGGAACCGAGCTTGATGCGGTTGGTGTTGGCAGCATAGGCCGCTAGCGCGACAATCGCATCCCGGTCGAGGCGCGGTTCCGCTTGCCAGACTGCTTCAAAGCCGCGTGTTTCCGCGTAGCGAACATATTGGATTGCATCTCGGAGTGGGTAACTATCCTGTAAAAAAAGCGCCACGCGGTCTGGCATGGTTACTCAAGTTCTTGGTGAGGATTATAAATCTTTTCGAGTGTCAGCGTGTCCTCGTAATTGCCCCGCTGGATCATCCGGGCGTAGTTTTCGATGTCTTCCGGGTGGTCGATGTCCTGCCACATCCGGTCGGATTCGTAAACTTGCACGGTCGCCCCGGCATCACGCGCAAGCATACCATGTCGCCGGAAGCTGCCTTCGCCATAGGCATAGTCTATGATGCCGGGCGGGCAGACGAAAAGCGCATTTGTGCCGTCTTTATCGCGGTCCGTTGCGATCACTATGCTGGGGCTTTCCTGATTGCCCATAGCGATCATCTGCTTGACGTCTTGCGGCGCGATGAGCGGCAAATCTGCCGGGAGGATAAGCATCGAGTCGATCCGCCAGCTTGCGATGACGGATGTCGCCCGCATCAGCGCGGTATTGAGTTCTGGCGCGCCGCTTTCCTGGATCGTCTTTGCGCCGTATTCACGGGCGACTGCTAAGGCATGTGTGTCTCGACTGATGACGAGCGTCCCGGTGATTTGCGAGACATTTGTTGTGACTTTTAGTACGTGCCGCAGCATGGCTTCCGCAAAGCGTTGACGTTCTTCCGGTGAAAGCACGGAGGAAAGCCGACTCTTTGCAAGTCTTAAAGGTTTGACCGGGATCACAGCCCAGGTTGTCATAAAAAATCCTAATCTTCTAGCCAGTGTAATAGTTGACTTGCCAGTTCAACCCGCCGTTCTTCTGATTGCATCAAGGTGTCGAGCGCAAGCAGACGCAGGTTTTCCATCTGGAGGGGGGCATCACGTTTGTCGTAGGCGAAACGGTTAATCACCCTGCCGTAGAACTCGGCGATCGTTTGCGCGGTCGTCGTATAGCCTAATTCTCTCATGATTTTCGCCGTAGGACCCTTAACAGCCTCCCCGCTGATAAGCGGTGTCACCGCGATGCGCGGCACTTGTTGTGCCGCCAACAATTCACGCATCCCCGGTACGGATAGGATCGGTTGGATCGAAAGCCAGGGATTCGACGGCCCGACGATAATCGCGTCCGCGTTTTCGATGGCGGCACGGCTCTCGTCGGAGACGTTAGCCTGTTCAATGTTGTCGAAACGGATATTGCGTGCGGTCGGTTGCCAGCGATGTTTGACGAAATACATCTGGAAGGGCAGTTCACCGCGTTCGACGGTATCCACATGGGTTTCGACCGGCGTGTTCGTCATCGGCAAAATGTCGCACTTAATGTCGAGCACCGAGGTCAGCCGCTTTGTGATCGCGGTCAGGCTGTAGCCCTCGTACCAGAGTTGAGTGCGCAGCATGTGTGTCGCCAGGTCACGGTCACCCAACCGGAACCAGGGGGCCTCGCCGATGCGCTCTAGCGCATTCAGTGTGATTGCCGTATCACCACTCACACCCCAGCCATTTTGCTTATCGACCATGCCGGACAGAGTATACATAATTGTATCGACATCCGGGCAGATGCGTAAGCCGTAAAGCCAGAAGTCGTCGGCGGTGTTGACGATAATTGTCAGGTTTTCCGGCGAGACGAGTTTGTTTAGCCCGAAGGCCAGCTTTGCCCCACCCACGCCACCGACCAGCAACACGATGTTTTTATCCGTCATCGATAACTTGAAATTCCCCACGATAGGTTTTGCTTTCGAACGCCACTCTGCCGGCAAGCACGCGCATACGTACTTCAAGGGTATGGATGCCAGCGTTTAGATCGCCCGGTGTGATGCAATAGGTAATGAGATCACTGAGCGGCTCGACAGAATCAATCTCTATGAGTATATCATCGACGAAAAACCGCACCGGTGCTTCGGTCGGCACATCGACGATGATCTGGCGTGTTTCCAGGCAGATGTCCCCACCGGTGTAGATACCCGCCTCTGAAATACCGCTGATGATCCCCATCACCTCGTCCAACGGCTGAATTAACGGGATGTCCGGTTCAAAGTTCCATGTAAACAACTGCTCGCCTTCGACGGTTTGGAGTTCGACCGTCGCGTAGTTCTCTTCGACAAACAGGTCAACATCATAGCAGTAAGTGGTTAGGAAGTTCTCTTCCTCGATGCTGACCGGCGGTAACCGCTCTGAGTTGACCAAAAAAGTCAGCGGTTCCTCGGCGGTTGAGTCGAGAAAACCGCTGTCTATGGTCAAGCAAGGGTGTTCAGTGACCAACAGGTCGGTGTCCGCCGCGTTCTGGAAGCCCTCTATTGTGCCGGGAAAACGTGACCGGTACTGTACTTCCGGCAAGGACTCAATATCAAAAGAAATATCTCTGGTGTCGATGGTTGGCGTGCCGGGTGCGGTGGTGGCATCTTGCCGGGCACAACCGACCAGAACGATTATCAGGATCGTGACGGACAAGCGACCGACTCTCATCGCCAGATCACGCTTTCTTCTAAAGGCCGTCGGGTTTTCTCACGAGTTTGTGCCGGGTAACCCATCGTAATTAATGCTTGCGGCTGCCAGTCGTCGGGGAGTTCGAGCGTCTCCTGCACGACATCCGGGCAGAACAGTGGCGCACACATCCAGCACGCGCCCAATTGGGCAACATGGGCCGCCAGCAACAAGTTTTGCCCCGCCATCGCAGTACTCTGTACCGCCATCAGATATTCGTTGTGGTTGCGCTTCGCGTCGGTGTAGACATCCATATCTTCCATTGAAAGCGCCAGCAAGACCAACACCGGCGCGGATGTGATGCGGTCATACGAGCGGTTCACATCTTTGTCGATGACCTCCTGCGGTGCGTTGTCGGTTGATAGGTCACGGCGCAGACGTGCACCCATAGCCAATGCGAGCCGTTCTTTTTTCGTCCATGTGGTGATAACCGCAAAGCGCCAGGGTTGGCGGTTGTGCGCGGACGGACTCCAGACGGCGGCGTCGAGAACTTGTTCGATCAACCGGCGGGGCACCGGGCGATCCTCGTAACGTCGCAGTGAGCGTCGTTCACGGATTAGGTCGATCAATTGTTGCTGAGTGTCGATCATCACTTGCGATATAAATCCTGTTGTGGCGAGCGGTTTAGATCAGCGGCGGTTGCGTCAGCCGAACTCAAGTGTAAGCCGCGTACCAGTATGACCGGCAAGCCCTCATCACCCTCACCGCAGACGAGATGAGCCGCCGATGCGATCAAGTCACCGTAGCCTTGCATACTTATTTTCAATTCGCGTCCGTAAAGGTCGTGCTGTCCGCGTAGATCACGCAGGGTGGGTAACCCGGCAGCGCCAATCGCCACGCCGATGTTCCCCATGCGAAACGGACGACCGTGAGAGTCACTGATGACGATGCCGATCTCGACTCCCATTGACTGTCGTAGCTCGTCGCGCAAACGCCTTGCGGATGTGTCCGGATTTTCAGGCAGAAGCAGGGCGCTCTCCTGTGCTTGAATGTTCGACTGGTCAATGCCGGCGTTTGCGCTCACAAATCCCAGTTGATGCCGTGTAATCAGCACACCAGGCCCCATGCGGGAAATTTCCGTGCTTTGTTGTAGAACCAACTCCACCAGGCGCGGATCTTTGCGCGTGGTATTGGCGATTTCCTTCGCCCGGTCGCTCGGTGTAATCGTCGTGAGGTCAACCAACCGCCCCTCTGCTTTTGAGACGATTTTCGACGAAATCGTCAGCACGTCGTATGGTTGTAACGCTTCGCCTGCCTCTTGCAGCGCCTGATGAATAATCGTTGTCAGGTCGTCTCCCGGTTGGATCAACGGGATACCGGGGATCGCCCGAATTGTCAGGGTGTGTGCTTCAGTCAAGGTTGGTGATGCGGATGCCCGCGCCTTTCACCTTGTATGACTTATTGATGTAAAGCAGCACCGGCGTCATTGACTCAATGGCGATAGCGTTGCGCAGCGAACCGGCATCAATGCCACGCATCCCGGCAGCCTCGACCAGTTTCACGACCTCCGTTTTGGCATCGGCATCATCACCACAAATAAGGACATCACAGTTGACTTCCATATCCGGTTTTTTGAGTTTGGTCGAAGTCACATTCTGGAAAGCGGAGACCACCCTGACCTCGTCGCCGAGCAGTGCTTGTGCCTCCAGCCCGGCGGCCTGTCCCTCCGGTAGATGGACACTGGCGACATTCGGCGGGGCCAGCGGTACGGTCACGTCAATTAAGACTTTACCGGTCAGATGCGGTTTGACGGCCTCAAGTGTCGCCCGATGTGCGCTGTAAGGCACACTCAATACGACCAGGTTAGCGGCTTTGGCGGCGTCTGTGTTTGCCATCCCGGTGATGTACGTTTCACCGACCTGGTCGTTAAGTTCCTTAGCTTTGGCGGCGGCGCGTTCGGCATCACGCGAGCCGATGATGACGCGGTAGCCGTTCAACGCCCAGCGCAGCGCTAAACCGGAGCCTTCTTTGCCCGTACCGCCCAGCACGGCGATTGTCATGATGATTGGTTCGTCAGACATAATGATCCTATTGTGATTTACTATGCAATGCCGCCAATGATACCATTCACCAGCAATGCCGACAACGAAAAGCAAACAACGCTAAACCCGTGCTTAGATGTGGTCGGACATCGGGCCGATCAGTACCGGGCCGCCGTGCGCGTTGATCTTGCGGCGGATTTCTTGCAGTAGTTGGTCTTTGGGTGCGCCGTCATCGAGGAAGTGCGCTCCCTCGACTTGCTCGGTAAAGAAGTCAACCGCGCCGTCGGCACAATCCACGCGCAGACCAGGTGCAAACGAGTGATCGGTTTCGCTAGTGTTCCAGATCTTCGCCGTGCGGATGCCGTTCCGTCGCAAAGCATTGGTGATGCGCTCTACAAAGCGGTCAGCGTCGCTGTAAAGATCGCTGATTTCTGTGGCGACTGAGAAGCGATCCCAGGTCGTGAAGATAAACGAAATGACGCGCTTTTGCGGGTTCAGGATAGGCGGCTTTTTGGGGAAGATTTCACCAAGCGCGACACGATAGTAGATTTTCCCGGCGCGTGGATGATCGCGCTCTTTTGGCAGCAAATCCCGGCGACGTTTGAGTTCAAAGCCGTTTACCCGCGCAAAGTAGTGAATGCCGCCACTTTGTGCCTTGAATGGGCGTCCGCTCAAGAAGAATGCGAGATACTCGACGTGGACACCGTCGGGCATCCGTTCTTCCGGGATGCGATACCAATTTTCTTCGAATACAGAATTGAGATCACGCTTACGATTGACGACACCAACCAATACACGCTCTTCTGGGTACATACAGATCACTTACATCGTCAATAATCAGATATTTCAGTATATACGCTCTATGTGCTTATTACTATCGAACTTAATTAATTGGGTCGGTGTCTTCGTCACTGAAGAGTTCGCGCTCCATCCAGCGACGTTCGTGCAGCACTTCGTTCCGGCGGCGGGCCAGGGTGCGATACCGTTCGACATCGGCTTGAGTCATCTTCTCGGTGCTGCCGTCATGTGCTTCGATCAGTTGGTGAATCTCGTCGTTCAGCCCCTCATATTCGAGCACCACCGCACGATAAGCGTTGATCTGCTCGAGGACGCTGTTGTTATCAGGCGTTTTCATCTCTCTCTCCTCGATTGTCCTTAAACGGTACATCTTCATCAAAGCCGACCATCGATGCGGTGATGTAACGGCGCTTTTGTGAACTCAACGTCTGACTTTGCTGCTCCATGCCCTGCGTAGAGGCGATGACGTAAAGCGGGCGGTCGCGGGTTTCGTCGTAGATGCGGGCGACGTATTGACCCAACACGAACAAGAAAAATAGCTGGAAGGAACTCAACAGCAGCATCAAGACGATATTGGTTGCTTGACCGCCGAAGAACTCCGGCCCTTGTGTAAGGCGCAGCAGCACAATAACCGGGATCGTCATCACGGCGACTAACCCCAGCAGGGCGCTAAAGTAGATCATCACCTGTAGCGGAAAATATGAGAACCCTGTGACCGCATCCCAGGCAAAGCGGATCATCTTGCGCAGGGGGTATTTCGTCTCGCCGGAATGCCGCGCCTCGCGGATGTACTCAACCCCCGACTGCTTAAAGCCGACCCAACTGGTCATCCCCCGGATGAACCGGTTATGCTCGCGCATCTGGCGCAAGACATTGACAACTTTTTCATCCATCAGACGGAAGTCACCTGTATCCAATGGAATATTGACATCGGTGATGCGATAAATCAGACGATAGAAGAGTTTTGCAGTCCACAGTTTGAAGGCGCTTTCGCCTTTGCGCTCGGCCCGCACTGCGTAGACGACGTCATAACCTTCCTGCCAGCGTTTAACCAGGTCTAGGATGACTTCCGGCGGGTCTTGCAGGTCAGCGTCGATGAGCACGACCGCGTTACCATTGGCGTGATCAATCCCGGCGGTGACGGCGATTTGATGCCCGAAGTTACGGGCAAAGTTGATGACTTTGATCCGATTATCTTCTTTGACGATGTCGGTCATCAGTGCTAGTGAACGGTCGCGGCTGCCATCGTTCACGAGTATGAGTTCCCAGTCGTAACCACTGGAGTCCATCACTTCACAGATGCGCTCGTAAAGCAGCGGGATGTTGCCTTCTTCGTCATAAATCGGTGCGACGATTGAAATACGCGGTTTGCTTTCCATAGTAACCTTTGTTCGTAGACTCTAAACCCAATCGGCGGGTGAAGTTATGTTATTGCTCACCCTTATATTGTACAGCACTTATCGCACGATTCCGCTTTTACTTTGCATTAGTGGACGTCTTTCCCAATGTCACAGTTCCAGGTGTGTATCGAGGTAGTGCCGCAAGCGTTCCGCGTAAAGGTGGCGTTCCTCAGCCCTCGTGAACCGGCGGCGTGCTGTGAGGTCGTACAAGAAATCGTTCCTATAGCGCGGGAAGACATGCAGATGATGGTGCCATACTTCCTGATAACCGTCTGGTTCGTTATGCTGCCGCGTCGATGTGCCTGTGCAGTGATCGTATGTTGTGCGCAGGGCGATAGCGATTTGTCTTGCCGCTTCGACGACGTGCATGTGCGTTTCCGGTGGCATGACGTAAATGTTTTCGATGTGCTGGTTCGGGATCACGATCACATGTCCGGCGTTGTTGGGCCACCATGCCGCACCGATGAAGGCCGTGATGTGGTCGGTACGCAAGACCACATCATCGGGTGCCGTCCAGTCACCACCAACGGCTTCCCCGGCGACGATTTTACAAAACGGACAGTCGTAATTTTCCGGCGCGTGGCTGTACATTGTCGTCACCCTGGGATGATTATCGTGCCTGTTTCACCGTGCAGAGCGCGATTCAGGTTCGGCGGGTCGGTGATGATGGCTTTCGGCCCACCCATACGGATGAAATCTGTCACGGCTTCGATCTTCGGCTGCATACTGCCTCTGGCAAAGTGTCCGGCCTGCATATATTCATCGGCTTGTGCCAGCGTCATTTGATCTAAATTCTGCTGCTGTGGTGTGCTGAAATGCAGCGCGACTTTTTCGACACTCGTCGAGATCATGAACAGATCCGCCCGTAAATCCTGTGCGAGCAGGCTGCTGGCACGATCTTTGTCGATCACCGCTGCGACACCCCGCAGACTGCCGTTTTCGTTGCGGATCACAGGGACGCCACCGCCACCGGACGCGATGACGATGAAACCTGCTTTGAACAGACTCTTGATCGCGTTGATCTCGTGGATGGCTTGCGGTGCCGGCGATGGCACCAGCCGCCGCCAACCACGTCCGGCATCTTCGGTGACCTGCCAGCCCTCGGCTTGATATTGCTCCGCATCTTCGCGACTCATAAACATACCGATGGGCTTGGACGGTTGCTCGAAGGCGGGGTCGTCGGCGTCTACGCGGACCTGTGTGACGACCGTTACAATCGTGCGGTTAATCCCTAACCGGCGCAGCGAGTTATCTAACGCTTGCTGGAGCATGTAGCCGATGCTGCCCTGGGTGTGGGCAACGATGAGATCAAGCGGTAGGCTGTGAATCCCATGTTCGGCGGCGATTTCCGCCCGGCGCAGATTAAACCCGGCCTGCGGGCCGTTCCCGTGTGTGATGATGACATGCCAACCATCAGCGACCATCGTCGCAATGTGACGACAGGTTTCGCGCACCGCATCCCATTGGTGTGAGATTTCTGGATGGGTCGGATTGGTAATCAAAGAATTGCCGCCGATGGCGATCACCGCCAGGCGTTCTGCCATAATGTTATCCCCTGTTTGGATGGAACGTCAGCTTAAATGTGCGGTGATGTTCCATGCTTCACATACATAGCGCCCACGATCGTAGACGTCCAGCACGACGATGCCCGCGTTCGCCAGCGGATCAAGTCGTTGCATTGCAGCGGCATTCACACACAGATAGGGCACCACACTTTTAACCAGTCCCCCGTGCGTAACGAGGACGGTGTTACCCGTGTCTGCGGCCTGTGCAAGCGAGCGTTTAACACGCTCAAACGCCTGCTGAAAGGACTCACCGCCGGGGAATGTCGCATCCCAATCGCCCCGACACCAGCGTTGATAGGTCTGCTGCCACACGCCCCAGGCATAGCGATCTGTGCGACCTTCGAGTTCACCACAATTCATCTCATGCAGATCGTCTTCAACCGTTGGCTCGATTTGCAACATTTCGCCGACGATCTCGGCGGTCTGTCGCGTGCGGTCAAACGGACTGGTGTAAATGTCGGTGATATTCTTGTCATGCAGCCATGTTGCGGCTTGTCTTGCTTCTTGCTGACCGTTAGCGGTCAGGTCACCATCGTGTTCTTTGCACTTCAGCTTATTCTGTAAGTTGACGATACTCTCGCCGTGTCTCAGAATATAAATCATCGTCTATCCGCAAATACAATAAATCAATGCAATCATATCATAATTTGTGGTTTCACTGGGGGAGCGTTTACAAGTTTTGATGCAAATAGACCGGGCATGACCCTAAAGCCATGCCCGTGATGTTAGCCGAGGGTCGCCAATAACTCGCGGATGAAGGCGATTTCGTCTTCGTTGATGGTGTGTCCCATACCGGGGTAGATGCGCTCGGTGACGTCTGCGCCTTGCTGCTTTAGTAGCGCGGTAGATGCTTTCACACGGTCAAGCGGGATGTGAGAGTCACGGTCACTGCACCCCAGGAAGACTGGTGTTTCTTGCAGGGAGCCGGTGTAGCTTTCCGGGTCAAGCTTATCGCCGATCAGACCGCCGCTGAGCGCGACCACACCGCCATAGCGCCTCGGATGCCGGGCGGCATATTCTAACGAGAGGCACGCCCCCTGAGAGAAACCGAGCAGCACGACCTTCTCTGCGGGCAAACCGGCCTTTTCGATTTGTTTGACCGTATCATCGACGGCTTGCAGTGCCGATGAAAGATAGGGTTCATTGGCTTTGCTGGGTGCGACGAACCGCTGCGGATACCAGGTATAGTTCGCTGCTTGTGGTGCAAGGTAAGCGAAATCCGGTTGGTCGAAGTGGTTGGACATCGTCAATATATCATCGGCGCTGCCGCCACGTCCGTGCAGCATGACCACAGCAGCGGTCGCGTTTTCGAGTAATTGGCCTTTACGGTGAACTTGCTGTTCCTGATGGACACCGTGCATTAGTTGGCCTCCTGTGGTGCTTGCCAGGGTTCGATATTGATGGGCTTGAGTTTGTTCTCAATTGCTGAGCGTTGATTTTCCAACCATGCTGGCAGCATTAAGCCCGTGCCCAGTGATGCCTCGTCCTCATCGCGCAAGAAACCGGGGCCGAGGGTCGCCAATTCGATGATATGCCCGTCCGGGTCCTGGCTGTAGATGCTCTTGAAGTAATCGCGGTCGAGGATTTGTGAAACACGGAAACCTGCCTGGGTCAGCCTGGCCTGGTACATCCGCTGCATGTCCTCGTTTTCGACGGCGAACGCGAAATGATGAGTCAGGCCGCGTCCCATTTGTGCCCGGCGTGTCTTGCGCGGGTCGCGCTCAAAGTACGTGATGAGTGTGCCAGGGTTGCCGTCTTCGTCGCCCCAATACCAGTGTGCGGAGTCAGGGTCGTCGAAGTTATCGGTCATCTTGACGCGCTTCAGCCCAAGCACGTCCTGGTAGAACGCATCCGTGCGCTGGATGTCTGCACCGATGGCGGTGATGTGGTGCATTCCCTGTGTCAGCGTCATATCAGCGGCGATGTGTGGCACGGGTTCATCCCACATCAGCGCCTTGATCGTCTCTTCGTCCCGGTTGGCGACCATCATCGCCTCTGGTGGTGGGATGTGATGGGTACCGAGGTCGTCCTCATCGACGCCGAAGCCGGGGCCATCCGTCGCAATTTCGAGGATGATGCCGTCGGGGTCGGTGAAGTAGATCGACTTGAAGTAGTGCCGGTCATAGGGGCCGCTGACCTTGATGTTCATGTCAGTCAGGCGGCGTTTCCACTTGAGCAGGCCGTCATAGTCGTGTACACGCAGCGCGAGGTGATGCGTTCCGCCGATGCCACGTAATCCCTTTGGTGCATGAGGCCACTCAAAGAATGTGATGGCGGTGCCGGGGCTGCCGGTGGCATCACCGAAGTAGAGGTGATAGCTGGTCGGGTCATCAAAGTTGACCGTTTTCTTGATCAGTCGTAAGCCGAGTACACGGGTGTAAAAGTCCGCTGTGCGTTGTGCGTCCTCGCTGACGAGGGTGATGTGATGCAGGCCGAGAATCTTCATGGTAGGGTGATGCTCCTTATCCGCTTCTTTAAGTTCTCTGGTTCATAGACAGTCTGACGACGGCAGATATTTCGCCGCTAAGTGGACGGCAGTCCGTTTATGATGCGATTCTAATGTTGAGCATGAACCAGTTCACGCGAATAACCGTTATGCCGTTCGACCAACACTGGCAGATCGACCGTCGTGAGTTGCCCATCCCGCACGATCACACGCCCGTTAATCACGGTGAAGTCGGCATTGATCGACCGGCAGAAGACCAGCGCCGCCACTGGATCGTACATGGCACCCGCTAGGGCCGGGTGGTCGATGCGATACGCCGCGAAGTCTGCCGCCATTTGTGGAGCCAGCACGCCGATGTCATCACGACCTAACACGGCAGCGCCGCCGCGTGTCGCCAGTGTGAGCGCCTCGCGTGCGGACATCCGCGCCGGGTTCGGTGTGCCGTCGATGCGTTGCAGCAGCATGGTCTGTCTTGCCTCGTTGAGCAAGTGTCCGCTGTCATTGGATGCCGAACCATCCACGCCGAGGCCGACCCGCACCCCGGCGTCGAGCATATGACGCACGGGGGCGATGCCTGATGCAAGCCGCATATTTGAGCTGGGGCAGTGGCAGATGCCGGTGTTGGTGCGGGCGAATAAGTTGATTTCATCGGTGTTGAGTTGCACGCAATGTGCGTGCCAGACGTCATCCCCCACCCAGCCGATGTCCTCGGCATAGTCGCCAGGGCGCATCCCGAAATGCGCGAGGCTGTATTCAACGTCGCTGATGTTTTCCGCCAGATGGGTGTGCAGTCGCACGCCGTAACTCCGTGCCAGCTTTGCTGACTCACGCATTAAATCTTGCGAGACGGTGAAGGGCGCACAGGGCGCAACACCGATCCGCAGCATGGCATAGCGTGCGTCGTCGTGATAGCTTTCGATCAGATAGCGCATGTCCTTGAGGATGGCGTCCTCGTCAGCTTCGACCAGCGCATCCGGTGGCAGGCCGCCGCTGCTCTCGCCGACGCTCATGGCCCCGCGTGTGGGGTGGAAACGCATCCCGATCTCGTCGGCGGCGCGGATGGTGTCTTGCAGCCGCACATCATTGGGGTAGAGATACAGGTGATCGCTTGATGTCGTGCAGCCGGAAAGTATCAGTTCCGCCATTGCCAGCTTCGCCGATGTGTAGACCATCGCCCCGGTGAGGTTGAGCCAGATCGGATACAGCGATTTCAGCCAGCCGAATAATTCCTGCTCCTGCGCGATGACACGGGTGAGGCTCTGTGACATATGATGATGGGTGTTAACCAAACCGGGGATAACGACATGACGGTCAAGTATCAAGGTATCGTCGGCGTGCTGCATCTCGGCGGGGATGTCGTCGGTCGTCCCAACGTATTCGATCACGCCATCACGGATGAATAGTGCGCCGTCGGCGAGTTCGTGGCGGTCGTCATCCAACTTGACGAGGGTATGAATATTTTTAACCAGTCGTGTAGACACAAAAAACTCCTATCCAAAAGCGGATAGGAGTGTAGCGTGTTCAGGTGAAGCAAGACAAGCCCGGTTTAACTTTTGTCGTCGGGGACGCGCTGGTTGGCGATGGTGTCGATCAAGCCTTTTTCACCGTAGTCGAGGGCTTGCTGCGGTGTCAGGTAGATGTCGCGGTCGGCATCACGTTCGATGGTTTCTTTATCTTGCCCGGTGTGCTTGACGAAGATGTCATAGATCATGTTCTTTTGCCGGATGATCTCGTTGGCACGGATGACGATGTCTGAGGCTTGCCCCTGTGTGCCGCCGAGTGGTTGGTGCATATGGATGGTCGAATTTGGCAGGGCGTAACGCTGTCCGGCTTGCCCGGCAGCCAGCAGCACGGTACCGAAGCTCGCCGCGACGCCGACGACGGTCGTGCTGACCGGCGCGGTGATGGCTTGCATGGTGTCATAGATGCCCAGACCGGAATAGATTTCCCCGCCGGGTGAGTTGATGTACAGCTTAATCTGACGATCCGGGTCTTCACGGTCGAGGAACAGCAACTGCGCCACGATCAAGTTGGCGCTTTGCATGTTGACATCGGTGCCGAGCATGACCACACGCTCTTTGAGCAGCAGTGAGTAGATGTCATAGGCGCGTTCGCCACGCCCGGTGTTTTCAATGACAGTTGGAATAACGTTGTAGAAGTTCATTAGGTTTTCTCCAGTAATCAACTTAATCAAGCAGCGCCGTGAACGGCGTAAACAGAAGTTGTCGAATGTGAATAGAGGCCGTGCAGCATCCGAATTTCGTCCTCGTGGTAAGGTGCGCGAACCAAGAGGTCATAGATCGCATCGACCAGCACACGCTCATCATCACGGTGCGTTTCGTAGAGCAGATCTTGCAGCGTGTAGGGACGTTGGTATTGCCATTCCGCCGCGAAGACCTGATCGACCAGCACCCGTAGATTACCACACTCTCCGCTGATGATGCGGATAAACTGTGTCTGTCCACGGGCTATCAATCGGCGCATCAGGGCGGCCCAGGCGCGGTCATCATCTGCACTCGTGCTGATCTCGAAATCGAGTGCGCGATAGTCGCCGTGTTCGTCGATGCCGATGGCGACCAGCAACACCCGGTAACGGCCTTCCTGCTGACCGAGATCGAGCGCGTCCAGCCATAGGAAGGGGTAATCATCGTTGATCGGCTGTGTGCGATAGGCTTTGATGAGGTCGTGTATTGCCGCACTGATCATGCTGATGGTATGCGGTGGCAAGTCCAGGCCGTAGGCTTTACACAAGTGCGCGAGGTGGTCGTCTCCCGCATCACCGAAGTGATAACGCTGCCAGAGCCACTCACGGATTTGCATAGCGGTTGTTGAGTTGACGAAGGCGGGGGTATAAGTGCCGCGTCGCAGCTTGGGGATCTTCAGCGTCACCTCACCGGCGGGTGTTTGCCAGTGGCGCGTGCGGTAGCCGTTGCGATATGCCTTGCGTCCATCGCTGCGCTCGTAATGCCCCGCGTCGATCTGCTGGCTGACTTCCGATTCCATGAGCAACTGTATGACCGCAGGGATGCTCTGCCGCCAGAACGCAGCTTTCGGCTCCAGGTGGAGACGCTTCAGATAAGTTTGTAGTGAGGAAACGGCTTGCATAACAATTTCTCCATCGGCATCTTGTTTACCATGAAACCCGATCTCGCACCGTTGTTCAACTTTTTACACCACTTCTTACGATTCTCTGATGTGTTGCGCACTGCGCTGCGCTGCTTTGACCGTGTTTTGCAGCAGCATGGTGATGGTCATCGGCCCGACACCGCCCGGTACCTGTGTGATCGCCCCGGCGACTTCAACCGCCGAGCCGAAATCGACATCACCGATGAACCTGTAACCCCGGTCGGTATCCGGTGCATCGACGCGGTTGGTGCCGACATCGATGACAACCACGCCCGGTTTGAGCCAGTCACCCGGCACGTAATTCGGTTTGCCCACCGCCGCGATGATCACGTCGGCATTTTTCAGGTATTCGCGGATGTCACGGGTGCGGCTGTGGCAAATCGTGACGGTCGCGTTGGCTTTGGTCAGCATGAGCGCCATCGGCATCCCGACGATGTTGCTGCGCCCGATGACAACAGCGTTGGCACCGTTGAGGTCAACCCCGGCTTCTTCCAGCAACACCATGCAACCGGTCGGCGTCGCGGGGGTGAACAGCGGCTCACGGCCTTTCATTGCCAGTGCGCCGATGTTAATCGGATGAAACCCATCGACGTCTTTGCCCAGGCTGACCTTGCGCAGAACGGGTTCCTCGTCGATGTGGTCGTACAGCGGAAGTTGCACGAGAATGCCGTGAATTTCGGGATCGTTGTTAAGTTCTTCGACCGCCACCTCTACATCAGCCTGGATGACATCCGGTGGGAGGACCTGGGCGACCGAGTAAATGCCCGCACGCTCACAGGCGCGGCGCTTCATGCGGACGTAAGTCGCCGAGGCCGGGTCTTCGCCAGCGTAAACCACCCCTAACCCCGGTGGGTAACCATGCGCTTTTCGGAATGCTTCGGCGTCTGCTGCGATGCCCTCGCGGATGCGGTCGGCAAGCGCTCGACCGTCAATAATTGTCGCCGTCATGGTGGATGCTCCTTGAGATGTATTCAGATAGAATTGGTTATTTGTAAATGCTTTTGAACAACTCAACGACAAAATAAAGCCCCATCCCTGCGGATAATCAGGTAACATAATAACAGGCAACATAGGCTTATAAAACATCTGACTTGAATCATATGTCGAACATCGGTAAGCGAAGCAAGGGTTCGAAATTATGCAAAATAGAGAAGCAAGCATCATACATTACATCCGATACCGGGCAGCGCAAGGGCAGGCACTCGTTGAGTATTCCCTGCTTTTGGTGTTAATCGCTATCGCCTTCGGTGTCGGTCTAGCGGCTGCCGGGCCGGTGATCGGCAATATTTTTGACAACACGGTCAATAATCTGGTGTCAAACCCATCAGAGACGGTGGAACCGGTCGGCCCGAATGACTTCTGGCTGACGGTGACGGCGATCGCCAGTGTGACACCGCGAGAAGCGACACTGCCGCCGCGCACGCTGCCGCCGCCCACCCTCACCCCAACGGACGGGCCGTCGCCGACGGCTAGCCCGGTCACGCCGACGGCGAAACCACTTCCATCCAACACACCGTTCCCGTCGCCCACGCCCATAGACGACGGCTTCCTCGCGCCGCACATTGAGCGCGTCGATGAGCCGGAGCACTGGCGTGTCGCGTCTGATGTCTTCCTCAGTACGGACGACTGGACGGCGGAATTCTACGAAGGGCGCAACTTTGACAACTTCGCCTTTACTTATGCGCACGCGGCGATCGAACCGCAGAAGCGCACCATCCTCGATTGGGAATGGGGCAACGATGGCCCGCCGGTGGTTGAGCAGCCCTGGCCCCCTGGTTCCCCTGGGGAGAATTACTCGGTGCGTTTCACCCGTGATATTCACATCGACCCGGATCCACAGCCTGGAGAGACAGGTGATGAACGCACCGAACTTACGGTCGCCTTCACCTTAATGGCGGACGACGGTGTACGTTTCTACCTATTTGGCCCCGGTCAAAACAAGGGAAATTGCCCGACGTGCTTGCTGATCGATGATTGGGAGAACGGCGCGAGCAACGGCGGTACGGTCGTGCAGACCATCCCGGCGAACAACCCCGACGAAGAATACCAACTGATGGTGGAATACTATCAGGCGACGGGTGGCGGTCATGTCTCGCTGAGTGCGGGCACGGCGACTAACCCCGACGACGCCGCCACCGATGGTAGTGACTTCGTCTGTAACTGGGGTCGTGCTGATGGCGAAAATGCTAACTCACTTGACTTCATGTGGGAAGAATACGCCGGCGGTGACTTCGATCTGAACGCACTCTGCCATCTTGAGTTCCGGGGCTTCGTTTACATCCCGACGCCCGGTGAGGTCGGTCAGGTGCTCTATGGTGAGCGCGCCGAGTTGATGGAAAATCCCGAATTTGTGTTCTGGGATGTGTGGGACATGCAGGCTTCAACCCACACCGCCTACCTGGAAATCGCCGAATACATCCCGTTGTTGGGTACCGATCGCGTGATTGATCGTGACGCGACGTGGACGAACGCAAATCCGCTTTATCAGCGTATCGACCTGCATCAGGGTGCCAGCACCAACTACAACTGGACTCGCAATCAGTTTGATCTTTCCGCTTACGTCGGCAAGAAGGTCACGTTCCGCTTTGCGATGGAGACCAACGGCGGCAACAGCACCCGTAACTGGTACATCGACGATGTCGAGGTGCGCGATAACAAAGCTATCACTGGCGATCTATTCCCCGATGGCACGACCTTTACGATGGATGGCGCAAGCCCCTTCGACCCCAATCGTCCGGCAGAAGCGGACTTCATCACCTCGCCGCAGTGGGCCATCACGACGACAGAACTTCAGGGTAACTCCTGGGAACTGTTGCCCGGTTCGGATTATACTCGCTTCACCGAGTCACCTTCGGGAAGTGCGGGGAATGACCCGAACAACCATCGTATCCACTACGTAGAGATTGACCGCTGGCTGAACAAATCCGGCAATGCGCCTGATGACGAGGGCGATGTCGGCCCGGCGGTGCTGTCCTTTGCGACGACTTACGAAGTGCGGCGACGGGTCGGCTTGCAGGTGCAATACCGGCTGGATGGCAGCAATACATGGCTGCCCATCCCAAGTACCGACCCGAACAACCCGGATAGCGAACTTATCAGCATCACCAACGAGGACGACAACCTCGGTCAAATCCGCGATGATCGGATCGAGTACATTGATCTGTCGCTCGACCTGATCCCGCAGGATCGCTTCCGCGTGCGCTTTGCAATGCAGGTACGCAGCGATGCCAGCCGCGACGACGGTTGGTGGATTGACGACATCCGCTATCATCGGGAAGACCCGCCGCGTTACACAGATTACGAGTTCTTCGATGACTTCGAGGCCGGTCTGGATAACTGGCGTGTGACCTCCGGTGACTGGGATCGTGTGGTGACATCGTCATGGTCAACTGAACATTCCATCACCGATAGCCCGGACGGTAACTACTTCGACAACACCGAGCCGTCCATCCGCGTTCTGTATCCGTTCGACTTCAACGACGATACCCCGCGTGACCCGAACGAGCAGCAGGGAAATACGAATGGCGCTGCGCAAGACCCGGTGATGACGTTCTATCACTGGCGTGAACTCGACCGTAACGATGACTTTTACGTCGAATACCGCACGGTGGCGGATGCCGACGACGCCTGGAAGACGTTATGGGTATACGAATATGGGATGCGTACCAACCCCAGTGGTACCGATAACGACACAGCGCGGCAATACGCCTGGGAGTACGTATTCATCGAGCTTGAGCCGATCCTGCGGGATACAGCCAGCAATGGCGACCTCGAGGACGATGACATCTATATCCGCTTCCGCATTGACGCTGACGGTGGTAATACCGACGATGGTGTTTACGTCGATGATGTCTTCATCGGTGAGCGTGACAGCATGATCTTGCCGGAAGTCGCAACATATAAGCTGTGGCCAGAAAGCGAAGATCGCACCATCGCTGGTACAGACTACGGCCCCGGCGACAGCATGACCTTCGTTCAGGATGTCGAGGGTGGCTACGTCGATTATTGGCAGTGGGGCGGTGAGTGGGAGCCGATCCAGTACGAGATCTATCAAGGTCTGAGCGCCTTCCACGAAAGCCCCAACGCGCCGGAAAATCCGGACGACCCCGAAGATCAGTGGATCATCGAGGCGTGGTATGACAACTCCGATGACAATGATGACCCTGATGAGACCATGCATAATAGCTTCCAGGTGCTTGAGTTGGTGCCGACCTTCGATATGCGGGCGACCGCACAGACCGAAGAGCCGACCCTTTACTTCTGGAACCGCTATCATGTCGGTAACGATGACGAATACATGGTTCAGGTGTCCACTTACCTTGACCAGACCCCGGCAGAGATGGACACCGACATGGAGAGTCGCTGTGGTGCCGGTCGTTGGCAGTGTTACGAACAGCAGCGCGGCTGGTCACCCTGGCAAACGGTCTGGGAGATCGACAATCGTGACCGTAACTACACCTGGGTGCGCGAGCAGGTGTCGCTAGTACAGTATGCCTCTTCCGGGCCGGGTAGCCCTGGTGAGCGCATTCGCATCCGCTTCGTCGTGGATGCCTACGACAACGGTGGCAACAACGACGGTTGGTATCTGGATAACGTGACCATTGAACCGCGCCGCGACGGTGTCCTCGTAGACATCGCCGACAACAACTTCTTCGATGATGCGCGTAACCTGAACAACTGGGTGACCGAAGGCAACTGGGGCCTCAGCCCGCAACTCTTCCTGGGGGGTGGTGGTGGGCCGGCAGTCCTCGGTGCCTGGCAAGAGTACTGGTGGAACTGTGACGGTTGTAGTAACAACATTCGCCGTGATGGTGATAACCTGCTGGATAATGACCCGAATGGGACCACGGCAGACGCAACGCGCTTCCTCCAGAATGTGAACTATGATCTTGGACGTCGTGCGCCACGCCCTGGTGTGTTCGACTTCACCGATAAGTACGTCGGGCGCTGGGTGCTGGAAACGCCGGTGATCGGTTCGGGCGTCCAGGCGGGCGAATACAGCATCCTCACCATTTCTGACGATGGTGTGCGCGTCAAGCTCGAATCCTGGGATGGTTCGCAGTGGGCGAGTACCAATCCGGACTGCACCGTCACCTGCAATAATGACGGTGACGAGTGGAACATCATCTACAACTGGACCAATCACGGACGTACGGGTGACCAGGGTGTGCTTGACCTGCAAGATGGCGGGCGCTACCGCATCACGCTGGAATACTACGAAGCGTTTGGTGACTCGGTGATCATCGCTAACCTGGGCGGGACAAACTACTCCTTTACGGATAGTCCGCGCCAGTTCGCCGGTGGGCCGGACATCCCGGCACAGCCACACGGCAACTCATCGCTTATCCTGGATGGTACGCTTGACCTGACGAACACCCAGTTCCCGATCTTGCAGTACTATACCACCTATGAGTCGGACTGGGACGCACGAGTGGAAGTCTCATCTGACGGTGGGTTCACCTGGGGCCGCAACGGGATGCAAGACCCGCAGACGACTTCGCCGGGTGTGACGGACAACAACTTTGATGACCCGCGCTACGGTTATGATCGTCTCGACGATGACCCGGATTGGGAACTGCGCCGCCATAATCTGATGTCCTACAACGGTAATGAGATTATGATCCGCTTCCGCTTCGACCGTAGGGGTGATAACGGCATCAATAAAGACAGCGGTGACGAGTGGTTCATCAGTTGGTGGATCGAACAAATCCGCGTGGTTGAAGCCAAGTAATCCCTTGACTTAGACTGTGCGAACATCAAAATGCCGCCTGCCTCGTGCAGGTGGTTTTCTTTACCCGACGAAGTTGCTATAGTAAATTTATCACTGTCCTTTCCAAGTCATAAGGAATGCCATTGTGAACATCTCTAAAGAGCGTTCGGGTGTGCTATATATCCTGGTTGGTCCGGGTGGCGTCGGTAAGAATGCGCTGTTGAATGCGGTGCTCACCGAAGTCGATGACCTCCGACAACTCCCGACCGCGACCACACGCAACATCCGCCCCGGTGAAGAAGAAGGTCGTGAACATCAATTCGTCAGCAAAACCGAATTCAAGCAGATGATCGATGCCGATGCCTTGATCGAATATCAAGAAGTCCATCCCGGTAAATTTTATGGTGTGCCCAAAGCGACCGTCGAGAACGGTATCACTGAGGCACGCGATCAGATCGCAGATGTCGAAGTGCTCGGCGCTTCGATTATCCGTGAGCAGTACCCACAAAACAGCGTGATGATCTTCATCGCGCCGCCGTCCATTGACGCGCTTGCTGCCCGGTTGCGCAATCGTGATGCTTCCGAGATAGACATCCGTGACCGCCTTAATCGTCTGCCGATGGAGATGCGATACGCGCCACTGGCGAATTACATCGTCGTCAATGATGTGCTTGACCTTGCTATACGTGAGGTCGTCACGATCATCCGTCAGGCAGCCGGCGATGATCGACAACCATTGATAGAACTGCCCGTGAATGTCGTGACCTACTATGCACAGGTCGCTATTCTGTATGATGGTCAAGTGCTAGTGCCTGCGAACGCAAATCTCCCCACGCTGCGCATCAATGCCGGGCAAGAACCCGATGTGATCGCGCTTCAGCATGTGCGTGAGTTGATCGGTTCGCCTGCCGCCGTTGACTACCTGAGCTTTGACCTGCCGGCAGGCGTACCACCGATCCGCTGTGATTATGAGCCGGAGAAGCATATATACACACTCCATTATCGTTACGTATATTCGCTCGACCAGCGCATAGATGCGCCGGAAGGGTGGGTGTGGCAACCCTACACGCCAGATTTATTTGAAGAGGTAAAGGCATGAGCCAACTCCGCGAACGTTATCTCGAACTCGGCGCAACACTCGCGCCGGACGGCATCCCGCTGCATTTTGGTGACCTGTTGGGTGAATATCAAGCGGCACTCGACGCCGCTGTACTGCTGGATCGCTCCCACGAGGGACGTATCGAGATTGCCGGTAAAGACCGGTTCGATCTGTTGAGTCGCATCTCGACCAACGACACACTCGGTATGGCTGCCGATGAAGGCCGTCCGACCATCTTCACCAACGCTAACGCCCGTATTCTGGATCGCCTGGTGATCTTCAACCGCGAGTCACATCTGCTCGGTAGTGCCGGGCCGGGGCGTGGTCAGTGGATGGTCAATTATCTGCAAAAGAACATCTTTTTTGGTGATGACGTGCAGGTCAATCTCATCAACGCCAGGACGTACCAATTCGCGCTGCACGGACCACTTGCCGGGCAGATTTTGGCGACCTTCGACCCCACGTTGGCGGAACAAACGCTGTATCAAGGGCAAACCGTCGAGATCGCTGGTGCCTCGGTGTATGTCATGCGGCTCAAGCCGTTTGTCGAAGATCGTCGTGTGCTGGTGATGCCGCTTGAGGCGGCACGGGCGATGTTCGATGCGCTGCTCGACGCCGGGGAGCCATACGGTCTCAAATCTTCCGGTGGATTGACCTACAACACCTTGCGCATCCGGGCGGGCAGGCCGGGTATGGGGACAGAGTTAAGCGGTGAGCATATCCCGTTGGAAGTCGGCCTATGGGACGAAATCAGCTTTAATAAGGGGTGCTACACCGGGCAGGAGATCATCGCCCGGATGGAGAGCCGTGAGCGCATTGCGCGGACAATCGTCCGGCTTAAGCCAGCGCAGCCTCTGAACGCGCCGGTCGAGTTGTTGCATGAGGGCAAAAAGGCCGGGCGCGTGACAAGCTGTGTGCAAGCACCGGACGGCGACATTTACGCGATAGGCGTTGTGAAGACGAACGCAGCCGAACCCGGTGCGACGTTCACCACTGCCGATGAAATCACCGTGACAATGCAGGACTTTTTGGAAACACAACCGCCGTTTTTGGTCGAGACGTGATGGATAGGTATAGCCACAAGATATCGTGGTTGCGATTTTTGTTACGATAAAACCAAAACTTGAGCCATAGAGAGCTGAAATGAACTTATAGATTCGCATTTTTGCGGCTCAGAATGCGCTAAATAGGTCCAAATTTAACCGTCCACGTTATTGTGGGGTTCTACCGACAAGTGGATACACCGCCCCTAAGCCCAAATGGGTGTAGGCAAAGCGCTTTTCAAACCACTTCTCAGGAAAGCCAACGCTTCCGGCGTTTGTAGTGCTTCACGTCACGATAACTTTTACGTCCGCCGACATCCGTCAAGCCGAGGTAAAATTCACGTACATCAGCGTTAGACTTGAGTTCGTCGGGTGTGCCGTCAAGGACGATACGTCCGCTTTCCATGATGTAGGCGTGGTGCGCCACACTAAGCGCGATACTCGCATTCTGCTCAACTAGCAGAATGGTCACCTGCCGCTCTTCGTTGATGCGCTTGATGATGCGGAAAATATCTCTCACCAGCATCGGGGCCAGCCCAAGTGACGGTTCATCCATGAGAATAAGTCGGGGTTCCGCCATCAAAGGTCGCCCGATGGCAAGCATTTGCTGCTCTCCGCCGGAAAGAAAACCGGCGACCTGGTTACGTCGTTCTTTTAACCGGGGGAAATAGTCATAGACCAAAGCGATACGCTGTGAGATAGTTCCCTGATCTTCGACAGTGTACCCGCCAGTACGAAGATTCTCCTCAACGGTTAGATGTTCAAAGATGCGGCGACCTTCCATCACCTGGAAAATGCCCTTACGCACGATTTGCGCTGCGTCCATCTGATGGATTTGTCTGTCATCGAACACGATAGAGCCATCCGTCACGGCACCGTTCTCCGGCTTGAGCAAACCAGACACGGCTTTCAACGTCGTGGACTTACCCGCGCCATTAGCACCGAGCAGAGCGACAATTTTACCGTGCTGCACTTCCATAGAGAGTCCCTTCAGCACGAGGATCACATCGTTGTAGATCACTTCGATATTGTTGAGACTTAACAGGTTTTCACTCATCACGCACCCTTTGTGCTGGTAGCAGGGGGGACGCATTGCTGCGTCCCCGGTAGGTTATTAGCGGTTTAGTCTTCGCTAGCTTCTTCGGTCGCTTCTTCTTCCATCATATCCTCATCCGATGCGCGGAGGTCCATAACTTCGCTGGCTTGCACCCAGATGCCATCTTCGACTTCATAGATCGCCAACGCACGGTTTGCGCGGTGGTCTTCCGCCGTGAAGGTGACCGGTGGCATCAGACCGCCGGTTTCGTAGTCTTCCATCTGCTGCATCGTGTCACGGATGTTCGGGCCGGTGAGTTCCATGTCGTTGTTCAGCGTGCGCTCAATAGCTTCCGCCATGACGTCCATCGCTGCCCAACCCTGTGTGAAGTGGAGCGTTGCTTCTTCGAGTGCTTCCTGACCACCCAGATATTCACGCGGGGCTTCCTGACCGGGAACCTCGACCGTTGTCGGAGTGAATGGGATCGCGCCGAGTGTGCCGTCAGCAGCGTCACCGGCGAGTTCGACAAATAGCTCGTCTGCACACCAGTTCAGGCAACCGAACTCGATGAAATCCATCAGACCGAAGTCCTCGAGGTTCTGTGCCAGCAGTGCCGCCGGACTGGAGACGTTCTGCACGACGATATGAGTTACACCAAAGTCGTCAGCTTGCTGAATCTCCGCATTGAAACTGGTCGTACCACGCGGCATCGCGACGGCCAACACATTATCTGCGCCGATACCGGCTTCGTCCGCCCATTCCTGACCGTCAGCGATGGGATCAGTACCAAAGGGGCTGTCGTTGTGGAAGACCGCTACACGCATGTCAGACGCATCATTGCCCTCTGCCGTCCATCCATCGAGCATGTGCTGCATCATCAGGATAAGCTGGTCGCTGTAGGTGGTAGCGATCAAGAAATTGTAGGGGGCTTCGCCCTGTGGGTCGTTCAGTGATGCGGAATAAGATGCGGAGATAAACGGAATCTCATCCTCGGTGATGCGACCGACCAGCGCGAGGGTATCACCCGTCCCCCAGCCCATAAAGACGACCACACCTTCTTCGACGAACTGCGAATACAGACTTTCTGCCGTTTCGACACTGTATGCGTAGTCCTGAGAGATCAATTCAATCGGACGTCCGTTGATGCCGCCGTTGCTATTGAGCCAGTCGATATAACTGATGACACCTTCAGCATAGGGGGTGCCGACATCGCCGGTTGCGCCACTAAGATCGAAGATTGCACCGACCGGAATCGGTTCACCATCGGCTTCTTCCTGCGCGAAAATCGACGTGCTTAACGCGACGAATACCACTGCAAGAATTACGAGTATACGTTTCAACATTTGTTGCCTCCTAAAAACCTAAAATATTTAAAAACCGCTCAGTAACTGAACGGCCATAAACGAAAGTAATCTTTGATGTTACGCCAAATTTTGACGATGCCTTCTGGCTCGACAATCAGCGTTAGCACAATCGCGGTGCCGAAAACGCCTTGCTGCACGAACGGCAGCACACGGTTGAACTCACGGATGGTCTGCGGATCAGTACCAGCAATCGCCCGACCTGCCTCACGCAGAACTTCCGGCACGATGATGATGAAAGCCGCGCCATAAATCGACCCGGAGATCGATGCCAGGCCGCCGATGATAATCATCGCGAGGTATTCGATGGAAACGTCCAGCGTGAAACGCTCAAAACTGATCGCCGTGCTGTGCAGTGCCAACAGCGCCCCCGCTAACCCAACGATAAACGAAGAAATGGCGAAAGCGAGTAGTTTGTACTGGAACTGGTTGACACCCATCACCTCAGCGGCGATGTCTTGATCTCGAATGGCGATGAACGCCCGCCCAATGTGGGTACGGAACAGATTTGTCGTCGCCAGCACCACCATGATGAGGATGAAAATTCCCAGCATGTAAAAGGTGTATTCGTTGTCGTTCAAACGCCATTCCTGGTTACCGAGCAAGAAATTCGCCGGGATGTTTAGCGCGTCAGTCGCCACGCCATCGACGGTGCCGTCAATCGGATCCCAACGGATAATCACCCATTGGACGATCTGCTGTGCGGCGAGAGTCGCTACTGCCAGGTACAATCCCTTTAATCGCAGTGAGGGGATGCCGAACACGCTGCCCAACAGCGCCGTGATAAAAGCAGCGGTAATCATCGCAACCGGCCAGGGGATGCTGTAATACACCATCAGCAACCCACAAGAGTATGCGCCAATCGCCAGAAATGCCCCCTGACCTAGACTAATTTGCCCGGTGTACCCTGTCAGAATATTCAGACCGATGGCACCGATGGATGCGATAATTACCTGATTGGCGATACGCATCGTGCTTTCGTCCGCGAAGAACGGCAGCACCGCCACGAAGACAAATACCAGCGCGATCCGTAACTGCTGCGCCGTCGTCGGGCGCATCTGCAAATCTGAGTCGTAGGTTTCGTGATATACACCTGATTGTGTTGGCATGGAGATCTCCTACACCCGCTCGATAATCTTCTGTCCGAACAAACCGTAGGGCCGCACCATCAACACGACGAGCAGCACCATATACGGAATGACATTCTTCAACGATGGGTCGATATAACCGCTACCGTAGGTTTCGATAAGGCCGATTGCTAACCCGCCGACAATCGCCCCCACAATTGAGTCCAATCCGCCGAGGATAATCACCGGGAAGGCACGTAAGCCGACACCGGGAATATCACCACTGACCCCGACCGTCAAATCGGAGATGAGCAACCCGGCGACCGCGGCGGTCATCGCCGCGAGTGACCACGTCAGCGCGAAAATCACCTGAATACTGATCCCCATGCTCATTGCGGCTTGTTGGTCATCCGCTGTAGCACGCATCGCAATCCCGTGACGGCTGCGCCGGAAGAAAAACATCAATAAGGTGACCAGCGCCAGCACGATTAACACCGCTACCAGACTATCCTGTGCGAGCAGCAGCGGACGCCGCGCACCTTCAATATTGAGGGTAAAGCGGTCATCGACGGGGATAATATCGGTGGGCAGGCTTCGTGGGCTGACCCCCCAGACGCCACCAACAATAGCCTGAATGATGTTGCTCAGGCCGATGGTGACCATGATGACGGAGATCACCGGTTCACCGATCAGTGGTCGCAAAACTAATCGTTCGACGAGAATGCCGACCATAATCATCACGATGAGCGTTGCGATGATCGCCGCGATGACAAGTAACGGTTCTGACGATAGCACCGGGGCCAGCCAGACCAATGCTTGATAGCCGATGTAGGCACCCAACAGCATAAATTCTCCGTGTGCGAAGTTGATCACATCGGTTGCTTTATAGACGAGCACCAACCCCAGCGCGATCAACGCTAGTAGGGTGCCGTCAGTGAGGCCGGTATAAGTCAGCCGGATAAACTTTTGTAGTTCGTTCGGATCCATGCGTTATGCCACCGTATCAATCTTCAAATCGAGATCAAGCGTCTGTGTTCGACCATCCTGATAAGTAATCGTTGATTGGATTTTGACCGTTTTATGGTCACCGTAAAGACCGTCGATCATCTCACTGTAACGATCCGCGACGAACGACCGGCGCACCTTGCGCGTGCGCGTCAGTTCGGCATCGTCGGCATCGAGTTCTTTGTGCAGCAGCAAAAAGCGTTTGATCTGTGCTGCTTCGGGGAGGTCGGCGTTCGTTCGTTCGACATCTTCACGGATGAGGTCGTAGACGTTGGGTTTCTGCGCCAAGTCAGTATATGTGGTGTAGGCTGTCTTGTTGTCTTCCGCCCATTTGCCCACGTTACCGAAGTCGATGTTAATCATCGCAGTCACAAATGGGTAACCTTCACCGCCCAGCACCACCGCCTCACGGATGTATTGGCTGAACTTGAGCTTATTCTCGATAAACTGCGGCGAGAATTGAGTGCCATCGTGCAGCGTCATCACATCCTTCGCCCGGTCAATGACGATCAGATGACCATCTTCGTCGAGATACCCGGCATCGCCGGTATGCACCCAGCCGCCGTCCTCAATGACACTTTCGGTCGCTTCCTCATTTTTGTAGTAGCCGGGGAAGCACATCGAACCACGAATAAGTATCTCGCCGTTTTCAGCAACTTTAACTTCGGCTCCGCCCATCGGTAAGCCAACCGTCTGGAACTTAATGTCGCCGTTGCGATGCACCACACAGATGCCGGTGGTTTCAGTCTGCCCGTACCCCTGTTTGAGGTTGACGCCCATCGCATGAAAGAAGCGGAACACATCCGGGCCAAGCGCGGCACCGCCAGTGTACGCCCATTTGATGCGTAATAAACCGAGTTGGTCAAGCAAATTGGCGAATACAAGCCAATGCGCGAGCTTGCCCTGCAACCGATCTAACAGGTTCGGTTCTTGCTTGTCGAAGCGTTTGTTGGCGATGCGCGTGCCGACCGATAACGCCCATTCAAACATCTGTTGTTTGAACCAGTCCGCATCATCTACTTTGACCTGTACCGTGCTGAGCATATTTTCCCAGATGCGCGGCGGGGCAAACATCAGGTGCGGGCCGATCTCGCGCAGGTCAGTCTGTACGGTTTCCGGTTCTTCAGGAAAGTTCAGCGCAAAGCCGACCAGCATACCGCAAGCCATCGCAATCATCTGCTCGCCGATCCATGCCAGCGGCAGGAAAGAGACGAATTGATCTTGTTGCCCGAACGCATCGACCTCGCTCAACCCCTCACCCATCGCCAGCAGGTTATGATGGGTGATCTGTGCTAGCTTCGGCTTTGAGGTGGTGCCGGAAGTCGTCGAGATAATAGCAATGTCACTTCCCTGACCTTGATCGATACAGTCATCATATTGTGTCGGGTTAGCGTTGTGGATTTCGCGTCCTTTCGCCTCGACATCGGGGAAAGCGATTAAATATTCTTCGTCGTAGTGACGTAATCCTTTGGGGTCATAGTAGATCAGGATTTCGACCGTCGCCATGTCATCCCAGATTTCGACGAGCTTATCGACCTGTTCTTGATCTTCCACGACCAGAAAGCGCGCATCACATTGGCTTACGATGTACGCTACTTCTTCGACCACACTATCTTGATAGATGCCAATCGACGCACCGCCGAGGGACTGTGCGGCAATCTCACTGATAACCCATTCAGGCCGGTTATCCCCGATGATGGCGACGCGATCCGTTTCACGGAAGCCGAGCGCATGTAGACCGAGTGCTAAACTCCGCGCACGCTCGTAATACCCCTGCCATGTGATCGACTGCCAGATGCCGAATCGCTTTTCTCTCAGTGCGACCTTATCGGTGAATCGCTGTGCGTTGTGCCTTAACTGCTTGGGGAGCGTATCTATTTTCATTGTTAGAGTTCTTGTTCACCCAGGTATGCTTGAACGACTGCCGGATTTTCGCGGACTTCGTGCGGTTTGCCTTGCCCGATGCATCGCCCAAAATCCAGCACAGCGATGTAATCGGAGATGTCCATCACGACCCCCATATCATGCTCGATGAGGATAATCGTTACCCCCCATTCCTCGTTGATATCGAGGATGTAACGGGCGATGTCTTCTTTCTCCTCGATGTTCATGCCTGCCATCGGTTCGTCGAGCAGCAACAAACCGGGATTGATCGCCAGCGCACGTCCCAGTTCAACCCGTTTTTGCAGGCCATACGCCAATGAGCCGACCATCTGTTTGCGCAAATTCTGAATTTCTAGCAGGTCGATGACGTGTTCCACAAACATGCGGTGGTCGATTTCCTCACGCTGGCCTGCCCCCCAGTAGAGCAGGGCACTAAACAGATTTTTCTTCATATGGACGTGACGCCCCAACATCAGGTTATCGAGGACGGTCATGTGGTTGAAAAGTTCGATGTTCTGGAAGGAGCGGGCGATGCCGAGACGAGGGAGTTTGTGCGGGGATGTTTCCACCAGGTTTGTATCTCCGTACATGATACGTCCCTGTTGCGGATGGTACAGACCACAAATACAGTTGAGAATACTCGTTTTGCCTGCACCGTTAGGGCCGATAATGGCGAAAATCTGACCCGGTTTGACGGCCAGGCTGACGTCGGAAAGTGCGTTGACACCGCCAAAACTCAAGCTCACATTTTCGACGGTCAGGCTATGTCGCGATGGGGAATCGTCCTCGTAAGGACGTGAAAATCTTGAAAGTACCATAATTCTGAAAGTCCAAAAGAACTATTAGTTGAATAAGCAGAAAGATATAACCAAATCTAGCTAAGATTAACGTATTCAATTCACATCCGCAAGTTTGTTAAAAAACGTACAATAGATCACCATTCATCAGGAGCCATCGTCCGGCGCATCCATACCGAGTCGACATGATTGTAAGGGGCATTGGGGATAAGGTTACCTGCCTGCCAACTCGCCGCGCCAGAGCGCAGCAATTCGTCGATTAACGGTTGCACAAACGACTTAGGCGTCGTCTTGAAAATGTGCTGGCTGTAATCGACAAACCACGGACACCCCAGCAGGTAGGGTGTTATCTCCTCTTGCGTCAGGCCATCGAAGAGCATCAAAGCATAAGTGAAGATACGCTTGCTGGCGTGCCATCCGATTTTTTCCGGCTGTGTGATCCACTTTTCGTAACGACGCCGCGCCCGGTCGAGTGACTCCAGCGGGTTTAAGTTCGCTGGGCCATGCCCGGAATACGCACACTCTAAAGGGAGCTTTGCCAGCGTATCCAGCGTGTCGAGCATTTGATAAATTGCGTTTGCGCCTTCCCGATAGGGGTTGATCCAGGCGACATCATCAGCATGGATCGTATCTCCGGCGATGAGCACTCCGTCAGCATATAGGGCAATGTGCCCGGTGGTATGTCCTGGCGTATGCAGCACACGATAAACGCCGCTTCCGGTATCCAATTCGTCGTCATGAGAGAGCGGTCGCTCAACACGATATGACTCCATCGGTTGAACGAGAAAATTCAATGAGCATGCTTCTATATCTCGGCTGTTAACCATGTTTGCATCCCAGCGATGTGTGGCAATCGGGATGTTGTAACGGGTTTGCAGGGCGTGGTTGCCGCCAGCATGGTCACAATGATAGTGTGTGTTAACCACCAACTGCAACGACTGCGGCGCACACCCAATACCACGTAGCAAGTCGAATGTCTCTTCGACATCGCCACCGAACCCCGTATCAACGAGTATGGGGCGGTCGCCTCGGAGCAAGATCATATTGGCGCTGGGGAACTTCCGTTGAAAGAAATGTAGTTCAGGTGACATAAAATAACTCCAGTTTCTTGTTCTGCTGACTTTGGCTTGCTTTATCGGCTTCATCCAGTGCGGTTTGCGCCAGTTGTTCCACCGCTGCGGCCTCCTCCTGTTGCTCGGCGGCGACCTGTGCCAGCGCATCAGCAAGCCGCCGATAGAGCGCCGCCAGTTCGGCGCGGGTGCTCTCCGGTGCGGCGGGCTACGCGCAAGAACAATACGGATTTAAGCGATGAGCAACGTCAGCAACTGCGACGCTTCTTCGACTACTCGCCCTTATTCAAGCAAGCCTACACGCTACGCGAAGAACTCACC
>DAOTTX010000105.1:0-2948 GCA_034437515.1 Anaerolineae bacterium
GCCCACATCGGGGAGGCCGTCACCGTCGGCGTCCGTCTGTGGGTCGTAGTTATCCGGGCAGCCGTTGACCTGATCCACCCCCAGGACGCGCCCTGGTTGGTTCGGGCAGTCGTCGGCATAGGTCGGTATGCCATCGCCGTCTGGGTCGCTTTGGTCTAGTGGGCAGCCGACGGGGTTATTCGGCCCGGCTTCATTCGGGCAGTTATCGTCCGCGTTCGTTATGCCGTCGCCGTCGATGTCGTCTACGGTCGCACTGCTAGCGACGCCACCCGTGTTATTAACGTTGAGGTCCGGCGGCGGGGCTATTTCCAGGTCAAACTCTACACGCTGGATGTCCGGGTTGAACATCTCCGGTGAGAGTGTGTAGTTGGGGTCTGCTGGTTCGATATTACCCTGGTTATCTATCGTGAAATCGGTTTGTGTTTGCTGTGTGACATAATCGAGCGGGAATTCGCCGCTAACGCAGGCATCTTCCGGCACTTCACCAAAGAAAATTTCTTTGACGGTCATGCTGGGGTTATTTCCTAGCACAAGAACCGGGTAACGGTTGGGTGCGTCCGACTGTGGGACGTAGGCGGTAAAGGTCAGGAAGCGTTCGCTGCCATCCCACGGGATACGCTCCGACTGTTGCAGGTGCGTTTCCGGGATGCGGACGGGGCCGTCGGCGGTTTCGACATGGGTTGCCAGCGCCGCGTTCATCGGGAAGCCATCGTGCGAAAAATTTTGACGATTCGGTAGTGAACCAGCGAGCATCACACCCCAGCACACATCGCTCACATCACTGGGAATCGTGTCGCCACTGCCAGACGATGCGCCCAGGTTCCGTACAACCGGGTCGCCATTACATAAGCCGTTGATGTCCTGCGAGGCTAACAGCGCCTTGGTGCTGTAGGGCGCATCATCGGTGATGATGGTCCCGTCACTCAGGCGTAAATCCTCATCAACCGCGCCGGGTACGTTGCTTTCCCCGGTTGGGCCAACCGAGCAGCGTAAATCTTTGAAGGACTGGAACACACCTGGTGATTGTAGCGTTTGTACGTAGTCGCGGGCGGTCTCGCACGGGTTATTGCTGTTGAAGATGGTGAACAGTTCGCCCACACTCAGGCTGCCACTATTATTGGCTAGCTCACGGGCAATAGTGCGGCACTCCGCCAGGGCTGGCGGGATATCGGCGCTGCGGCTGGCAACAACCGGATGCGGCTCCGCTAGTTCAATTGCGGAGGTGGGGTCGGTACAGTTGAGATTTTCCTGCCAGACGGCAAGATTCACGTTCTGACGACGCATATCTGCTACGAGTTCGAGTGTGTGCGAGCCACTGCCAGCACGCTCCATAATGCGTGGATAATCGCAGGTTTCGGTGAGTTCGGTATAAGCGGTCTGGATGTACGGGTTCTTCGGGTCACCAATCCGGTTGACAAGGCCCATCTGGCGGCAAAGTTCCCCTCCCGGTTGACCGCTGCGCAGGAAGTCCGCCGCGGATTCACCATTAGGGGCGTCCGGGTATCTGAAGATCCGTATCTCTGTACGGACGGGTTCAATACCGGGCGAGGGAGTACAGACAAGCCCGGCGGCCAATACAATCCGGTCGATTGTCTGGAACTCGGCGGGCAACTGCTGATTTGCAAGCTGCCCGGCGATGCCGCACAGGTTCTCGTTCGCGTTGAGGATATTCTCGAACTGCCGCTGCAAATCCGGGTAGTCCAGGTGATAGACCCGCTCCGCATAGGCCGCCAACGCCATGAAATCCGCCGGGCATTCGGCGGCATCATCGAGCCAGTTCTGGCTAAACGAGGAAAGCCGCTCACGGAACACAGCCGATTCGACCAGCGATTCCGCCAGGTCGCACTGTTCAGCTTCAGAGAGGTTATCGCGTTCGTTAAGTAGCACGATCCGCATGGTGGCGGGCAGGTTGTCGAAGCTCTCTTGCAGGCTGCCACACTGCGGCGGGAGGGTGATGTCTTGCTGAGTGCCGCCGACATAATTGAATATTCCTCTATGAAAGGGTGGAGAAACCATCGGGAGGGAAAAAAGTTCCTGCACGCTACCTTCTACCGCTGGTAAGTCGCTACATAATTCTGGGTTTTCTACGATAACATCAGCCTGATTGATAAATCCGCGCACCTGTCCCACAGGCGTATAGGTATCCACCAGGTAAGCCCTGCCCTCGACCCTGGTAACACCCCTGTCTTGCTCAGTAAATCCATCGACACCTATGGGAAAGTAGGGGCGATTACCAGGGAGCTTGATACCTGCTGTATTGTACCATTCAAACTGGGCATCTCTTAAAAATGAGCCTGCACGTCGGTCTTCAATTGTCGTGACGATAAACACATCTAAGTCGCTGCCATCGCGGGAGCGAATCGTGCATAACTCCTCGCTGCCGAGCATGAACTGCTGCTGGCCGGGGACGGCGGGTGTGTTGCCACACGGCGCGGTGCCACGAATATCTGGGATGAACACATAGCCATCAACCCCCGCCGAGAGCGTGACCGTGTGGTAAGCGTTACCCTGTGGCCCCATCGCACGGAACAGCGACTCGTAGACGGTTTGCGGGTCCATCTGCCCGATAACGGGCGAAGTGAGGTCCGGCTGTTCGTAGACATCGACCGTCGTCGACGAGGCATCCCGGCGCTGGGTCTGCCGGACCCTGATCGGCACGGCGCACCGGGCCGAGGTCGCGCTGCTGTTCTCCGACCCCAGCTTCCGAATCCTCGACAACCTGCGGACGCTGCATTCGCTGTTCACAATCCACGGCGGCAAAAAGCGCGAGCGCAAACTCAACCGTCATGACTACCTGCGCTTTCTGACGCGGTTCAACGCCGGGGGAGGGCAGCAGGCCGTTCTCGATCTTCCCCTCATCACGCTCCTGGGTGCGATCCGCCTCCTCGGCCAGGAGCGCCTCGTGCACGTGATGACCAGCGACACCCCGGTGCGCGCAGCGCGCTGCC
>DAOTTX010000106.1:0-2800 GCA_034437515.1 Anaerolineae bacterium
TCAGCCAATTTGCGAACATGATGCACTTCGCAGTTTTGGGTTGATCCACATAACTCGCAGACGTTGGCTTTCAGACGTTTCACCAGATCATTGGTATGCAGCAGCATATCCCGCTTTTTCAGATCGTCTAACGGCTTTGACCCTGGCTTTACCACTCGCATCGGGACTGCACCCCAGTAGATGGTGGTGCTGCCTTTGTCCGTCGGTATTTCAACCTGTAGGGTCTTATAGCTTCTTCCATTCACAACGCGCTGACCACGATATTTCCTGTAGACCTGTGGCACACTGATCTTGAATTTGTGTGCCAGCGTCTTGGTCAGTGCTGTTTCCATCACCCATTTCAGATAACCAAAGCGGTGCTGGTCTACCGAATAACGGTAGTATTCCAGCAAACCACGATAGCGCATCTGGTAGGTCAGGATGATGTGCGCGTCACTGTAGTGCAGTAAGCCAGCTTCGTGAATGGGTTTGCCATGACGCTGATAACGCTTGATTGTTTCGGTAATCAGACCATAAGGGATGCCCAGGCGTATCTTGCCATTCGCTGCACGGGTTTGTGTGTGTGTACCAGTACGAGGCATATAACGACTGTCAGCATGTTGAACGCTGACTGCATAGCCTAAGAAGAGCGCCTGTTGTGTCTTGGCGTGTGTGATGAGCGTCTTTTCAGGATGCATCGTCAGTTTCAAACGGTTGTGCAGGAACGTCCCGATTTCAGCTTTGATCGCTTCCGCTTCGACCTTCGGACCAATGAACCCTAGCATGAAGTCGTCCGCATAACGGATGTACTTCAAGCGTCGATAGTTCGGGTCGTGAGTGTCTTGTGATGGAAGCTGTCGTCGTTGTTGGTCAAGCTGGTGAGCCAGGTCGATGTCGCCCTGTTTTCTAGCTCGCCTGATGTCTGTTCCTAAACGTTCATACTCTGGATTGTGTGCGCGTCTGTCACCCCGTGTGTAGCGCGGGATAAGATCATCTTCAATGAACGCATCCAGTTCGTTCAGGTAGATATTGGCGAGCAGAGGGCTGAGTACCGCGCCTTGTGGCGTTCCACTGTACGTTTCATGGTAACGCCAGTGATCCAGCGCCCCCGCTTTCAAACTCAAGCGAATGAGGTTGAGTAACCGTCCGTCTTGAATGTCTCGCGCCAGGATGGATAACAACACATCATGGTCGATATTGTCAAAACAGCCCTGTATGTCGCCCTCGATAAACCAGCTTGAGCCTTTGAAACGGTACTGTAGGTCAGCCAGTGCGGTATGGCAGCCCCGATCCGGTCGAAACCCGTGTGAACTGTAGCGAAAGCGCGGTTCGTAGTAGGCTTCGAGTACCATTCTCAGGACTTCCTGTACCAGCTTGTCGGTAAAGTTCTGCACTCCCAATGATCGAGTACCACCACTTGCTTTGGGAATGGATTGACGACGCGCGGGACGGAAACGATAACGCTCTGACCGGAGTTGCGTGATAATCTCGCGTATCCGATCAAGGCTCATTCCATCGGCGGTGTCGTCATCCACACCGGATGTCATGGCTCCGTCGTTCCGGTATATCTTCCCATAAGCAGCGAGGAACAATTCCTCACAGTATAGGTTGCGATAGATACGGGTTAACGGTAGCCGCCGCTCTCCCAACTTCCGTATTGCTTGTAGTATTTGATTGGCCTTCTGCATTCGCATACCTTTCAAGGTTTACAAGCCCAACTGCCTGCTTCCCTTCGCCCTGTAGCTGGTTTATCACCAACCACCGTGGTGGGTCGTGACGCCCACGACTACTATGGAAGCTCCGTTGCCATAGGGTTCGCACCCCTTAGGCAATCCCGTGGTACGGTCAAGAAAGACGTTAGACAGACTTAGGGCATCCGTTCGTGACTTGATAAGGTCTCATTGACCCATGTTTCCGGCTGGAAGGTTTCGCATTCCGTCTCCCACTGAATGCTGCAACCGGAGCCTGACCTAAACCGTTGTGTCAGGGGCGTCGCTTGTCACCAACTCGTCACTAGATTTCAAGCAATTCAGCTTTGCCCATATCTGTCAGGTCTTGGGGCTCATACTCTGCTAAACGGTTTCGCAGTTCGCCCCTTTTCCGACATGCTATGTTCCCGTGTCAGGTTTCCCCTTTCGGTTAGTCGGATGACCTTGCAGGCACCTCCTTCAGCCTGCAACGTGTTTCACGTAATCTCTCAAGCCGTCATACGGCGCACGATCACAAAGGCGTACTCCGGCACCGGCAGCCCGGCACTGTCGAAGTAGCGTTCCATCATCGTCTCGGTGAGTTCGGTCAGAGTCTGCTGCCGCCGGTGACGAGGTATAGCTGCCATGAGATCAGGATGCGGCGAGACGACCATCATGCGGACCAGCACGTTGTCCTTGTTGGTTTTGTCATCCGCCAGATGCATCGCACGTTTAGCGATACTGCGGTAGTTGCCGCCCAGTCCGCGATCATACCAGCGCTCGAACCCGTCCATCTGCGGAATGTGTTGGTCGCGATCATCCCGATATTGAACATACTTTAAAAGACCGATCAAATCGCCGCGTGCCTCAAACGAGTCCAGCTTGTACATCAGGTTGCAGACCAGCGCGTGTTTTTTCATCGTGTTTGACGCTCCGCCTGCTCGACCTTCGACCGGCCCTCGTCTAATCGTTCGGCGAGTGACTGTCGGTTCTGCACCGCCAGCCGGATCGCCTGATCCAGCAGGGCATCGCCGGGTAGCTTCTGCCCGGTTACCTGTGCGATGAGCATCGCCAGGGCCTGCGCCAGCAGGTAGGTCAGCACAGTAAGATGCCACTCAACGCGGTTGATCCGC
>DAOTTX010000107.1:0-8073 GCA_034437515.1 Anaerolineae bacterium
CAAGCGAGTCGTGCTAGAATATGTCAAGTTGGCCCGCCAGTATCACCCGGAACTGGGGGCAGAAGCGGATTAGGAAAGCATGGGGTATAGGACAAATGTCCTAAACGAAACTTTTATTTAATGTACTGTCTAAGAAACAAAGAGCAAGTCCCAAAGATGACCCCGATGAAAAGGGGATTGTTACCTACGCTAGCCTGATCGGCCAGCTGGTGGTGCCAGGTCCCAAAGATGACCCCGATGAAAAGGGGATTGTTACCCCAAAGTAACTGACCCGTCACCGGGTCCGAAGGGGGAGTCCCAAAGATGACCCCGATGAAAAGGGGATTGTTACACTTCACCCAGCAAAAACCGCCTATTTGATTTGGTAAAAGTCCCAAAGATGACCCCGATGAAAAGGGGATTGTTACTCTCCATACGGCTGCCGTTCATCCGGCCTTCAACCGGTCCCAAAGATGACCCCGATGAAAAGGGGATTGTTACTTGTACTGGCCAAAGGTGGTGCCGTTGATGGAGAAGTTGGTCCCAAAGATGACCCCGATGAAAAGGGGATTGTTACCGGATTGCCCACCCCGGCCAGCCCAGCGCCAGCGCCAAGTCCCAAAGATGACCCCGATGAAAAGGGGATTGTTACAAACGTTTCTGCGACGTATCCAACGGTTTCAATCAGGTTCGTCCCAAAGATGACCCCGATGAAAAGGGGACGGAAACGGACGAGACAGAGAGGGGAGAGATGAGATAGAGAGCGAGTGCGATCGGCCAACACGGGGTTTTGCGGTCACGGGGAGGGCGGTCTCTCTCGATTCTCTATCTTGACCGCCTCCAAGCAAAAAGGCCCGAGAGGATATCCCCTCGGGCCTTTTTCGATTGTTTCAACGCGATGGCGCGTCGAAGGCGTCTCCGCACACCGTTCTGGATGACGACGGGCTGCTTCAGCGCTCGAGCGATTCCACGCGATACCCTGGGTTCAGGACTTCTCGGTGCCTGGTTTCGGCCTCCCTTGATAACCTGACGTGACTACAATGCTCTCTGCAGTGAATTTGCTCACCAGCCTCGCGTCAGGCTGTTTCGCTCACAGCGGTGTCTGGATCCGATCTTTGATTCTTGATTCAATGACGTAGCGCCGGGTCGTTTCCTCTGGTTTCTCCTTGCTCGACTTTGGGCCATTGTATGCCAATGGGCGATTTGATGTATTGCAGAGTTTCCATCGGTGAATTCATCGGGCGTCAATGGGGTCTCGCCGGTCAGGACTTCAGTGGGGGCGCATCGCCCACAGCCCCGCTTTCCATCTCGTAGCATCGCATCATCGCCCCCCGCCAGAACAACTCACACCGCTCACCCGAGGGGCCGCCTGCCTGTCCGCGGGACGCAGGCAGGTCGAGGCGGTTCTTGCGCATCCCCCCTCAACCGCAATACGGACACGGGATCGCCTTCCCATAATCCGGATCCGATTCTGGCACATCAAGCACGACTGCGCCGTCGCCGTGGCAGAAGGAACAAGCACCGCAAGATTCTGGCTGGTGATGGTGACCGTTATCCGGCGGGGTCTCGCCGTTCTTGAGCTTGTAGGTCAACAACGCGGCCACGCTGCGGACTGTGGGGTCGTGTTGCTCCCCACCGGGGGGAGCGTGCGGCGTTGATTGCCATTGCTTGCTCGGTGTTCTCAGCGTTTTCCTTGGATGAGAGACAAGAGATTGAGACGGTGACATTTCATCGTTTTGCGGCGCGTCCGCCCTTGGATTATCATCGCTGTTTCCACTGTTGTTTCCACACCCCGCTGCGCACGCATCCCCCACGCTCAGCGCGACCCTACAAGCGAACGGGCAGATTGCTGTCTGCCAAGGCACAAGCAGGCGCTGAGGTTGCAGTGTTTCTGCCATTGGCGTGTCATTGCTGTTTCCACCGATGCTTTCCATTGCTGGCCCGCCTTGCTCTCCACCGGGGGGAGCGTGCGGCGTTGATGGCCATTGCTTGGTCGGTGGTTTCTTCGTTTTCCTTGGATGAGAGACAAGGGATTGAGACGAGGGCAGACCCTTTGGCGCAGGCGGTGTTTGACATTGGGTGGGGGAGAGGGTACACTGTGGATATGAACGTTCGAGAAGTCCAGGCCAAGACTTGGTTATGGCCACGACCACGCTGACCCGACACCGGCCCGGCTCCCGCCCGGTCAGCGCACTTCGCGCGGCGTCTTCCGCACTGCCGCAGCAGGGGATCGTGGTCGTCACACCGGCCTCGCGTTGTTGTACATTGTCGGAATCGTGGGGGTAGGCGTTGTGGGAGCAGATAATCCAGATGATATGGCGTTTGCTGGCCGATCAAAGACATCCCGCCGACTTGCCAAGGGCAAACCAGCGCCAATGCCTCTTGCCCCGTCATCTTCGTTTGCATCCACTCGATTGCCATGCTACAATAGCAAAAGCCCCGGTGCTTCTACAGAGGAAGCCCGAGGCTATGACCAAGGCGGTGAGGCCACCCAAGTGAGCTTATGATAGCACACGAATAGAATTTAGACAAGCGCCCGCCCGCCGCCGAGAACGGTGTAGTGGGCATTTTCTTTAGTGCTAAGCGCCATCTATCTCAAGCAGCCACCCTCGGACACAGACATCTGGGTATCCAGGCGATGGACAACACGCGCAAAAAATCCAGCGGCGAGCGCTTCATCGCCGATAACGCTGACGAGCACTGGAAAGTCCAGCGCTATCTCCACGATTGGTGTGCCCTCGACATTGCCACCGGCTTGAGATCGGCGCGCTTCTCGCACTCGACGAACAGTGGCAGAAGCTGGACCGCATTCGCATCTTGATGGGCGGCGAGGTCTCCAAGCGGACCAGGAAAGCCTTCGAGGACGGGCTTTCCAGCGTCCCTGTCGTCACCGAGGTCATCAGGTCGGGCAAGATCCAGACACACGTCTACTGCAGGAAGAAGTTCTACGCCAAGGTCGAGGTCATAGGCTCTGCCGCTTTCCAAGACCTTCGGTATCGAGGGGCGCAAGTTTCTGACGCCTGAGTACGACTACGAGGCGCCTGAGGGAGTTCAACCAGGTTTACGAGGGGATGATTGACATCGGTTGAGAGATGCACCTGACCTACCAGCAACTGCTCCAGGACCATCCCGATCTGAGCGACCGGTTGGCGCAGATGCTCTTACGAGTATTCATCGGCAGGCCCACCCGGCGAAGGTCGCGCCCGACGCGCGGGCGGTCTTCTTCTGCTACCGGCTGCCGATCAGGGACACCAAGACGTAGGACCCCGCTCATCGTCTGTCGATGTGTAGCGGGGTTTTTTCTTTATTGAGATGATCCATTGGAGGTTTATCGTTGTCGTATGCTGTCTTGACAAATAAAAAGCAACCAAGTGAAATCCCCCCGTCCAGCTTGGCTGTTCGGTGCGAAAACACACAGCCGGACAATTCCCACGAACCGTTCTGTTTTGAACTCTTCCGGCGGGCTATAGTTGATCGCTCGTCTCTCTGCTGGCATTATCTCCACAATCAATACTATCGTCTGGTGCGTTATTGGGTCTCGTCGCACGCCCCGCTTGACCCAGATACGGTCGATGATCTGACCCAAGAGGCTTTCACCGCGTTCTGGCGATTCTATACCGCTGACAAGTTGGCGCGCGCCAGGGGACTGGGGGACGTGCTGGCCTATCTGAAAACGTGCGCCGCTTCCGCTGTGATTCAGTTGCATCGCAAAATAGATCGCGCTGTTGTGGAAATGGAATGGGATGAACAGATGGTGGATGCCCATATTGCGGCGCGTTCTGTAGAAAAGAGCGCTTTTCAGGACTTGAACACACGGCGATTGTGGGCTGTGATTGTGTCTTGTTGCCACGATGATCGAGATCGCCTTTTGGCGCGTTTGCTACTCTTGGATGATCTAAAGCCCCGACAAATTGTCGATCAACATCCCGAAGTATTCCCCGATGTCTCCGAAGTATATCGAATTAAACGCAATCTCTTCGATCGTCTGCGCCGGAATCCAATTTTACGAGCGATGTGCGAAAAACGTTAGATTGGGCATTTGATAGAGTAGAAGGAGGGGGTTATGGTGAATAAAATACAAGCGATGGGAGATTTGGCATGTACAGGCCAGCCAGCAGTCGAAGATTGGGAGTTGGACGCGTATATCGACGGAGAGGCGTCGCCGCACGTTCAGGCCCACCTCGAAGAATGTCTGGCCTGTCGAATCCGGCTTACAGAGCGTCTACTGTTCGAGCGCCGTTTGCGGCGCGCTTTGCACCGTTCCGAAAGTCTTTTGGAATGTCCTTCGCCCCATCTCTTGCGCGACTACTACTGGGGTAACCTGGCTGTCGATGAACGCGGGCGGATCGACGAGCACTTGAAAACCTGTGTGGATTGCACACAGGAACTGAAGGGCCTGGACGAGTTCTTAACTACGGAACAGGATGCCCCTTTACGTGACATTATGTCTCGGGCGCAGCAGGCGGCGGAGCAGGCGTGTTTGGTTCTGGCGCACTTTGTCTCCCCCGCGCCGCAGGCTGTCCCAGTTTTACGGGGCGAGACGCGGGAGGTGTTGCTCTTTGAGGCCAATGACGTGGCGTTAAGCATCAACCTGGAGCAGGATGAGCTGGGAACGTATACACTTTTTGGGCAAGTGTTGATGCCGGAATTTCAGCCGTTATCCGGCGGCTATGCTCGATTGACATCGGCTGACGCCGAGCCTCGTCAGACGTCAATTGATGCCAACAGTGGATTTGCCCTGTCCGGTTTAAAGCCGGGTATCTATCAACTTGTCGTACAACTACCGACTTTGCACCAACGGATCGTAGCGCCCAGGCTGGCGCTCAAGGCGGCATTATGAACTTGAAAAATGGACTATTGGAAGCATTGCTTGCTGCTCCCGACGAAGAGATATTGCAGGAGGTGATCGACCGGCATGATCTAGATGCCGAAACGATACGGGCGCTCAAGGCGTGCTCCGGCCGTTTCTATTTCGATGATCCGGCCATGGCCGTGCGCATCGGTGAGATCGCTTACCGATTGGGCGATATGCTGCCTCCTCCGTCTCCGGCGCTGGGGCGGTGGACATTGGGTAATGGAATGTTGTTCGCTGACCGGTACCGGGAGGCTGTAGCGCTTTTCGAAGAGGGCCATGATCGTTTCCTGGCGGCGGGATTGCCCGATGAAGCAGCACGGATGGATGTAGGGCGCGTGTGGGCGTTGGCTTACGTCGGTCGGTTTGAGGATGCGTTGACCCTGGCGGCGGAGATCGAACCGGTGTTGACCAGGCTCGCGCAGGGACAGGGCCAGGAGCGTGAGGCTGACCTCAGGCGGTTGGGCGGGTTATCAAATAACGTGGGCATTACATACGAACTGATGGGGCGATATGAAGAGGCGTTGGAAGCCTACGACAGGCAGGTCGCCATTGCCCGCGAGTTGAAGGATGATTTGGAGATGGCCCACGTGCAGCACAACCGCGCCTGTGCGCTGACCTATCTCAATCTGTTCGACGAAGCGCTAGACACGTTCAGGGATGCCGAGGCCGGTTTCAAGACGGACGGTGCGACAGCCGACCTGGCTCGATTGGCCTTTAACCGGGGCACACTCTATGCCCGTTGGGGACATTATATCGAGGCAGAGGCCGAGTTTGTCGCTGCGGACAAGAGGTTGCAGTCTATGGTGGATACAGCCCAGTCACATGCCACGCTAACCGTTTACCGCACGTTGGCTTGTTTAGAGAGCGGTAGCGCGCCGGATGAGACCCTGATCGAGAAACTAATCGCGGCGCAGGAGACGTTGTCCAGACATGGCCCGCTCTTTGAAGAGGGGTTGGCCTGGTTGGGGCTGGGACGTTGTCGCTTGCTACTAGAAGATTTGATCGCTGCGCAAAAGGCCTTTGAGCACGCTTTGGATGTCGCCGAGCGGGGAAGCGACCGTCTTTTGACCTGGCAAGCGCTCTATTACGTGGGCCGGTTGGCAGAGAAGCGTCGGGCGTTAGACGAGGCTGTCGCGTGTTATGAAGAGGCCATCCGTCATATTGAGGCGATCCGACGTGATCTATACGTCGGGGCGTTTCGCGCCGGATTCCTGACTGACAAGCTGATCGTCTACCAGGCGCTGGCGCTGCTGTATGCGCAAAAGGGCCGTTTGGAGGATGCGTTCGTCACCATCGAACGGGCCAAGTCGCGCCTATTAGTCGAGCGAATCAACGATCGTCTGGATGAAGAGGCGGAGGGGATGATCGCGTCGGACGATCCCCAACTGCGGTCGCAGGGAGAACGTTTGCAGACTCTGTTGCATCGGTTGGAGCAATTGTACCGGCAGGCTCGCCTGGATGAATCGGTCGAGCGCGGGTCAATGTGGTCGGCGGCGCCGAACCCCGAGACGCTGGCAGAAGTGGGTCAGTTGGAGAATGAGGTGTTGCGCCTGACGCGCATAATGGAGCGGCGCTACCCACTGCTTTCTGAGTATTCGGATTCACCTCCATCCGTGGATCACCAACATCGGATCGCGCGACTGCAAGGCTCGCAGGATTGGCTAGAGGATGCTATGTTGCTCCAATACTACATCGCACGCGGGCATGTCTGGAGCTTCGTTGTAGATAGATCGGGCGTGCAGGACTATCGTGCGCTGGTTTCCCTGGCCGAGGTTCAGGATGTGCACAGCCGTCTCTCCGCCGCTGTGGACCGAGCGTTGGGGCTTGCCGTGCGCTACGGCGCGGATGTGTTGCGTCGGTATCTCCCGGCGCTCCTGGTGGATAGCGACACGCAGTTGGCGCGGCTCTATGATTTGCTCATACACCCCTTGGAACAGGTCTTACCTTCAGACACGTCACTGATTATCTCGCCCGATGGATTGCTATACTACACTCCCTTTCACGCGCTGTATGATGGGGCGACTTACCTGATCGAACAGCGTGTGGTCAGTTATGCGCCCAGTTACACGATGCTGGCGTTGTGTCACCGACACGTTGCATCTGGACAGGGAATGTTGGTAATGGGATATGGCGGCGGTCGGTTGCTTCAGGTTGACGCTGAAATCGAGACATTGTCCCGGTTACTCCCTGAGGCCGTCGTATGGAGCGCGGAGGAGGCGACAGCCAAGCGATTGTTGTCCCAGGTCGCGCGCTATCGCCTGGTGCACCTGGCGGCCCACGCGCGCTTCCGTTCTGACAATCCTATGCTCTCGTCGTTGTCTCTTGCTGATCGGCGATTGACGTTGGCCGAGATCAACCGCCTGCGTATAGGCGCTGACTTGATCACGTTGAGCGGTTGTGAGACCGGACGAGGGCGTCTCCGAGGCGCAGATCTAATGAGCCTCGCCAGCGGTTTTTTGGGGGCCGGCGCTCGCTCGCTCTTGGTCAGCCTGTGGCGTGTGGACGACGCGACGACGGCCCGTTTGATGCAAGCTTTTTACCAGTCGTTGCAAAACGGGCAAGGTCGTGCGGCGGCGCTGCGTCAAGCGCAATTGGACATCTTGGCGTTGGCGCGTGAGCATCCAGAGGAATACGGAGCGTACCGCCACCCGGCCTATTGGGCGCCTTTCGTGCTGATCGGTGAGCCTTATGACCCTGTCAGTCTTGGGGATAAATAAAGCCTGATTGAGCGAATACTTGCCCAGCAAAAGGATGGGTCATTGGAAAATCTCTTGTTCGTTCTGGCGCTGTGCGGGTTAGGAGGAAATGATCGAATGCGTAAGGTAGTGGTATCTATCGGATTGGGATTTGGATTCATTTTACTGTTGGCCCTGGTACTGCAAGCGCGGGCCGCGCCTGTGGCGCCGGCAGGACGTCATTGCGGCAGCGCAGGGCCGCTGCCCTTGAATGACCCCGAATTTTGCGGTTGCACCTGGGGCGAGGTGCTTTTCCATGGCCGACCGGCGCCGGGCGTCGCGATTACGCTTACTCATGCGGGTGATGTCGTGACGGGGGTGACCCGTCTGACAGAGTTGGAGTCTGATCCTTATTTCGATCTGACCGCGCACAACATAGGCGCTAACCGGGGGGACGTATTGACTTTGACCGCTCGTTTCGGCGGGGAGACAATCACCCGCGCGTTTCGCGCTTGGCCGGAGGCCGACGGGGAGCAGCGCATCGTGCTGGCGTTGGAGGAGCGC
>DAOTTX010000108.1:0-21561 GCA_034437515.1 Anaerolineae bacterium
GACTCCGCTGAAAGAACTCAATATGACCCGAAAAACGTGGGTTATAGAGGTTCAAAGTGGTGTGATACCGGGTCAAATTTTCGGCAAAATGACCTTTTTTCAGTAGAGTCAGTATATTATTTAGGAGATTACCTGATGACAAAACGTTTATTTGCTTTTTTGATGTTGGTTTGCCTGTTGACACTTTCCGCTGTGGTGGTGAGTGCGCAGGAAGAGGGCGAAGACCTCGATGGGGAACTGGAGATTTTCTCCTGATGGGCTGGTGACGAAGGCCCGGCACTTGAAGCGTTGATCGACCTGTACAACGAACAGCACCCCGGCGTCGAAGTCGTCAACGCGACGGTGACTGGTGGTTCTGGCGTCAACGCACGCGCAGTGCTCAAGACCCGTATGCTCGGTGGTGACCCGCCGGACAGCTTCCAGGTTCACGCCGGCGAAGAATTGACCGGTACCTGGGTGGTCGCGGATCGCATGGAAGACCTGACCCCGATCTTCGAGGAAAACGGCTGGTTTGAGGCGTTCCCCGAAAGTGTGATCGAATCGCTGACTTATGAAGGCGGCGTTTACAGCGTGCCGGTGAACATCCACCGTTCTAACGTGCTGTGGTACGTCCCCGCCAACCTGGACGAATGGGGTATCAGCGTGCCGGAAAGCTGGGATCAGTTCGTCAATGAGACCTGCCCGACGATACAAGAGCAGGGTGTGACCCCGCTGGTCGTCGCGGAAGCGTGGACGGTCAACCATCTATGGGAAAGTGTCGCGCTTGACGTGCTCGGCACAGAAGGTTGGAACGGCATCTGGACGGGTGAAACCGCACCGACCAGTGACGAGATGATCCAGGTGTTTAACACCTTTGGTGATGTGCTGGCCTGCACCAACATCGATGACGACGCCTCTGGCCTTTCCTGGCAACAGGCGACCGATCAGCTTATCGCCGGTGATGCGGCCTTCAACGTCATGGGTGACTGGGCCGCCGGTTACATGACGACCACACTCGACCTGGAACCGGGTGAAGGCTTTGGCTATGCTGCCAGCCCCGGCACCGATGGTGTGTTCATGTGGCTTTCCGACAGCTTCGGCCTGCCCGCTGGTGAGAGCGTCAACTCAGCGAACACCACCGCCTGGCTTGAGGTTCTCGGTTCGGTCGAAGGCCAGAACGTGTTTAACCCGCTGAAGGGGTCGATCCCCGCACGTCTGGACGCAGTTGACGCGAACCCGGACCTTTACAACACTTACCTGCAAGACACTGCGGAAGACTGGGCAAGCAACACGCTCGTTGGTAGCCTGGCGCACGGCACCGCCGCGAACGAACGCTTCATGGGTGAGTTCGGTCAGGTGATCGAGATCTATCGCCAGACCGGTAGCGCAGAGGCCGCCGCAAATGCACTGTCGGTGATCTGTGTGCAGTCGGGTGCTTGTGGCGCGTAAGTACGTCAAAACGATGATTGACTGAACAAAGGCTCCGTCATGTGCGGAGCCTTTTTGCTACCCTGGACTAATTATCTCGAAAGGGGAATACAATGCGAAGCCCAGCCGACCGTCGCACAGCGCTTTTAATGCTTCTACCTTCGCTGGTTTTGCTGGCGATTTTTGTTTATGGCTTCATCTTTCAGACGATACGAACATCAATGACCGATTGGGGTGAAAACCTCGACCCCGGTGCCGCGCCAATGGCGGTTAACCCGGAGCGGAATTACGTTGGTCTGGAAAACTACAAAGAACTGATGACCAACGCCCTACAATTCGATTTCCGTATTGCGATGGTCAATACATTTTTTTTCACTATTTTGTTTGTCGGGGGCTGTGTGCTGTTGGGTGGGGCATTGGCACTCTTGCTTGACTTCAACGTTCAGCTTGAGGGCGTCTTTCGGACGATATTCTTGCTGCCGATGTCGCTCTCGCTCATCGTCACCGGGACGGTGTGGCGCTGGTTGCTGCAACCGGAAGGGTTGAACAGCCTCCCGGCGCGTTTGTTCGGCCTGGAACCGCTGGATTTCCAATGGTTGAACAACCGTGATGTGCTGCTTGAATTTGATTGGAACGATGTGCCGCTCTATCTGACGGTCATCGGTATTTTCATTCTATCGATCCTTGTATTTAACTTTGCGATGAGCAAACGTTTGGGGGCCGCCGGTTGGGGCATCGGTATTGTGATCGTGCTGTTGTTCATGTATGTGGTCGGCTTCTGGGAGAACACGATCTGGCCTCCGGTTGGCTTGGAGGGGGAAGAGGGCTTCGTGATGACGCCCGAACCGAAAGGTTATCAGGTTGCGCTTACCGGGATTATCCTCGCGGCAGTGTGGCAAATGTCGGGTTATGTGATGGCGATCTTCTTAGCTGGTATTCGTGGCATCCCCGAAGAGCTGCGTGAGGCCGCCCGCGTGGATGGTTGTAACGAGATCAATGTATACACACGTATCATATTGCCGCAACTGCGCCCGGTCGCGTTGAGTGCGATCATCATCCTGGGGCATATCTCGTTGAAAATCTTCGACCTGGTCTTTGCGATGAGTGGCCTGGGTAACTTCCAGACGAAAGTGCCCGGTATTATGGTCTACAGCGCGTTTCAGGATAACCGCTTTGCCACTGCTAGCGCCATCGCGGTGATTATGCTGCTGCTGGTTTCAGTCGTGATTATCCCGTATCTGTGGTCCCAACTGCGGGCAGAAGAGTAAAGAGGTACAAAACGATGACAACATATACCCCTGTCGCTGAAGATGTGCAAAGTCGCGGTAGCAACATTGACTTTCGCCGTATCGTGAACCGCAGTTTGATCTATGGCGGGCTGATTTTCCTGGCGTTGTTGTTCTTGATCCCGGTTTATATGGCGGTGGTGACCTCCCTTAAAGACCCGGAAGACACCACACTAGAGACGGCCTGGAGCCTGCCAACCAACCCCGACCTCGAAAAATTCGAAGAAGCCTTCGACCAACTCAGCACGAACCTGGGTAACAGCTTTATTCTGGTCATTTTTGCGACCGCCGGTGCAGCGATCTTAGGATCACTGAACGGCTATGTATTGTCAAAATGGCATGTCCCTGGGGAAAAGATTTTGTTCCCGTTGATCTTATTCGGGATGTTCTTACCCTATCAGGCGATTTTGATCCCGTTGTTTGAATTTATGCGCTCGATTAACCTCTATGGTGGCCTACCGGGGTTGATCTTGATCCATATCGTGTATGGCCTGCCGATCACCACGTTGATCTTTCGTAATTTCTACGTGGAAATCCCTGATGAGATGCTCGACGCCGCCGCGATTGACGGCGCAGGCTTCTGGCGCTTATACACACAGATCGTGTTTCCCTTGTCGCTGCCGGGGTTCGTCGTGGTGATTATCTGGCAGTTCACGCAGATCTGGAACGACTTCTTGTTCGCCATTTTCATGACGACGGATTCCAGCAATCCGATCACGGTGCCGCTTTCGGAACTCGCTGGCGGTCAGGCGGTGGATTACAACCTGTCGATGGCGGGGGCTATCCTCACCGCGCTGCCGCCGCTGCTGGTCTATATTGTCGCCGGGCGGTATTTTATTCGTGGTCTGCTGGCGGGTTCGATCAAAGGATAGGCTATCAACCCACACGCTGCGGCAGCAGGTCGGCGACCTGAGCGGCGATGTCGTGGAACTGCGCCGGGTTGTTCAGGAAATCGGTGACGTTCATATCGACGTACAGCACCGGGCAGGTCGTCCAATCGCTGATCCAACTTTCGTAAAGGGTGTTAAGCTGCGTGATGTACTCGCGCGTGATGTCTTGCTCGAAGTCACGTCCGCGTTGGGCGATCTGCCGCAGCAGTGTTTCGATGTTGGCTTGCAGGTAGATAATAAGGTCTGGTGCAGGTAAGAACTTGCTGATCGCCTGGTAGAGGCTGCGATAGGTGTCGTAGTCTCGCTGGGATATCTTGCCCTGCTTGTAGAGGTTACACGCGAAGATCTCGGCGTCTTCGTAGACGGTGCGGTCTTGCGCGACGCTGCCAGGGAAATCGACCAATTGCCGGTGATGTTCCAGTCGTTTGCCGAGGAAGAAAATCTGCGAGTGGAAACTCCAGCGTTCCATATCGTTGTAAAAATCCGCGAGATAAGGGTTTTCTGCATTGGCTTCGTAGAAGGGTTGCCAGCCGAAATGCTCTGCAAGCATGGCGGTCAGGGTCGATTTCCCTGCGCCGATGTTCCCGGCGATGGCGATGAAATGGTCTGCGTTCACACGATTTCTCCTCATGCAAGACAAGTAAACATGAGACAAGCGGTCGCTGCCGCTTGTCACTTTGATTTTCTGAACTTATGTTTTAGTGCAGGTGATCTATCCTAGCCGAATCTGTCGTGGATGCAAGGATTTATCCGGCAGCTTCGGTAAGTGTCATTGAGACCTCATCGATGATAATCGGTTCGCCGCTTGCCGCTTCGGTGTAGGTGATGCGTAGTGTCGCCGGGCCGGTGTAGGTGCCCCGTTCGACCAGCGTCTGCCAGGGGACGTCGTCGATAAAGTACGGGTTTTGCAGGGTGATTCGCTGAGTATCCAGAACCGTGCCGTCAACGTTTAACAGTTCAACTGTCAGTTGATTTTCCGGCAAGCCGGAGGCGCGACCTTCGACCGGGATCGAGTCACCACCGAGCACGGCGTTATCTGCTGGGATGATGACTTCACCGAAGGTGCCGTCAGGGCGTTGGCTGCTGTCACTCAACAGAATCGAAACGCTATCGTAGGTTTGTTCGGCCTGGGCTGTGCGGATTTCGATCTCGGTCGGTTCGCCCGTGTATTCGTGTATCAACTCGACCGACCATGAACCCGGTTGGCTGTCTACGGTCGTCTCCGCGATGACTGTTTCATCGAGTGTGACGAGCCGCACATCGAATTGTTGTGCCGCGCCGTTGACTTCACCGCTGATCTGTATCGCTTCGGCATAGATCACACTGCCGGACTGCGGCATAGTAATTTCCACCGTCGAGGCCGAGGGATCGGATGTGTCGGTCGGGTTGCCGAAGCCTTCCGGGTCGTCCTCACCGCAGGCGGTCAGCAGCAGCATACATAAAATGATAGTAACGAGATATTTTCTGTTCATGAGACTATCTTACGGCAAGAGATGCCAATCGACCAGTCGTTCATCCGCTGGGGTGAGGGGATAGGTCTGTATTTCATCTAAGCGAGCAAGTGAAAGCTGGTTATCGCTGCTCCGCAGGCGGATTAAAAATCGCTGTTCGTCGATAAAGTGGATGGGATCATTGTACGAGTCCGGCATCGGGATGCGTCCCAGGCGTTGCGGTTCGCGGCTGCCGTCCAGCGCGGCACCGTATAGGATGTTTTCGCGTTCGTTGGCATCGAGGTAAATCAACTGATCATCGGTCTCTGCAACGGTCAGCAGGGCGGTGCGGGTGAGCAGATGTGCCTCTCGTGCTTCGAGGTCGATGCTGTACATATCAATGAACGGCAGTGGGTCTTGATCGACGGTGACGATGACATGACCGCAGGTATCGCTCAAGCGGACGTCGTCCATGCGCAAGTTTTCCATGCCGGGCAGGTCTTCTAGCCGGGTGACGGTGTCACTTTGTAGGTCAAGGATGCGCCCGGTCTTACGCGCACCGTTATAGGCGGTGTAGACCAGCCGGTCACAACGGGGGTTGAGGTAAAAATCCGATGTGCCGGTGACGGGCACGGTGATCTCATCCGTTGTCACATCCACCAGCCACCAGCGGAAGTTCACGCGCATAACGACGTGGGTTGTGTTGGCCCACGCTGCGCGACTGTCAATATCTGCGGTATCGACCTCGAAGCCGTAGTGTTCGGCGGTGCTGGTCGTCGTGTCGTAGACCAGTAGTTGACTATGATCGGTGACCGTTAGCCGTCGTCCATCCGGCGACCAATTCAATGTAGGGACGGGTGTTTCCAGCGTGGTCACGGTTTGTAGTTCGCTGTTGCGCCGTTGTAGATCAAGCACATAGACGGTATCTGTGCTGGGGGCGATGAACGCCAACCACGCGCCATCCGGTGAGATCTCGATGTTGTAGCTGTTGAAGCCGATCCGTGAGGCGTCACGAGTGCGTGACTCGTAGATGAGGCGAGTTTTAAACGCCTTCGGATCAAACAAATGCAAGCCGTGTGTGCTATCTTGGCCGACCTGTTGCGCGGTGAAGATCAACAGTTGATCGTCGTACCAAGCGACTTGCGAGGTCACTTCCGGCAGTGGACGCGGCACCATCACATCAACGCGCCGGTCGAGATCAACCAGACGCAAGAAAGGGCGGCGTTCATCAAAGTTGCGCGTTTCCGCGACGACCGCCGCGACGATCTGCGTTTCTATGCCGTTCCCGGCGACGTAGAATAGGCTTGCCGTGCTAGCAATCAGCAGCGTGATACACAGCGCAACCAGGACAATCCAGCGGGTCATGGGGTTTCTTCAACAGAGAGATAGCGATACATCAGCGTGGTTTCGTCCGCTTTGCCATAGACGTCGGTATAGGTGCCTTGAAGGTCTTGCACGTAGAAACCATCCTCACGCAAGTAGAACACAAAATCATCGGTGATCTGCCAGCCTGCTAACTGATCTAACGCCGGGAGATTGGCGATCTGCCGCTTGAAGTCCGCAGCGTTGATGTTCCCCTGATAGATGCGGGTGATGTCGCCGTCTACACTGGCATACTGGTAGATGCCGTCCGCATCCGGCAGGCGTACCAACCGCGTAAACTGCGCGAGCAGTGTCATCTCGTCGCCGCGTAAGTCGCTCAGATAAAAATCGTTTTCGCCGTTGTTGGCGGTCGCGTAGAACAGCGCCCGTTCGCAATCCGGCAGCACATAGAACCACTGGAGATCGTCGAGTTCGATCTGCTCAGTCGGATCAACGCGCCATGTTTCGCCGTTTTCCATATCGAACAGGTGATAGCGATCTCGATCCCGATCATCGTAAGTATTATACAGCAGCAGGCGTTCGCAGGCGGTGAAGCGTGCCCGAAAACCGATGACTTGATTGATAACCGGGTCAGGTTCGCCAGTCGCCACGTCGAGCAAGCGCATATACTCCATCCGATGGTAGCTGCTCACCAGTACGTGCTCACCCGTCTCATCCCAGACGTAGCTGCTGTCGAATTCCATTTGTGTGAGTTCATCGAGGGTCAGCGTCTCTGCATCACCGATGAGCAGTGTCTGGTCGTTCCCGACGAGGAATCGGGTGCCATTCGGTGACCAGCGCAGCGGCATTGCTGCATAGGGGTGAGCGTTCTGGAATAAACGGTGGAGTGTGCCACCGGCTGATCGTAGGTAGCGCCAGCGTGTGCCGGGGTCGAGGAAGGTCAAGCCGTCGTGTGGCGTAGATGTGAGGCCCCAGCCAGCATTGATGTTGCCGTCTGTGACCGCATCGTAGGTGTTGCTATAAATTTGTTCGATGTTCCCGGCAAGCGGGTCATACCAGTGGATGCCGTAGGTGGTTTCCCCGGTATCGGTATGAAGCACCAACGGATCTGTATAAATATCGACCCAGTGAGTATACTCGCCGGGGACGTTCTGCCGGACGGCGTGACGTCGCTCAAGGTCGATGAATCGTAGCCATAATCGTTCCAGGTCGTTGTTCTGGGACAACGCGATTACCTGCGGCGGGGTGGGTAGGCTCTGCCCGACGAGCACCGCACCGACGATGATAAGTCCGAACGCGGTAGAGATGATTAGACTAACGCCCAGAAGACGTATCATTCCGAGTCCCAGCCTCCTGCTGGGTAGATATACTGAAACCCGACACTGTACTTCTCATCTGTCAGGGCGATGTCGCCGCCGCTGTCGAGATCGCGCAAGATCAACCGTCCCTGGTTGTTCCAATCGTTATTTTCCGTATGGATGAGATAGCCCCCTTTAATATAAAAGAGGTTCCACCAATCGACGATCTCCTCAGGGATTGTACCAAGAAGCATAGGGTCGGTCGAATGATCGTAATCGTCCCGGTAGACACGCCCATCTTCAGTGATGTAGATGAGGGTGTTTTCACGATCAGCGTAGATCCAACGTCCTTCCTCGATGAGACGCTGAGGAATGCTGTCGTCGGCTTTGTGCTCCACACGGTAAAATGCCGGGAAGGTCTCACCCAGGTCATCAACAGTGATCGTGATGTATTCGCAGTCTTCGGAGAAATACAGATAATTGATCTCTTTATCCGCTGGGAAGACGTCGTTGTAGTCATAATCCTCGCCGGTATCCAGGTTACGCATATAGTAGTAACGTCTGCCGTCCCGGTAGGTGTCATACGTGAGCCAGTCGCCGATGCAGTTCTCTCCGTAATAACGTGGCGTACCCTCTACATCCTCAAAGCGGTGGTCAAACCTGGCTTCATCGACGATGTAGTGCCGTATGCCTTCTTCTTCGCCAGAAGACGAGAAAATAATCTGATCGTTATCGTACCAGTAGTAACGGGTACGTTCGAACCGGACGAAGTCATGCTCGATTTCGCTGGATTCCATCGTCTCCAGGTCGAAGATAAACAGCCGATCTGTCGTCTGCCCATCGACGGGTTCGCGTCTGGTATAGAGAAACCTTTCGCCCTGGGGTGAGAGTGCGAGTTGCTGTAACCGGTTTTCTATACTGACCGTCGGGATGATTTCGCTATTGTAGTAGGCGTATACCAGTTCGTCGATGGGGTCGAAGAAAACAAAACTCTCGTCTGACCTGTTGTATGTGAAGTGGAGTGTGCCTTCACCATAAATGCGGAGTGCCTGCTCGCCCTGTTGGGTGAACAGTGTCTCAACCGTTTGGGTGCGCGGATTCCAGCGGTGGATGCCATAGGTGCTGACGATCTCGTGTTGTCCTTGCGAGCGATCAACCTTGTTGGTGATCACATAGTATTCGTTGAATGTCATGCCATACTGTGAGACGGTGGCGACTGTGTCTTGCAGTGGCGGTCGCACATAGACGCTGACCATCTTATTCAGATCAACGTAATAAAGCCCGATTTCGTGGTCGTCTTGACCGGCTGAGGTGCCGACTGTAGTCGTGTTGGTAATCATTGTATCCGTCTCGATGAACTGCCCTGCAAATATGGCTAAACCAACCAGTACCGTGCTGGTAGCAATTGATGCCAGAAGTACACGCAGTACAAGTGCTCTCATTGGATTTGTTGACCCCTCTGGTACGATATGCAGATGCAGGCACGTCTAATAGAGTGAGTATATGGAGCCTGTAACCATCATACACAACGCTTGAGGAGATTGCTCAAATATGACGCAAGATTACCATATTGATACCCATGCTATCCACGCCGGGCAAGACCCGGACCCGACGACCGGCGCGATTATGACACCGATTTACCAGACTTCGACCTTTGTGCAGTCCGCACCCGCCGAACACAGCGGTTACGAGTACAGCCGCAGTGGTAACCCGACCCGCACCGCGCTGGAAAATCTCATCGCTGCGATTGAAAATGGACGCTATGGTCTAACGTTTGCCAGCGGCCTCGCGGCGATTGATACCGTGCTGCGTCGCTTTAACCCCGGCGACCACATCATCGTCGGGAACGACGTCTACGGCGGAACGTATCGCCTGTTTGAGAACGTCTATCGCCGTTATGGATTCGAGTTTAGCTGGGTTGATCTCGCCGATCCCGATAAGGTCAAGGCTGCTTTTCGACCTGAGACAAAATTGCTGTGGTTGGAAACACCGACCAACCCCATGATGCGTATGGCAGACATCGCCGCGCTTGCCACGCTTGCGCCGGACGGTGTGCTGGTCGCGGTGGATAACACCTTCGCCAGCCCGGCTATCCAGCAGCCGTTGATGCTCGGCGCAGATATTGTGATGCACAGTACGACCAAGTATCTCGGTGGGCATAGTGATGTGGTCGGCGGGGCGCTGGCGCTCAACGATGAGACGTTGTACGAAGAACTCAAGTATCTACAGAACGCGGTTGGCGCGGTGCCAGGACCAATGGATTGCTTCCTGACGCTGCGCGGCATTAAGACGCTCGGCATCCGCATGGAACGCCACAGCCATAACGCGCTGCACATCGCCCGCTGGTTGGAAGATCAAACAGCCGTAAAGCAGGTGCTCTATCCCGGCCTGGAAAGTCACCCGCAGTATGCACTGGCGAAAAAGCAGATGCGTCTGCCCGGTGGGATGATAAGCATCATCCTCGAAGATGAAGCCGCCGCCCGGCAAATGGTGACCAAGACCAGATTATTCGCTCTAGCAGAGAGCCTCGGCGGGGTAGAAAGCCTGATCGAGCATCCGTATAGTATGACCCATGCCAGCACCGCCGAAAGTGACATCGCCGTCGATCCGGGATTGGTACGGTTGAGTGTGGGAATCGAAAATCTCGATGATCTGCTGGCGGATGTGCGTATGGCGTTGGAATAAAGACGTCTGCTAATGCACCTGATAAAAATAGCCGTAGTGTTGACGAGTATCTTGAAATTTCTCATGTCCTAACGGTCAGCTAACACAACGTCGATTCTATAGAGATTTGTTCCGATGTTAGAATCGAGATATGTTGATTTAGTGTGAGAAATATCGATGAAAAACTTACAAGACATCGTCCGTGAGATGGAAAATCTGACGCTCGAACAACTTGAACGGCTGCATGAATTTATTGCGACGAGGCCGTACAAAAAAGCGGGCCGCGATCCTAACCCGCAGGAAGTACAGGAAGTCTACGACGAGCTAAAGTGTATTGTCGCGGAACCGCGCCCGGTTGAGGGCGATGCCCTGGCGCGGATAGAAGCTCTGATGAAAGAGAAGGGCGAAGACGCACCCCTACATTAACAACGAGGATCCGTATAAATCAGGGAGAAGCGCGTAACCGATGTACTGGTGAATTACGCGCTTTTGTGTTAGGAACGATTGGCGAGGAAATCGAGCAGGTCGATTTGTGTGACAATACCGACCGGGCGCTTGTCCTCACTATCAGGCACGTCTTCGACCACGATAGCCACTTTGCTGGTGCTGAACATGCTCATCACGGTTTCGATGGGCGTGTTAACGCTGAGCATGGGGACGCTACCGTCGATGACATTTGCATCTTCGATGGTGTTGCTTGCCGCTTCGCTACTCGACTCGCGCAGCAGGTAGTTTAGCAGGCTGACCTCCGTCACCACACCGAGCAATTGTCCGTGATCCCCAACGACGGGGAGCTGGGAGACATCCGTTTCCTTTAATTTCGTCACCGCAACACCGACAGCATCCTTGCAACGCACAACGACCAGGTCGGAGTCAGGCTTGCGACTAATCACGGTATCGACGGTCATCTCTGTCCAATCACTTTCAAGGAAGCGGTTTTCACGCATCCAGTTATCATCAAAGACTTTGCTGAGGTAACGTGAGCCGTTATCTGGTAGCAGTGTGACGACCATTTTGTCCGGGCCGAGGTCGCGCTCATAGGCATATTTCAGCGCACCTGCCAGTGCCGCCCCGCAAGAATTCCCGGCGAAGATACCTTCTTCGCGGACGATGCGGCGCGTCATCAGCATGGCTTCTTTATCGCTGACCTGTACCATATCGTCGATAACGTTGAAGTCGTAGTTAGAGGGGATGAAATCTTCGCCGATGCCCTCGGTTTTGTAAGATTCGGCTTCGGGCATTTGCCCGGTATAGAAATAGTCGTGCACTACAGAACCGACCGGGTCTACGGCGACGATCTGAATTTTGGGGTTCATCTGCTTGAGGAAGCGCCCGACCCCGGTGATGGTGCCGCCTGTGCCGATCCCGGCGACGAATACATCAATCTTCCCGGCGGTCTGCCGCCAGATCTCCGGCCCGGTGGTGAGTTCGTGCGTCAGTGGATTAACCGGGTTGTGATATTGGTTGGCGAGCATACTGTTGGGTGTGTCCTCGACGATCTGCCGGGCGACACTGTAATAACTGCGTGGGTCTTCCGGTTCGACATTCGTCGGCGTGACGACCACTCGTGCCCCATAAGCCCGCAGCACACGGATCTTTTCGTCGGACATTTTATCCGGCATGACGAACACACACTTATAGCCCTTGAGGATCGCTGCCATTGCCAGCCCAACACCGGTGTTACCGGAGGTCGCCTCCACGATGGTGCCACCCGGCTTAATGCGGCCCTGCTTTTCGGCGTCTTCGATGATCGTGGTGCCGATGCGATCTTTTACGGAACTACCAGGGTTAAAGTATTCGACCTTTGCGATCATCTGACAGCGCACGCCCCGCGCCAACCGATTCAGCTTTACGAGGGGGGTATTTCCCATCGTTGCCAGGATATTTTCATGAATCTCTGGTTCAGCGGGGAGTTCGAGTTCAACCGCTGTGTCGAGTTGGTCATTTACAGACATAAATTTACGCCTTGTTCAGTGAGAATTGGTATCTTTAGTTTACATGGCGACCTCGCATGGAGTCTATAGGGTGTGATTAAAAATAAAAACTCACAAAAATCTGTGTTAACTCGCTTGCACAAATTCATATATTGTTTATGCTCTAAGAGAGTGAAAGATTTGAACACTTTTGAGGGAGAGATACAGATGAGTACGAGTTTATCGGAACAGGGCATCGCAGCATACAACGCAGGCAATCATCAAGAAGCGGGACGGTTGCTTTCACAGGCTGTCAAAGACGAGAAGACGAATCCGGATGCCTGGTATTATCTCGCACAGGTGCTAAGTGACCCGGAAAAGAAAAAGCAGTGCTTGCAAATGGCGATCCGCGTAGACCCGGATTACACCGCAGCTCGTGAACAACTTGCCTCGCTTGAGCAGTTCGAGGACGATCCTTTTGACGATGAGCCGTCCAACCGAGCGGCACCCAACGGTGGCTCAACACCGATGCGCGAGCGTACCACCTCGATGGGGGCTGGCAGCAGTGTCTCTACGGGGATGTTTGGCGCGATCCCTGGTGCACCGGCGAGCTTCTCTGGGGATACTGCCGCAGACTTGTTTAAGAACTTTGGGCAGGATAGTGCCAGTGCATTGAGTGGTAACGTAGACGCTGTCGCATCAAAAGCGACCTGGTGGACGGTCGCCAGCGCGGTCGTGATTGCCGGGTTCTTCAACGGGTTAATGCTTTCGGTCGCCAACATTATATCCACCATCCGCTCGGATTTCGTCGATATTACATTTCCTGGTATCATCCTCTGGCCTTTCCTGGGGATGCTGATCTTGGGCGCTGGTATCACAGCGGGAGGGGTGTTGAGTTACTGGTATATGGCGCGCAAGGAAAGTAGCGCTACCTTATTGGAGCATTTCGGCGGGTTTGTCGGTGTTGTCGCGCCGGCATCCCTCATCACGGGGTTGCTCGTCGCGCTGGAACGCCTGGGATTAGGTGATTCATTCGTCAACAGTGTGCTTACGCTGCGTGACATTCTAGTCAGCTTCGACGTTTTCGATGGGATGAACGGTTACGCCTGGGTGCTGACGGTCATCGCAGTGGTGATTACGGGATATACGTTGTTCCTGTTGAACAAGCACTTCAGCCACATCCACGGTAGTTCTGGCGCGGCTGGATGGATTGCCGGTGTTCTGGCCTTGTCCGTGATGGCCTTCACGTTCATCTAGGTAACAGCAAGACGTTTCCACTTAGCCCACCATGTGTGGGCTTTTTTGTTCCAAATCTTCCAGCATATGTAGCAGTTTTTCTTGCTGGGGCGTTTGTTTGGCGGTCTCGGCATCGACGGCGGCATCAAGCAATACGGAAATGGTCTGAGCAGATTGTAGAATCATATGCGCTAGAGCCAATGTTTCTTCATCGACGTCGCCATCATCGTCGTCTTCCAGAAGAAGTTGGGCGCACCCGATCAGCGATGTGAGCTTTGATCGCATAATGTGCGCGGTTTCCTGTACCATCTTCCCTTGTGGAATTAGAGTAAGTTGTTCACACCACATGGTATAGATTTCTTCATGCATCTCGGTATGATAGGGCATTTTACACTCCATTAATTTTTAAGGCTTAATTGTCGTCTTCTAAAGATTAAATCGACGGAGTATGGACGATGTTGCAGGTTTTCCGTTCTAAAATTGTAATTTCAGGCGCATATGCGTGCCTGCGCCTTTTCTTCTTCGGTGGAGTTGGCTGCGGTGAGCATCGCATTCATGACACGCACGATGTGTAGGATCTCGCCGATGCGGTGTCCATGTTTGTGGGTGATGTCGGCCTCGTTAAGTTCGAGCAGCAAGGACTGCGTCACATCGATCAGCGTATCGATTTCTTCTTTCATTGCGCCTGAGAGTGTGGGGATTTGTCGATCCGTTGGTAGATCGACCAATGTATTGCGCCATTGATGATAAATATCGTTGTATGAATTGGGAGTGTTCATGTTCCCTCGTTGAGCGTCATTTAAGAATCTAGAGGGCAGCGTTGAAGTACAGTGAAATTATAGAATTATTTGTAACAAATTGTTCCTGTAGAAAAATAAGCCTATAATTGGTATTTACAGAATGGGAAATAAGTGTTGTGTTAATTACGGGCACAACCGTGCCCGTTGTGGGGATTAGCGTTGTAATCGGGCGAGGCGTTCAGCCGCTTCTTCGAGCGTTTGATCGTTCTTGCAAAATGCAAAGCGGATTTGCTTCCGCGCCATATGTTTGTGTGCATCGCTGTAAAAGAACGTCGGCGGGATCATCGCAACGCCGGCGGTTTCGATAGCGTGGCGGGCAAAGGCGACGTCATCACCGTCGAACACATCGCTGAAATCCGCCATGACGAAGTAAGTGCCCTGCGGTATGCGGGCCGTCATCCCCGCCGCGTGGATGCCTTGCATCATCAGGTCACGCTTCTGGGTATACATCGCACGGTATTCTTCATAGTAACCGCTTGGCAATTTGAACGCTTCCGCGACGGCGACCTGAGCGGGATGATTGGTCGCAAAGGCGATGAACTGGTGCGCCTGGGCTAACCCACGCATCAGTTCTGGTGGGCCGTAAGCCCAACCGACCTTCCAGCCGGTCATACCGAAGGACTTACCGGCACTGCCGATTGTCACAGTGCGCTCGAACATCCCCGGCAGGGTGGCGATGGGAATGTGCCGCGCATCATCGAACAATAAATGCTCGTAGACATCATCGCTGATGACGGTGACGTCGAATTCTTTACAAAGGTCAGCGATAATCGTCAGTTCATCCGCAGTGAATACGCGCCCGGTTGGGTTGTGCGGTGTGTTGATCATAATTGCCCGCGTTTTCTCGGAAAAGGCGGCACGCATTTCATCGACGTCAAACGTCCATTCTGGCGGTTGCAACGGCACATAAACCGGGGTAGCACCTGCCATCATGATGCCGGGGACGTAGCTGTCGAAAAACGGCTCGATGACGATCACCTCATCACCCGCATCGACTAAGCCCATGACGGCGGCGAAGATGGCTTCCGTCGCGCCCGGTGTGACGATGACGGCATCCGGCTCGACGTGTAAGCCGTAGCTGCGGTCAGCATGGTTGGCGATCCCCTGGCGCAGTGTGGGGATGCCGGGGCCAGGGGCGTACTGGTTGTGGTCACCGGATTGTAAAGCGTGGACGAACGCCTCAACGACTGCGGCGGGGCCGTCAAAATCCGGCTTGCCCTGACCCAGGTTGACGGCGTTATGCTGGCGGGCGAGGTTGTTGATCTCGGTGAAAATTGTCGTGCCGAACCCGGCGACACGATTAGAAATTGCAGGCATAGGTCTAATTTGCTCCGATTAGAAAACATCTCAGGGGGCAATTGTAACGTAAAATCAGGCAAAAACTGCTATATCATCAAAAATATTCACGGGTGTCATCAGTAACGTTGATGAAAACCCCAATGACATCCGGCCATTTTTTAGGTAGAATCATACTGATACTAACAATTTAAATCTGTTCTTTAGATGAACAGCCCCAGAAGATCTGTATTTGCTGCATGAGCATTAAGGTGAACCCATATGAGTCCTAAATTAGATAGTTTCGGCGCACGCGGTAAATTTGATACCGGTAGCGGCGAAGCAGTCATTTACCGTTTGAACAAGTTAATCGAAGACGGTATCGGTCATGTTGATAAGCTGCCGTTTAGCATTAAGATTATGCTGGAAAACGCCCTGCGTAATCTTGACGGTGAGCAGGTCAGCGAAGACGATGTGAAAAACCTCGCGAATTGGGATCATACCAAGCCGATGGGCGTAGAAGTCCCTTACATCCCGGCGCGTGTGATCTTACAAGATTTTACCGGCGTCCCGGCGATTGTTGACCTCGCCGCGCTGCGCAGCGCGATGGCCCGCATGGGCGGTGATCCGCAGAAGATTAACCCGGTCGTGCCGGTCGATCTGGTGATTGACCACTCTGTACAGGTGGATAGCTTCGCCCGGCGTGAGGCGCTGCGCATCAACAGCGAGATCGAGTTCCAGCGCAACCAGGAACGCTACGAGTTCCTACATTGGGGGCAAAAAGCCTTCGATAACTTTAAGGTCGTCCCACCTGCAACCGGGATCGTACATCAGGTCAATCTCGAATTTCTGGCAAAGGTCGTTCAACTGCGTGAAATCGACGGCGAGACGGTCGCCCTGCCGGATACACTCGTCGGCACGGACAGCCATACGACCATGATTAACGGCCTCGGCGTGGTCGGTTGGGGTGTCGGTGGCATTGAAGCGGAAGCCTCGATGCTTGGGCAACCCATTTATATGCTGATGCCGGAAGTGATCGGCTTTAAGCTCACCGGGCGCTTGCCGGAAGGTGCGACCGCAACCGACCTCGTGCTGGTCGTCACGCAGATGCTGCGCAAGAAGGGCGTTGTCGGCAAGTTCGTGGAGTTCTACGGGCGAGGGCTGAGCAACATGACGCTGCCGGATCGTGCGACTATCGCCAACATGGCACCCGAATACGGCGCGACGATGGGTTTCTTCCCGGTCGATGACGAGGTGCTGGCCTACATGGAACGCACTGGGCGTGATGCCGATCTGATCGAATTAGTCGGTAATTACTGTAAGGAACAGGGCATCTTCCGCACGGATGACATGCCCGACCCGCTCTATAACGACATGCTCGAACTCGACCTCAGCACGGTGGAGCCAAGCATGGCGGGGCCGATGCGCCCGCAGGATCGCGTGCTGCTCAAGGACATGAAGAGCCGCTTTCAGGAAGTGCTGGTCGCGCCGGTCGGCCCGCAAGGGTTTGAACTCGATGAAGACGAACTCAAACGCACTGCTATCGTCGAAGACAACGGCGAGGAAATCACACATGGTGCGGTGGCTATCGCCGCGATTACAAGCTGTACCAATACCAGTAACCCCTCGGTGATGATCGCCGCCGGTCTTGTCGCTAAGAAGGCCGTCGAGCTTGGCTTGGAGCGCAAACCCTACGTCAAGACCAGCCTCGCGCCTGGTTCTAAAGTCGTGACGGAATACCTCAACAAAGCTGACTTGATGGACGACCTCGAAGCGCTCGGTTTTTACACGGTCGGGTATGGCTGCACCACTTGCATTGGCAACAGTGGCCCGCTGCCGGAGCCGGTCAGTGAGGCCATTCAGGGTAGTGACCTGGTCGCGACGAGTGTGTTGAGTGGTAACCGCAACTTTGCCGGTCGCATCAGCCCGGATATTCGTGCCAATTATCTCGCGTCGCCGCCGCTGGTGGTCGCTTATGCGCTGGCGGGGACGGTCGATATTGACATGAACGAAGACCCCATCGGCACGGACAAGAACGGCAACGATGTTTATCTCAAGGACATCTGGCCTACACAGCAAGAAGTGTTGGATGTGGTGCAGAACAGCATCAGCCCGCAGATGTACAACGAACAATACGGCAATGTCTACGACGGTAACGAGGTCTGGAACAACATCCCTAGCACAGATGAGCCGATCTACCAATGGAATGACGACAGCACCTACATTCAGGAGCCGCCTTTCTTCGTAGATATGCCGATCTCGCCGCCGCCCGTCGAGCCGGTTCACGGCGCACGGGTAATCGGCCTGTTCGGTGACTCGGTGACGACCGATCACATTTCCCCGGCTGGTAGCATCAAGAGTGACAGCCCGGCGGGTCTTTACCTGCAAGATAAGGCTGTGGAGCGCAAGGACTTCAACAGCTACGGTAGCCGGCGTGGTAACGACCGGGTGATGACACGCGGTACGTTCGGCAACGTGCGCCTGCGCAATACCCTCGTCCCTGGCAGCGAAGGCAACGTGACCTATCACCTACCCAGCGGTGAACAGATGACGTTCTACGATGCGGCGATGAAATACAAAGAAAATGATACGCCGCTGATTGTCCTCGCGGGTAAGGACTACGGCATGGGGTCCAGCCGTGACTGGGCGGCAAAAGGCACGCTGCTGCAAGGCATCAAGGCCGTGATCGCGGAGAGCTTCGAGCGCATCCACCGCAGCAACCTCGTGATGATGGGCGTGTTGCCGCTGACTTTCGAGGAAGGAGAAAACTGGGAGAAGCTCGGCCTGACCGGACACGAGCACTACGACATGCTCGGCCTGGATGACGACGTCAAACCGGGGCAGAAGCTAGAAGTCATCGCCACTGATAAGGACGGCAACGAGACGCGCTTTAACGCGGTCGTCCGCCTGGATACGCCGGTCGAGGTAACGTACTACAAGAACGGTGGCATCCTGCACACCGTTCTGCGCAACTTCCTCAACGAAGATCAGAAGGAAATGGCGTAGGGGAGGCTGCCAGCCTTTCGGCGATCAGTTTTCAGAAGCGAAATCAAAGAACGGCGTCCATCCGAGTGGGTGGGCGCTGTTTATTTGCCGTTGCTTTGGTCATCAACGTGGAGACGCTATAATGGCAAGCAAATAGATTTTCGCAAAGGAGCTTATGATGGCTGGTAAACCTATTGTTATTTTAGACCCGCACTTCCGCACGATGGATGAGATCTTCGCACCGCATGACCTCGAACATCTGCATGAGGTCGCCGATGTGCGCTGGGGCAAAGATGAACCGATGCCGGAGGCTGCGTTCCTTGAGGCGTTGCCGGAAGCGGAGGTCATCATCTGTGCGTTTTGGCGTTACGGTGATGTGCTGCCACAGGCTAAAAAGTTACGGGCGATCTTTTCCGTCGAGGGCGCTTTCCCGATGGGTCTCGATTATGATTATTGCTTCGCGCATCATATTCGTGTGGTCAGCGTCGCACCGACCTTTGCCCGTCAGGTCGCGGAGATGTGTGTCGGCATGGCGATTTCGGCCTGCCGAGAAATCAATATCGGTGATCGTGGCTTCCGTGAGGGAGATGAGAAATATCTCCATGCGGGTAACGAGACCACTTTCATGCTTTATGACAAGTCGGTCGGGTTCATCGGCTATGGCAACCTGGCGCGTGAATTACAAAAGTTGTTGCGGCCTTTCGGTGTCAGTTTTTCAGCTTACGATCCCTGGTTAACTGATGGCTTTATCCGTTCGCAAGGGGTGGAGCCGACCTCGCTGGAAGATTTACTGGAGCAATCACGTTTTATCTTCGTGCTTGCTGCGCCGACGGTTGAGAACCGGGCCTTGCTCTCACGAGAGTACCTCGAACGCATCCAACAGGATGCCGTGCTCGTGCTGATGAGCCGTGCACATGTGATCGACTTTGACGCTGTGACCGACCTGGTGCTACAGGGGCGCTTTCGGTTTGCGACCGATGTACTGCCGACCGAGCCGCTGGCAGCAGATCACCCGATACGGCAGGCGGAACATGCTATTCTCTCTGCACATCGGGCGGGGTCTGTGCGTGAGGGGTTGCACGAGATCGGTGAGATGGTCACAGACGACGTCGAAGCCGTGCTGAGTGGGTATCCGCCGCAACGGTTGCCGTCGCTCCAACCGGAGTTAGCACGTCGTTACGCAACGATTGTTGTGCCCTCACCGGAAGATGAGACATAGATCGCGCAATCAGGGCATGGGTCAAGTAACCTCATGCCTTGATTGGCTTTTGCTATTGCAGTTCTAGTTCGCCCTTGCTGTAGCTTTTCCGCAGCACCTTTTTATCGAACTTGCCCACACTCGTCTTGGGGATTTCATCGACGAAGACGTAGTGATCGGGCAGCCAGAACTTTGCGAACTTGGGCGCGAGGAACTCGTTCAGTTCTTCGGCGGTGACTTCCGCGTCTGAGGCCAGCACCACACACGCCAGCGGACGCTCCGACCACTTCTCGTCAGGGATGGCGATCACAGACGCTTCCATCACCTGCGGGTGGGAGATCAGCGCGTTTTCCAACTCGACCGAGCTAATCCATTCGCCACCGCTCTTGACGAGGTCTTTGGTGCGGTCGGTGATCTGCATGATGCCGTCCGGGTCAATGGTGACAACGTCGCCGGTGCGGAACCAGCCGTCTTTCGTCATGTAGGATTCGTCCGGCTCGCGTCTGAAATATTGCTTGATGATCCAGGGGCCACGCACCTGTAGCTCGCCCATCGTCTCACCGTCCCAGGGGAGTTCGTTACCGTTCAGGTCAACGATGCGCATCTCCACCCCGCCGATGGCGTAGCCTTGTTTGGCTTTGACGTCCAACTGCTCGTCTTTGGATAGCTGCTCGTGTTTGCTCAACAACTTGGAAACCGTCCCCAATGGCGAGAGTTCCGTCATGCCCCAGGCGTGCAGCACGCTGACGTCTAACTCGTTCTCGTAGGCTTCGATCAAGCTGCGCGGCATTGCGGAGCCGCCCACGACCAGCGACCGCACGCAGGAAATATCACGCGGGTTGCTTTTGAGGTCGTGATACAGCCCGTTCCAGATGGTCGGCACACCGGCGGCAACGGTGATGCGCTCGGTTTCGATGATCTCCGCGAGTGTATCCGGTTTGAGATGTGGCCCCGGCATCACAATTTCCGCGCCACTCATCGCCGCCGCGTAGGGCAGGCCCCACGACATCGCGTGGAACTGCGGCACCACCGCCAGCACAGAATCAGCTTCCGTCAGGCCAAGCGCGGATGCTTGATTCTCGCCCATCGTATGTAAGTACATCGAGCGATGGCTATAGAGTGCGCCTTTCGGGTCGCCGGTCGTGCCGCTGGTATAGCACAAGCCCATCGCCATATTTTCGTCGTTGGCCTTCCAGCTAAATTCCGCGCTGGCGTTTTGCATCAGATCTTCGTAGTGTTTGACATCCGGTAGCTTGGTTTTGACATCGTCACTGGCACCAAACAGCACATAAGTGGGGTTGACCTCGATCATATCTGCGGCTTGCTCGAATAGCTTGAGCAAGGTCGCGTCGATGAAAATTACTTTGTCTTCCGCATGGTTGATGATGTAGGCCAGTTGCTCAGCGGAAAGACGAATGTTTAGTGTATGACAGACCGCACCCGCACCAGGAATACCGAAGTAAAACTCGACGTGCTGGTAGTTATTCCAGGCGAAGGTGCCGACCCGATCACCGGGGCCGATGCCGAGTTCGCCGAGCACGTTGCCAAGCTGTTTCGATCGTTTGTAAAGGTCGGCGTAGGTATATTCGTGCATACTGCCGTCGGGGAGCTTGGTTTTAACTTTTTTGGTAGGGAACATCCGGTTAGCGTGTTCGAGGATACGATCAATCGTCAGGGGATAATCCATCATTAAGCCGTGCATAAGTAAGTTGCTCCTGTTGTAAAAATAACATCATGTCTATTGCACTGGACTTTATCCATTCTTGAGCAGGAAGGTTCACAATAGGTCAAAAAGAAATTTCGACCCTTTCCCTGAAACATTAACATTTCTTGTGATCCATAGAAACCTTACATTT
>DAOTTX010000109.1:0-8171 GCA_034437515.1 Anaerolineae bacterium
GACTCCGCTGAAAGAACTCAATATGACCCGAAAAACGTGGGTCATGGAGGTTCAAAATGGTGTGATACCGGGTCAAATTTTCGGCAAAATGACCTTTTTTCAGTAGAGTCAAGTATTATTTCGGTAATTTTTGGCCCTCATCCCCCGACCCCTTCTCCCCAACGCTTCGCTGGGAGAAGGAAACAGGGTGAGGGCTTTTCAAACAGCTTCTTAAATCACAGGCAGCGCAGATCATCGAACAGCGTTCGGGACATTGGGGCTGGGCAGATGCGACTACGATGTTCACGCTCGAGTTCTGGCTGCGTCAAATACCGGAACTCAAAATCGTCTTGTGCATTGACCACCCACTTCATGCCCCTTCGCTCGAGCATTGGCACCAGAGCCACGAGGCATTACTACGATACCCGCTAGATGATCGATTGATCGTCACCCATCGCGAGAGCTATACCCACGATGCGGCGAGCGAACTCAAGCGCCTGACTGATTGGCTCGGTGTACCAGTGACGGCAGCGCAAATCCAGGCCGCTACAGAACAGCCCTTACCAGAGCAATCGAAGTTAGAGTCGCCAGTACAAGCGATGCCGCCGGTCATCGAGGACTATTATCAACTGTTGATTGCCTACGCCGGGTCGGTCTATGCAAAGACACAAGAACGCCAGAAAACACCGCTGCAACTCATGATCGAACGCATACAAACGATGGAGTATCAGCGGACACAGTTACAAGAAACGCAAGCGAAGTTAAAATCCTTGAAGAACACACATAAAGCCCTACAACAAGCGCATACGACGATACAACGGTCACTCGTCGTGCGGTTGATCGGCAATCCGATCTGGTACCTTCGGCGCTTGTTCTTCCGTGAGGGGACAGCCGCTTATGGTCGCTACCGGGCATTCCGACATGGCCTTCGGCATGAGGAAGGAACACAAAGTCCACCGCTGTCAATCACACCACCTATGGTGCGAGAGAACAAGCAGCTAAAACAGTCACTCGAACCACACGACACGGTGATCTGTACGATTGTCTCGAATAATTACATCGCACAGGCACGGGGATTGATGCGGTCTATTCATGATCTACATGATGATCGTCTACATCTCGTAGTGCTCATCGTTGATGAACCACATGAACGGCTCGACTTACGCGATGATCCGTTTGAAGTTATCTATGCCCATGAGATCGGCATTCCGCATTGGCGACATTTCAGCTTTAAGTACAGCATTATGGAACTCAACACAGCGGTGAAGCCCTATCTGCTCGAATTTTTATTCCAGCGGTATGACGCACAGCGCGTCATTTACTTCGACCCTGACATCATCGTCTACAAGCGGCTGGATCATCTGCTCACGTTATTGGATGCTCATGGCGTCGTGCTGACGCCGCACTTGCTCCAACCACTGCCAGATGACGGACATCACCCACATGACCTCGATATTCTACGCGCTGGTGTGTATAACCTGGGCTTCTTCGCGATCTCTCGGCAGACAGCATGGCGACCTCTATTACGTTGGTGGCAGGATAAGCTCTACACCAAATGTATCGTCGCACATGAACGTGGATTATTTGTCGATCAAAGTTGGATGAGCCTGCTGCCGGGCATATTCCCCAATGTGTATGTGCTACGGGAACCGGGCTACAACGTCGCCTACTGGAACATGCCAGAACGCGACGTGACGTCCGACGACGCAACATACAGCGTGAACGGCGCATCGTTGATCTTCTTTCACTTCAGCGGCTATTCGTTAGATCATCCCGATAGGGTATCGAAATACCAAACACGCTATGTGATGTCCGATCTAAGTGAGGCTTATCAGCATCTCTTCGCGGATTACGCCGACCGGCTCAGTGCAAACCAGTTCGGCGCGACCAGCGACCTACCTTACGCCTACGCACAATTCCCCGATGGTGCCGAGATTACGTCACCGATGCGACGTCTGCTCTTGGAGGCTGATCCGCTAGGCGACCGCTGGCCTAACCCTTATGACATCAATTATCCGGGGTGTTTTCGGGCATGGATGCTACAACCCAACTCACCAGAGCTACCGTCACGGCTGGCGATGGCCTATTATGCACAGCGCCCCGACCTCCAGCAACGCTTCCCACAGGTACCGGGTGCGGATAGCGCCGCCTATAACCGCTGGTTCCTGACCGAGATCGAGGAAATCAACCCGCAGTAATCAACCCTTCACGATAGGCTTCGAGCAGTTGGTTCAAATCTTCGATTTGTGCGAGCATGTGCTTACCGGGGTCAGTATCCCTCATGCGTAGACGGCGCGTGTTCGTCTCAAGAATCTCGGTTTTTGAGAACCTGGTGTAAGCATTCTCGACCGCTGCCTGCACCGTCTCAAACGGTTGATGCGACGCCAGCAGCATCCCATAGGAATTGGAGATCAACGTATACCCGGCGATACCCGTCACCTTTTGATAGGCTTTGGCAATACCCCCGTCGATGACCAACAGTTTCCCCTTAGCTTTTACCGGACTTTCCCCCTGTTTGACCTTCACCGGCACATGCCCATTGACGATACACCCTGTATCCGGGTCAACATTGAACGCCGTCAAAATTTTACGGGCGGTTTCGATGTCATTACGCAGATCATAGTAGGCGTTCCGTTTCTCAATATGGGTGCGCTCATCCGCGATGAAATAACGTTCAAAAGTCGCCATTTTATCCTTACCGAACAGGGGTGACTGCGGCCCACTCCATAGATACCACATCGCATCCATACCGTAGAGCTTGCGTTCGGGGTCGTCGCTGAAATACCCCTGTCGCGCCAGCCGTTCGACACGATCCATAAACGCTTTTGCTGCGTACTCCCCACCATCGACCTCGAATGCCTGGAAGCTCCCGTCTTCGTTCATCGCAATGCAACCATGATAAAGCAAATTGCCGTTATAGACCAGATACATCGAGCCTTTGGTGTACAAGAACCGAACATGCTGCTGCAAACGGCGACTGTTCGCAAACGATAGCTCAAGACGCTCGATTACGGACTCCTCGCGTTGCGTCAGCGCATAGGGATCGTCAGGGGTAATCGTCGGAAAATGTGTATCCAACAATGGATAGGTGTCATCGTCAATCGTTACCGTCCCGGCATCGTAGTCGATCGCCTCCAACAACAGACGATCTTTCATTTTGTATTGCGGGCGGCGTTGGATGATCTGTGCTTCCAGCTTGAGTTGAATAATAGTGATGGCCTTGTGCATCCGTGCATAAAGTTGAATCTCATGCTCGGTGAAGATCAATTTCTGTTCTTCGCTCAGTTTGGGTCGGAACTGCTCACACGGGTCATCAGCGTAGACGTCCATCGCAAATGAGGCCAGCGGCAACAGACTAACACCGTAGCCTGTTTCTAGCGTCTCTGTATTGGCATAGCGCAGACTGATCCGAATGACGTTGGCGATTGCCGCCTTACTGCCAGCCGCCGCCGCCATCCATAAAATATCGTGGTTGCCCCACTGGATGTCTACGTTGTGATACTGCATCAGCGTGTCCATCACCTGTTCTGCTTTAGGACCGCGATCATAAATATCACCGATGACGTGCAGCCGTGTCACCGCCAACCGCTGGATGAGTTCCGCCAGTACGACAATAATTTCACGGGCGCTGCGTGTTTCGATGATCGTGCGGATCATACTTTGATAATAATCTCGCTGCGCGGCGACTTCGGTATCCCCATAGACCAAATGGGAGACGATGGCGACATAATCATCAGGGATGAACGCGACCACATCCTGCCGGATGTACTTGGACGAAAACAACTGGGCCAGCTTGACCAACCGTAACAGAGTCATCCGGTACCAATTGTTCTGGTTCTGAACGTTGGGTAGCAGTAAAGATAATTTTTGCTCCGGATAGTAAACCAGTGTAGCGAGGTCGCGCTTCTCTTCTTCGGAAAGCAACTCGAAGTGTTCATCGATCTTGCGCCAGATCGACCCCGACCCATTTTTCAAGATGTGATAGAACGCATCAAACTCACCGTGAATGTCTGAGATGAAATGTTCGGTGCCTTTGGGTAGATCAAGCCGTGCGTTTAGACGTACAACCTCGGTTGATGCCGCACGAATAGAGGGATAACGTTCTGAAAGTAAGCGTAAATAACTAAGGTCACGCATATTAATTTCCATCATTCTAATGAACGGACATCTCTATTCTAACCCAAAGGGCGGCGCACAAGGTACGCCGCCCACAAAATCACATTATATAGTTAGTCGTGATGTGATTTTACTGCCCCGCTTTGATCAGATCCGCTGCTTTCTCCGCGATCATAATCGTCGGCGCGTTGGTGTTACCGCTGGTGATGGTCGGCATGATGGACGCATCCACCACACGCAACCCCTCAACCCCGCGCACTCGCAGCGAGGCATCGACCACCGCCATCGGGTCGCCCCCCATCTTGCAGGTGCCTACCGGGTGATAAAGGGTTTCGCTGTACTGCCGCAGCGCATCAGCGATCTCGTCATCGGTGGTGACATCCGGCCCCGGACGATACTCCGGTCCGCGCAGGTCATCAAACGCTTTGGCGTTGACGATCTTCCGCGCGATCTTCACACCTTCGACCATCCCGCTCAGATCTCTTTCACTGTCGAAGTAATTCGGGTCAATCAGCGGTGGCGCGTAGGGATCGCTGGATTGCAAGCGTACCTCTCCCCGACTCTCCGGTCTGACGACGGTGCCGCCAAAGGCGAAGCCATGCCCGTCGTACTGCGTCGGTTCGGTAAACCCGTGATCCTCGAACCAACCCGGCACTAAGTGGAATTGGAGTTCCGGCGCGGGGGCGTCGGGGTCAATCTGAACGAAGCCACCGGCCTCGCCACCGTTGGAGGTTAACGGCCCGGTCTGCGTTTCCTGGTAGGCTTGCGCCGCTTCTGGAGCCAGCGCCAGCGCCAACGATACCGGCTGCGTCACATAGACCAGCAGCGGCGATACCAGATGATCTTGCAGGTTCTTACCGACGCCGGGCAGGTCATGGACGACATCAACGCCGAACTCTTGCAGATGGCTGCCTTCACCCACACCGGAAAGCATCAGCAACTGTGGCGTGTTGGTGGCACCTGCGCAGATAATAACTTCTTTATCCGCTTTGACGGTTTTAGTTTCGCCGTCCTGTTCGTATTCTACGCCGACCGCACGCTTCCCCTCGAACAGAATGCGCTTTGTATGGGCATGGGTGATCGCGTCCAGATTGTCACGCCCCAATGCCGGGCGCAGATACATCGACGCGGTGCTAGCACGCATCGCATTCTTTTGTGTCACCTGGAACAAGCCGAAGCCTTGCATATCGTTGTCGTTAAAGTCTTCGTTGTGGGGGTAGCCGACCTGCTGCGCGGCCTCAATCATAAGTCCGGAAATCTCATTCGGGGAAATGACGTCCGCGACGTTCAACGGCCCGCCAACACCATGATAGTCATCGCCACCACGCTCGTTATTTTCCGCCTTTTTGAAGTACGGCAGCACTTCGCTGTAATCCCAACCTTCGTTACCCAGGCTGGCCCAATGATCGTAATCGTAGCGATGCCCACGCATATAGATCATCGCGTTCAGTGAGCTACTGCCGCCGAGGGTCTTGCCTCGAGGCCAATACATCTCACGACCGTTCATGTTCTTCTGTGGAACGGTGGCGTAGTTCCAGTCAATATCACTTTTAAAGTTCGTGTTCCACGTCGCAGGGATGTGGATACTGTCTTTGTCATCCGGCCCGCCCGCTTCGAGGAGTAAAACACTCACGTTCGGATCTTCGGAAAGACGCACCGCTAAAACACATCCTGCCGAACCCGCGCCGACAATAACATAATCTACCATGATCTTTTCCTTTAAAATTCTATATCATTTCGAAAATTATAACATGTTTCTAACCGAGCGACCAACCAACTCTACGCCAGCCCGCTGATGAAGATTGCTTTCGCCTCCATGTATTCGTCCATCCCCTGTTGCCCGGATTCACGTCCCAGGCCACTTTGCTTGGTGCCACCGAAGGGCGATTCCGGCAATGCAGGCAGCCAATCGTTGATGCCGATCATGCCATATTCGAGATTTTCATACATATAAATTGCGGTCTTGATGTTGGTTGTTTGTACGTAGGCAGCCAGGCCGTATTCGGTGTCATTCGCCAGCGCCAATGCTTCATCCAGGTCGCTAAACGGTACGATTGGCAATACCGGCCCAAAAACCTCTTCCTGATAGATCCGTGCGGAGGTCGGGACTTCGGTCATCACTGTTGGGCGGTAGAAATACCCACGCTCAAATTCTGACGGGCGCTCGCCGCCGACCGCGACCTGTGCCCCGACAGCGACCGAGTCGTTCACAATCGCCTCGACACGCTCACGCTGCGCGGCGTTGATGAGCGGCCCAACCTGCGTCTCCTCTTCGAGACCATTACCCAGCTTCACCGCACCGGCAACCGCTACCATTGCCTCGGTAAACGGCTCAACCACATCTTCATGTACGAAGAAACGCTGTGGGGTCGTACACATCTGTCCGTTGTTGAGCAATTTCATACTCATCGCACCCTGAGCGACCACACCCATATCACCGGCATCGGGCATGATGATCGCTGGCGCGTTACCGCCCAGTTCCAACGCTAAGCCAGTCACCGTCTTTGATGCACCGTCCATCAACAGTTTACCGACCTCGGTGCTGCCCGTAAAGCTGATCTTACGCACACGCGGATCTTCCAGCATCAGGCGTCCGGTTTCCGCAGGGTCACCGTTGACCAGGTTGACCACACCCGCCGGCAAGCCACTTTCGACCAGGGCTTGTGCTAGCAGCATCGCGCTGCGCGGGGTGTGCTCAGCAGGTTTGGCGACAATCGTGCAACCCGCTCCCAGGATCGCAGCCCAGCAACGTACCACATTATAAACGGGGAAATTCCAGGCGGTGATCGTACCGATAACGCCCATCGGTTGTTTGATGGTCATCACACGGGTATTGGGCAGACGCATTGGCATGGTCTGTCCATAGGCACGTTTGCCTTCCTCGGCATACCAGGAAAAATACATCATGGCGTACTGCCATTCCAACGCCGCCTGTTCGACCGGTTTACCACTTTCCTTCGTGGTGATGACCGACAGTTCATTGATATGCTCGCCGATCCAACCGGCGGCAGCAGCGAGGATGCCACCACGTTCGTGAGGGGACATGCGCGACCAGCTTTTGAACGCCTCATGTGCGGCGTCGATAGCGGCAGTCGTATCACTGCCGTCACCAAACGGAATTTGTTGGATAACTTCTTCAGTCGCCGGATTGACCAGATCCCAGGTGCCACCGTTTCCGGCATCCACCCATTCACCGTTAATCAATTGTTTAGCGTGATAGTCCGTCATGATACTAAATACTCCTTAAGAAATTATTTTCATAACCTTTGAAACAAGCAAGCCGGAATATACCACATTCCGGTGTACCTGAACAAATTTTGTATTATTTGTAAGCTGCACCGATGGCAGCACCGACGAATAGATTAGATGAGGACTTCGTCTACCCGGCGACGGGCACTCGGTAAAACATCGTCTACCGGATAACCAGCGCGGAAGGCGAAAGTCGGTCGCCATGTGGGTTCACCGGTCAACTCGTCCATGACGGCGGCGACTCTGGAATCACGTCCTAACTGGCGCTCTCGGTCTACCACTTCCGGCATTTGATTGATCGGCTGCATCGCCAACCCGTTGACCGTCGCCCATAGATGCAACCGCTGCCAGATGCGCCCGGCACGCAGCGCTCTACCGATATCGTAAAGATCAGGCACGGCAACAAAGCCCAGCACGTCGGTGTGTTCCATCGTCGCTTCTGTAGCGGCAAGCCAACCAGCGTCAAATTGGCTTTGCGGCACTGAGGGCAGCATCTTCACGAAGGCACGGATATGCGCTGCCGACCCCGATGTATCAATGTAAGGGCCGTCTTTTTCCTGTTGAAGTTCTTCCCAACTTTGGTCAACCCAGCGATAGCTGTCATAGGCCATATCATGATCGTTGGTGATGGTCTCCGTACTGGCAACCGTGCTTTCCGCGAAACGGTCAAACGCTTCGCTGCCACGCTGGAAGAGAAACAGGCGTACATCGTCTTCCCTGGTTCTAACGGATTCTGTGGTGGGCATAAAATGTTACGATTTTTCGCTGAAATTGGACGCTAATGCCATAATCCTATACATGAAATCGCTTTTATGAGCTGTTTTCTT